>NZ_JBHVJX010000005.1:0-312943 GCF_042798755.1 Streptomyces sp. NPDC057743
ACCCTCCCCGCACCGATCGGACGTGTCGTCACATCCAACCGGTGCAAGGTCGGTCGACACCAACCCGGTGATCGTTTCCGGTCACAGCACTAGCGACCCCTTGCCCAAATGGTCAATCCATTTGGGCAAGCCATGTGGATGAGCCAAACGGCTGAACCATTCGGCTAATCCATCCGGGCAACCCACTGCTACCCTCGCCCGCATGGGAAACCGCGAAGACCTGCTGGCGGGCGCCAAGAAGTGCCTGATCGAACGCGGCTGGGGCCGCACCACCGTCCGGGATATCGCCACCGCCGCCAAAGTCAGCCACGCCGCCATCGGATACCACTTCGGCTCCCGGGATGCCCTGCTCACACAGGCCCTGGTGGAGGCCGTGGACGAGTTGGACGAGGAGCTCGCCGGCCACTCCGCCGGCGACCGCCCGGAGGATCGCTGGCAGGCACTGATCGACAGCTTCACCACGCACCGCGCGCTCTGGGTGGCCCAACTGGAGGCCGCCGTACAGGCACAGCACTCCCCCGAGGTACGCGAACGCCTGGCGGCCGGCCAGCGCCAGGGCCGGGAGGGCCTCGGCGGATCGGTGCCGCTCGCGCTGCTCTCCGGCCTGATGCTCCAGTGGCTGGTGGACCCGGAGCACGCACCGTCCGGCGCCGAACTGGTCGCCGAACTACGCTCCCTGACAAAGGAGTTGTGACGTCGACAGCAATGCAATCACAGCAAAGTAATCACAGTAATCCAGCTCGGGCCGAGGCTGCTGTCGGTATCCGCAGCCCCTCACCACCCATCAACAGGCGTAGCCACAGATATGGTTCGCCCCACCGCGCACCCGTTCAGTAACGTCGCCCCTGATGAACCACAGACAGCAAAAGAAGCTCTCCCGGCGCCTCTTCCAAGCGATCTGGAGCAGCGACACCGGCGCAGCCAAGGCGGCGCTACGGGCCGGGGCCGCCCCTGAGCGTCGCAACGACGTGGGAACCACCCCGCTCTACGAGGCATCCGTGAGCGGCAGGGCCGAGATCGCCACTCTGCTCCTGGTGGCCGGCGCCGCCCCCGACACCGAGAGCGCCGGCCTCGGCGCAGAGGGCACCCCGCTGTGCGCGGCCGCATGCTGGGGCCACACCGCAACGGTACGCACCCTGCTGGCCCACGGCGCCAACCCCAACCTGCGAGAAGAGCACGGCACCGGCCGACCCCCCATCGCCTGGACACACGACGGACCGCACGGCCCCCACCACGAAACCGCCGCCCTGCTGACCGCGGCGGGCGTGATCACCGCAGGCTGATCTCGGCGGCCAAGTCCCCGCCCACACGGGTGGGTTCGCGGGAACGGAACAACGGTCCGGCCCACTGCGCGTTCTCCAGCACCACGACGGCGTCGCCGGAATGCTGCCCGAGGGCGTCGCGCAGCGGCTCCCGGCTGCGCGACGGGTACCGAGGGCGGTCCGCAGGGCCTCCTGGATATCGTCCTCCAACGATGGACTCCACGGCCGCCCCCTTCGGACCGCGTCCGCGCCTTTACGACCGAAGCCTCTCCACCGCCTTCCCCTGGCCTACCGCTCACGAAGTCCCTCCGGACGGTTGAACATCTCCGTAGAGGCGAAAGCCGTGAAACCTGCGGTGTGGGAGTGCGGCGTAGAACTCTTCCGCGGTGTCAGTGACCAGGTCCATGCGCATGGCTCCGCAGCGGCGAAGAGTCTCCTGAACCAGACTGCGGCCGATACCTGCGCGGCGGCGGTCGTGGGCCGTGGCAAGCAGTGACAGGTGCGCCTGTGCGACACCATCGGTCAGGGCTTGCGCAAAGCCGACGACTCGCGCGCCGTCAACCGCGACGACCGCCACCACGCCCGGTGCCGTCAGGCTGGCCTCGGCCCGCGCGGGGTTGGCAAAGAAGCTGGACCATCCCTCACTACGACACAGGTCGAGGACTCCGGCGAGGTGGGAGGGATCGAAGGGGACGACATCAACCATGAGCGCGATTGTCCTCCTGCGGCCGGCCTACCCAATATCGGGGCAGCCCCTTAGGCCACACGTCGGTCGCTACGCGCTCACTCCCAGGAAGCGCAGGACGGCCAGGACCCGTCGGTGGTCGCCGTCGGCCTTGGGCAGGTCCAGCTTGGCCAGGATGTTGTTGATGTGCTTGGCCACCGCGCTCTCGCTGACCACCAGTTGGGCGGCGATCCCGGCGTTGGAGCGGCCTTCGGCCATCAGGGCCAGCACCTCGCGCTCGCGCTCGGTCAGCCGCTCCAACGGGTCGCTCGGGCGCCGTACCAGTAGCTGCGCGACCACCTGTGGGTCCAGGGCCGTACCGCCGGCCGCGACCCGGCGCAGCGCCTCGATGAACTCCTCGACGTCGGCGACACGTTGCTTGAGGAGGTAGCCGACGCCGCTGGTGTGGGCGGCGAGCAGTTCGGCCGCGTAGCGCTCCTCGACGTACTGGGAGAGCATCAACACGGCGGTTTCTGGCCACTGTTGACGGGTGACCAGGGCCGCCCGCACCCCCTCGTCGGTGAAGCCGGGCGGGATCCGGACGTCCACGACGGCGATGTCCGGGCGGTGCTCCTCCACCGCCCGCAACAGCCCCTCCGCGTCGCCGGCCTCGGCCACCACCTCGAACCCGGCCGTCTCCAGGACCTTGACCAGTCCGATCCGGAGCAGAACGGAATCCTCGGCTATCACAGCGCGCTGGGCAGCGTGCACGGCAACTCCACGGTGATGACGGTCGGGCCCCCTCGGGGGCTGTCAATGGCGAAGGTGCCGTCCACCGAGGCCACGCGCCGCGCGAGCCCGGTCAGGCCGGTCCCCTCGGAGGGGTCGGCCCCTCCCTCACCATCATCGGTGACGCGCACCCGCAAGGTGTCACCGGCCCGTTCGGCCACCACCTCGGCGCGGCTGGCCCGGGCGTGCTTGGTGACGTTGGTCAACGCCTCGGAGACGACGAAGTACGCCACCGCCTCCACCGCGGGCGCGGCGCGCTCGGCGACGTCCACGGTGACGTGAACGGGGAGGGGCGCGCGGGCGGCGATGCCGGAGAGCGCGGCGTCCAGACCGCGGTCGTCCAGGACGTGCGGATGCAGGCCGCGCACCAGGTGGTTGAGCTCGTCGAGGGCCTCCTTCGCCGCGCGGTGGGCCTCGTCGATGACGGCGCGGGCCTCGGGCGGCAGATCGGTGAGGGTGGCCCGGGCCAGGCCCAGGTTGACCGCCATCGACACCAGTCGCTGCTGGGCGCCGTCGTGCAGGTCGCGCTCGATGCGCCGGCGCTCGGCGTCCGCGGCGGCCAGGGCCTCGGCCCGCCGCTCGGCCAGGTCCGCCACCCGCCGTTCCAACTCCTCGGCCCGGCTGGGCCCGAGCAGCCAGGCAGCGCTCACCGACTCCAGGCGGATCACGGCGCCGGTCAGCGGCCGCAGGCAGGGCAGTACCGCCAGTCCGGCCACGGCGAAGAGCCAGCCGTCGGTGTCCGCCCACTGGCTGAAACCCCAGTCGCGTGGCAGCAACCAGTACCAGGCATAGAGGGTGATGCCACCGATGCTGCCCAGCCACAGGCCGAGCAGCACGGTTTCCAGCAGGCCCAACACCGGGCCGGCGAGCTGGTGGTAGCCGAGCTGACGCCAGTACGCGCTGGTGGCCAGTCGGCGCCTGGCGCGCTCCAGTTCGTTGCGCCCCTGCACGGGCGCGGTGCGGGGGATGTCGGTGTCCGCGTACGCGGCGAAACGGCGGCGCTGGAGCCAGGTGACGCCCGTGGTGGCCGCGGCGGCGAAGACCAACGGGACCACGGCGCCGCGGGGAGCGAAGGCGGCGGTGAGGCTGAACCACACCCACAACAAGAAGGCGGCACTGTGCAGCAGGATGCCCGTGCACAGGAAAGCGAGCTGCGCTCGTATGCGGGCCAGGCGGCGCGGCCGCCCGTCGGATCGGTTCATGGCTACGACGGTAAACGCCCGGCTCGGCGGCGACCATCACGCCAACTGCCGGAACGAGGGTGTAGCTAGTGCCACCCCAAGTCTGACAGTCACGCTACTGACCGTGCCCGGTGCACGGCCCAGTCTTGTTGGTGAGCCCGACGGTCGGGCCCGCAGCCCGGAAGGCATCTCCCTCACCATGGCCCTCGTAGCTCTCATCTCCCCTATCAACAGCGGCAGTTGCGCGGCCAACGCCGTCAGGCACGACGGGCCCGAGTACCTCGACCACGCGCGCCGTCGGCGAGCCCGCCGCTGGCACGGCCGCATACTGACGGCCGCCGGCCTCGCCCTGCTGCCCTGGCTCGGCTACCTTGCCGGCACCCTGCCCCTCTCCCAGGCAGCCCCCTGGATCGCCCTCGACACATTGGAGGCCGCCGCCCTCCTCACCGCCGGAGCCCGCCTGATCCGCGCCGACCCCCGCCACACCACCCCCGCCACCATCGCGGCAGCGCTCCTCCTCGCGGACGTCTACCTCGACCTGTCCACCGCGGCCCCCGGCCCGGCACTCGCCACCGCCGCCATCATGGCGGCCACGGCCGAACTGCCCCTGACCGCCCTGTGCGCCTGGCTCGCCACCCAACCGAGCGGGGGCACGAGCTCTCGGGGCGCTCGGTAGCTGTAGGGAAGTTGCGGATCGTGGCCCGGCATCGGCGCCAATGGGTCGATCGGCGGGGGGGGGGAAGTTATGGCGGGAGTTCGCGGCGGGCCGGGTCGGTCACTCCAACTCCGACCCACAGCAGAACAGTTCGGCGTAACAGTTCAACGGAACAGTCCATTCAACGGGACAGATCAGCGGAACGGTTCAGGAGAAGGACGCGTAATCCAGCCAGGCGTCGAACACCGAGCGGTCGCCCAGTACCTCGATCCCGGCGTCGTCCACGGACCGCCGGCGGTACAGCGCCAGCAGCAGCTCGGTGAGCGGGCCGCGCAGGGCGACCGCGGCCTTCTCGTGGGCGCGGCGGTGGGTCAGCCGGTTGCCCGTCAGGTCCAGGGTCCACTCGGCGGGCAGGCCGGCCGGGGCATCGGTGGCGTGCAGATGGATCGTCCGGCCGGGGCCGAACACGCCGTCGGCGCGCTCCGCCCAGCGCCCGGCCGCCTCCGGAAGGGCGCACAACTGGAGCCACTCGTCCAGGCAGTCGGCGGCGAGCTCCGGCGGGACCACGTAGTCGACACCGACCGTGAGCGCGGCGTCGGCGCGGTGGATCACCGTCTCGTGGGCCATCCGGCGGGCCCAGAACCCGGCCCGATGGTCCGGCGACCAGGACCAGACGGCGGCGTCCGGACCGGCCGCGCGCAGCGCCGCCACGGTGCGCTCCGCGCCCTCGGCCAGCCAGGCATCGAGCGCCTCGGGGCTGTCGTCGTCCGGCCCGTCGGCGCCAGGCACATCGGTCGGGGCGATGAAGTCGGCGGCGCGGGTGGCAACCAGTTCCCCGGCCCAGCGGTGCGCCCCGCCGACGTGCCTGGCGAGGTCGGCCAGCGTCCAGTCGGGACAGGTGGGCACGTTCGCGGTCAAGTCGGCACCGCGCAGCGCGGCGCGGAGGCGTTCGGTCTCGGCGAGCAGTTCCGCGCAGTAGCGGTCGTGGTCGAGGGCCCCCTGGAGCGGGCCTGGCGGGGTCGCGTGCGATTCCTGGGCAGTCATGTGCCACACGCTACTGCCCAACTTCCGTCCCCTGCCTCCCAATTGTGGGAGCATGCCGCCCTTCCGAGCCGGCCGACCGACTCCGGGGGCTCATCCCGCGCATCAGCTGACGCCGCATCACTCGACCAAGGGGCCTGTCGACCATGCGATAGATGACTGCCGACAGCAGCAGGGCGAACGCGACCGCCACGGCCATCGACGGGAGGACGCCAAGCGCCGGCACCTTCTGCAACAGCCCCTTGGCCACGGGGATACCGATGCTCTGGTGCACCAGGTAGAAGGGGTACGTCAGCGCGCCGGCAGTCACCAACCACCGGTGCCGACAACGGGCGAGCGGGCCGACGCCGGCGAGTGCGAGGAGGGCGAGGAAGACGGTCAGCACCGCGGCGCAGACGGTCCAGGAGAGCGCGCCCCCTTCGGAGGGCGGCACCGCGTGGGCCGTCACCCGGTCGTTGAGCACGGTGAGTTGGTAGCACCAGGCGAAGCCGGCCAGCAGCCACAGCACGAGGTTCTGCCCGAACCGGTGCATCAGATAGAGCGCTATGCCTGTGACGAAGAGGCCCGCGTACTGACTGATGGTGAACTCGTCGAGTACGGCCGAGTCGAGCTCGCGGGCGACGACCGCGAGGGTGAGCCAGGCACCGCAGAAGGCGATCATGCGGCGATAGGTGAGCCCGAAGAACAGCATGACCGCCATGAGCAGATAGAAGCGGGCCTCCACCCAGAGCGTCCAGGCAACCCCTTCGATCAACCGCAGTCCCAGCGGCCCTGGGACCATCGTCAGGTTCCCCAGTATCGTCCGGGGGTCGATCGGCGTGGCTGCCTGGAAACGAACGAGTCGGGCGGTCAGAACCAGGCCGACGACCATGAACACGGCGCACCAATACGACGGGAACAGCCGGGAGATGCGGGAGACGGCGAACTGCACGGGCGTGCGCCCCCAGCAGCTCATACAGATGACGAAGCCGCTGATCAGGAAGAAGAACTCCACGCCCAACCAGCCGTAGCGGCTGATCTCGTGCAGCGCCGGAGCGAACTGCCTGGGGTCGTGCTCGCCCCAGAAGTGCGGGGTCGTCGTGCCCACGTAGTGGAACGCGGCCACCGCGAGGGCGGCCACGAGGCGCAGCCCGTCGACGGCGGCCAGCCGCGCCCCCGCGGCCGGCCCACTCGCCGGCTTCCGCTCGCCCTTCCGACCCTCGGGCACTTCGTCGAGTCCGGCTCTCTGCCGGACGGGAAGCGTCAAACTGCCTTTGAGCACGGTGGGTTCTCCAGAACGGATGGCGAGGGTCGCCGGGCAACACCCCAACTATACCCTTCATGTATACACGGAAAGAATAGAGGGAGGCGGCCGGACCCATGGCATCGGCATCGGCGGCAGCGGCGCCGGCAACAGCAACAGCAACAGCAACAGCAACAGCAACAGTCCACGGCACCGTGACAGTTGGAACGCCCACGGTGTATCGATGGCGCCATGCGCGTAATCGGCCTGATGTCAGGCACCTCCTACGACGCCATCGAGGCGGCCGCCGGCGACCTCACCCTCGACGGCGACGTCCTGCGCCTGCGACCGCTCGGGCATCTCTCCGTCCCCTACCCGGACGACCTGCGAAACCTCATTGCCACGACACTGCCCCCGGCCCCCACGACCGCACAGGCCATCTGCGCTCTGGACACGGGTGTTGGACACGCCTTCGCGGCCGCCGCGGCGCGCGCCTCGCACGAACTCTGCGCCAACGCCGCCGACCTCGTCGTCTCACACGGCCAGACCCTGTACCACTGGGTGGAGAACGGGACCGTCCGCGGCACGCTCCAACTAGGCCAACCCGCCTGGATCGCCCAGCGAACCGGCCTCCCCGTCGTCTCCGACCTGCGCAGCAGGGACGTCGCCGCCGGCGGGCAGGGCGCCCCGCTGGTCAGCACGATGGACACCCTGCTGCTGCGCGCACTCCCAGGCACACCGGCGGCGCTCAACCTCGGCGGCGTCGCCAACATCACCGTCGTCGCCGCCGACACCGAACCGCTGGCCTTCGACACGGGCCCCGCCAACGCCCTGTTGGACGCCGCCATCCGCCACTTCACCGGCGGCGCGGCCCACTTCGACAGGGACGGACGCCGAGCCGCCGCCGGGCGGACCAACCCCGACCTGCTCCGCCTCCTCCTGTCCGACCCGTACTACCGCCGGCCCGCCCCCAAGACCACCGGCAAGGAACACTTCCATCTCCACTACCTACAACAGGCACTGCAGGCGTCGCCGGGACTCGACCCCGACGACGTACTGGCCACCCTGACCCGGCTCACCGCCGTCACCGTCGCCGACGCCTGCCGCGCCCATCGCGTCAGCGAACTCATCGTCTCCGGCGGCGGTACCCGCAACCCCACGCTCATGCGGATGCTCGCCAACGAACTCCCCGTCGTACCGCTCCGCCCAAGCGACGACCTCGGGCTGCCCTCCGACGCCAAGGAGGCCCTGGCCTTCGCCGTCCTGGGGTTCCTCACCTTCAACGGGCTGCCCGGCGCGATCCCCTCCGGCACGGGCGCCCGTCAGGCCACCCTTCTGGGGAGCATCACACCGGGCCGCTCACCGCTGCGGCTACCCGAACCGGCGCCCCGTCCCCCACGCGTGCTGCGGATCACCGCGTGAGCGAAACGAGCGTCTAGACCCTAGCGCCCGCCGAGGCTGCTGCCGCCGTCGACGTCGAGGACGTGGCCGGTGACGAACCCCGCGTCGTCGGACAGCAGGAACTCGACTGCCGCGGCGACGTCTTCGGGAGTTCCCAGGCGCCCCACCGGGATCGAGGCGATCGCCTTCCGCTCCCCCTCGCTGCCGACGGGCCGCGCGCGACGGAACAACTCGGTCGCTACGGGGCCGGGCGACACCGCGTTGGACGTGATGCCGTCCGCGGCCAACTCCAATGCCCAGGAACGGGTGCAGCCGACGAGCGCGCTCTTGGCCGCCGCGTAGGACGTGCGGTCCCTGGCGCCGTACGTCGCCCGCGAGGTGATGTTGACGATCCGCCCGAAGCGTTCCGCCCGCATGCCCGGCACCAGCGCCTGCACGACCTGGACCGACGCGCGCAGGCCCAGGTCCACCACCCGCTGCAACGTCGCCAGGTCGAGGTCCTCGATGGGCTGGGGCTCGGCAATACCCGCATTGTTGACGACCCGACAGATGGCGCGCCCGCGGGTGGCCGCTGCCAACATGCGGGCGGTGTCGTCGATGTCGGCGAGGTCGCACTGGAGAAAGGTGCCGGGGAACTCCTCTTCGGGCTCGCTCCGGGCGATGCCGATGACGTGGTACCCGGCCTTCGCCAGCCGGTGGGAGATCGCCAGTCCGATGCCCTTGGTGGCCCCGGTGATCAGCACGTCGTTCATGTTGCTCCTCCAACCATCCATGGTTTTCCGGCCGTTGCCCGCCCGCTCGTGCATCGCCTGCCGCCTGCCGCCTGCCGCCTATCGCCAGTTGCAAGTCGCCAGTCGCCTCTCACCTGTCGCGTCGGACGCGGCCGCGCAGGCAATCGTGCCACCTCGCCGCGCGACACCGAGCCGGAAAACCGAAAGCCCCAACACCGGGGCCCGGATAGCATCCACAGCCGTAGTCACAGCCACAGCCACAGCCACCCGTGTCCGCCGTCCGCCGTCCGCCCGCTCACCGATCCACCGATCCACCGATCCCCCTCAAGGAAAGCCGCCCATGCCGCGTCGCTCGACCGTTTCGATCTCCGAATTCACCGTCTCCGACCGTGCGGCCGGCCCCTACGGAATCACCGCCGGACCGGACGGCGCACTGTGGTTCACCCTGGTCCACCACGGCCGGATCGGCCGGCTTGCGCTCGACGGCGCCGTGACCTCCTACCCGCTCGAATCGGCGTCGAGCGGACCCTCGATCATCACCGCGGGGCCGGACGACGCCCTGTGGTTCACCGAGTTCGCCGGCCACCGGATCGGCCGCATCACCACGTCCGGAAACGTCTCCTCGTTCCCGCTCCCCACCCCGGATGCCGGGCCGTTCGGGATCGCCACGGGCCCCGACGGCGCGCTGTGGTTCACCGAAACCAACGCCGATCGGATCGGACGCATCACGCCCGACGGAAACGTGACCGAGTTCCCTCTCCCCCTCTCCGGGGCCTTCCCGTCTGCCATCGCGGCCGGCCCGGACGACCGCCTCTGGTTCACGATGAACCAGGCGAACGCGATCGGGGCCATCGGGCTCGACGGCACCGTCGCCGTCCACCCGTTGCCCACCCCGGCGAGCGCCCCCGTCGGCATCACCGCGGGCGGCGACGGCGCCATGTGGTTTGTCGAGATCGGCGCGGGTCGGATCGGACGGATCGCGCCGGACGGGAAACTCGACGAATTCGCCCTGCCGGACAGCGGGTCGCGCCCTCACGCCATCGCCGCCGACGCCGACGGCACCTGCTGGTTCACCGAGTGGGGAGCCAACCGCATCGGCCGGATCACGCCCGACGGCCGTATCGACGAACACGCCCTGTCCACCCCGTCCTCGGAGCCCCACGGCATCGCCCAAGGGCCGGACGGCGCCATGTGGACCGCCCTCGAAATCGGAACGATCGCCCGCCTCACCATCCACTGATCCGCAGCCGCACACGAACGGCTGTCGCGAATACGGCGGGCGGAGCGGGGAGTCCGTGCTGCGGCCGTCACCTGACGCCCAAAAGCCCCCGACGGAAATCCACTTGCGCATCTGCCCCCGTTCTGCTTCCCAGCCTGATTCCACTTCCGGATTCCGGGAATTCAGCGGGTGTACACCATGCGGCCGGTCGGTCGCGCCGCGCCGGGCCCCGATCGCCGCAGCACAGAGACCTTCGCGTCGCTCGACCCGGGTTCGGGGGTCGTGAAGGTTGGCTGTCCGTTGTTTGCTTGTTACTTCCCCATTAAGAACGGGCGCAGAGCATTGTTCGCCGTGTGCTGCCTTCGTACGGTGATGGTTTTACGGGGTGAATCCATGTGTCGTTTCGGCGGGACCCCGGCTGGTCGGAGGAGACGACGCACGGATGGGGGATCCTGCTATGAGTTCCGTCACGTTACGTTTGGACGGCACCGACGACGACGGCAATCCGGAGGAACGGCGGCCGCCGGCAACGCAGTTGACCCGGCGTGAAGCCGAGGTTGCGCAGGGGATTCCCGCGGGGCTTTCGAATCGTGGGATCGGTCGCCGGTTGGGAATATCCGAGCGGACCGTGAAAGTCCACGTCCGGTCGATATTCATCAAGATGGATGTGTCCTCGCGCACCGAAGCCGCGGTACGGGCGCTGCGCGAAGGACACATTCCGATGCCGCCCGCCGCACCTGATGAGGTGTGAATATCCTTGACTTGCCCGGGAGTTGAGTGTGGTGCGGGCGGGTCAGATCGCGTCAGTGCGGCGGGTCACAGCGGCAGGCCGGTGAGGATGTCGAGCATGGCGTGGACGGCCGGGGTCGGCTCGTCGGTCGTGGTGGCGTAGACCTGGCGGGCCGTGCGGGGGGTGAGCGGCTTGACCGAAACCCCGTGCGTCATCTGGTCAATGGCGAGGCTGGGGACGGCCGCGACGCCGAGCCCGGCCTCGACGAGTCGGCTGACCGTGGCGTAGTCGTCGCTGTCGAACACCACCTTGGGGATGAACCCCGCCAGGCCGCAGATGTGGGAGAGCATGCGTGAGCACATCGGGTCGTGGTTCTGGATCCACGGTTCGCCGCGCAGTTGTGCGGCGCTGACCTCGCTTCGGTCGGCGAGCGGATGGTCGGCCGGCAGTGCGACGTGCATGGCGTCCTGGAGGAGCGGTACGGCGTTGATGCCGGTGAGGTCGACGAGGTCGGCGAAGTCGTAGGTGTAGAGCACGGCCAGGTCGAGTTGGCCGCTGCGCAGGAGCTCGACGCTGCGGTCGGAGGAGTGGCTGTGCAGGGTCAGTTCGATGTCGGGGTGACTGCGGCGGAACGCGGTGATGGCCGCTGGGAGGAGGCGCGCTCCGGCGGAGGGGAAGGTCGCCATCCGCAGTCGGCCGGCTCGCAGGTGGATGAGGTCGTCGAGCTCGTGTTGGGCGGTGGCCAGGCGTTGCAGCATGACCTCGGTGTGCTCGACCAGGAGCCGGCCGGCGTCGGTGAGTTGGACGCCGCGCTTGAGGCGGACCAGGAGGGGGGTGCCGGCCTGGCGTTCCAGGGAGCTGATGTGCTGGGAGACCGCCGAGGGAGTGAAGGCGAGCGCCTTGGCAGCCCGGGTCATGGAGCCCTCTTGCGCTACGGCGTGCAGGACGTGGAGGCGACGAAAATCCAGCATTTAGCTGAGCTTAATACCCCTGGGCACTTCCGTCACTGGACTTACTTCTGCGGCGTCTCAACCATGGAGACATGTCTTCAGCGGCCCTGCCTTCTCGACGCTCCACCAGTTCCGCCAGCCCCTTGGGCGCGGCACGTTCCGCACCACCAACCGCCGCCTCCACGCCGGGTGTTGCCGCCGGTTCCGCGGCGTCGGGCGACTCGGCCCGCTCGGCGGGCGGGGGCGTCGGTGGCCGTTCGCGCCAGTTGGCGGTGGCCGTGTACGGGTCGGTGGTGTTGGTGTTCGCGACCATCAACGCCGTCAACCTCGCGTTGCCCAGTCTCTCGGTCAGTGCCCTGCACCCCTCGCCGACGGCCATGCTGTGGATCGTCGACGCCTACGCCATCGTCTTCGCCTGTCTGTTGATCCCGGCCGGGGTGGTCGGCGACCGCTTCGGGCGCAAGCGGACACTGCTCAGCGGTCTGGTGGTGTTCGCCATCGGCGCGTTGGCCTCGGCCCTGGCGCCGGGCACCGGCGTACTGCTGAGTGCCAGGGCGCTCACCGGCGCCGGCGCGGCCTTCGTGCTGCCGACCACCCTGGCACTGCTGTTGGCCGTCATCCCCCAGAAAGGCCGCGCCAAGGCGGTGGCCACGTGGACGGCGATGGCCTCGGTCGGCGGGGTCGCCGGCAATCTCGGCAGTGGGATCGTGCTGCAATTCCTGCCGTGGCCGGCGCTGTTCGGGCTGCTGGCGGCGGTCGCCTGCGGCCTCGCGGTGCTGGCGGCGCGAGGGGCACCGCGCACCCCCGGACGCCCGATGGTGTTGGACCCGGTGGGCGCGCTGCTGTTGGCCCTGACGCTGCTCGCGCTGCTGTACGCGATCATCGAGGGACCGGAGCGGGGTTGGACGGCTGCCCCGGTGCTGTCCTCGGCGGTGGCGGCCGTGGTGTTGCTGGTCGGGTTCGTAGGGTGGGAACTGCGCCACCGGGAACCGATGTTGGACCCGCGGGTGTTCGCCCGGCGTGAGCTGCGGGCGGGGACGCTGGGGGTGACGGTGGTCTTCGTGGCGGTGTTCGCGCTGTTCTACACCAACGCCCAGTACCTCCAGTACGCCAAGGGGTTCTCCGCGCTGCTGACGGGGGTTGCGGTACTGCCGTACGCGATCGGTACGTTCGTGGCCTCGCGCAACAGCGTGCGGCTGACCGAGCGGCTGGGCGCGCGCGTGGTGGTGTCGGCGGGGTTGGTGCTGACGGTGTTGGCGTTGGTGTTGCTCTCCACGGCGAGTGCCGGCACGCCGTACTGGCTGTACGTGGGTTACCTGTTGGTCTTCGCCGCGGGAGCCGGGGTGGCCGTGCCGCCGATGTCCACCGGGATCCTCTCGTCGCTGCCGCCGCATCGGGCGGGCCTGGGCTCCGGGCTCAACAGCGCCACCCGTGAACTGGGCAGCGCACTGGGCGTGGCCGTGCTGGGAACGGTGATGAACGTGCAGTTCGCCAGCCACCTGCCGCAGTCCGTCCGGGGCGGTCAGGGGGCCGGCCAAGGGCACGGTTCGGTGGGTGCGGCGCTGGACGCCGCGTCGCGGCTGAGCGCGACGGAGCACGGGCGGGTGATCGATGCCTTCACCCGGGCAATGGGCGACGGCTACCGGGCCGTGGGCGTCGTGGTGTTGGCGGGTGCGGTGTTGGTGATGGTCTGGTTCCGCCCGCGTCGGGGCGAGGCGAAGGGCGCGGACGCGTAGGGCCGGCATACCCTTCGGCAATGCCGAGCGGGCCGGCTCCCCGAGAGAGGGGAGCCGGCCCAACTGGAAGTCAACGACCCGGGAAAATGAGGGCAGTTGGAGCGCCGCCGGATGGGTCCAGGCGTGGGGATGCATCGACAGTGGATCAGGCCGGTGGGACGACACCTGCCTGGAGGCCGATGATGGCGGCCTGGGTGCGCGAGACCACCCGGAGCTTGTGGAAGATCGATCGGATGTGGGCCTTGACCGTGTGCTCGGAGATCCGCAACTCACGCCCGATCCGGCGGTTTGACATCCCTTTGACGATCGCCGTGAGAACTTGGGTCTCACGCACCGTCAACTTCGTGCGAGGTTCGTTTGGTTGGGCGCATGGTGGGTCGCATGCGCCGACCGGGGGTCTGGCTAAGACGTAGGGGGTTCCGTTGGTAGACATGCTCCCTGCGACCTCCTGGGCCGGGTCCGCCACCGAATCACTGGCCAACGAGACTGTAGCACATGGAACCGGCTAAGCTGGTTCCATCGCGGGGGTGTGAGTCTCGCCCGAACGGGCATGTCGGGGGGCGTCAGCATCGCGTGAACAACGGCGAAAGGGCAGGCCATGGGTGAAGTAGTCCTGGATGACCGTCGGTTGGACTTCCCGTTCCATTCGGGGCGACCGTGCCTGGACTTCGCGGGCACGATGGGTCGGCGCGGACACCTTGACATCGAGCGGATCGCGACCGGCGAGCGCGTGAAGCGGTGGGGGGTCGAGGCCGGCCTGTTGCCGCCGGACGGTGCACCGGGGCCGGTCAGCGAACACACCGCGCGCCAGGCGCGCGCACTGCGCGAAGCCATCTACCGCGCCGTCCGCGCCAAGATGGCCGGCACCGCCCCGGACCCCGAGGACACCGCGACGGTCAACCGCTGGGCGCGCCGCGCACCGCTGCCGCTGGCGCTCAGCGCCGACGGTCGGGGCCTGGACTGGGCGGGCACGGAGTCGGTACTGGGCATGCTGGCCTCCCTGGCGCGGGACGCGGTGGAGTTGCTCACGGGCGTCGACGCGCCGCGGCTGCGCGAGTGCGCGGGACCGACCTGCACGGTGATCTTCCTGGACCAGTCCCGGACGAACAGCAGGCGGTGGTGCTCGATGGACCTGTGCGGAAACCGGGAGAAGAAGGCCAGCTTCCGGCAGAAGACCAGGCCCAACAAGGGTTGAACGTAGGCGAGTTGGGAGGGTCGGCGGAAGCGGGCATGCGTGCGGGCCGCCCGTGAGGGGTGTCACGGGCGGCCCACGACCGCCGGTCGCCCGTGAGCGGGCGACGTGGCCTGCGGATCATGCGGTCAGTGACCAGGTGGCGCCGGTGGTCACTGCGTGGGGTGCCAGTGGTCCAACTGGTCGGGGTCGTCGAGGTTCTCCACGATGTTGTCCGGGGTGCGCGCGGCGAGCAGCACCAGCTCGGCGGTGTCGCTGAGATTGGCCTCGATGTGCGGGAAGTACGGCGGGAGGTAGACGAAGTCGCCCTCGTCCAGGTCGACATACTCCTTGAAGCCCTCGCCGTGGTAGATGCGCATCCGCCCGTTGACGACATAGCCCGCGGTCTCGGCCTCGCCGTGGTGGTGCGGCACGGACCTCATGCCGGGCTCGTTGGTCACCCGGCCGAACCAGATCCGCTTGGCGTCCGTCGTCGTCGCGCTCACCGCGGCCATCCGCTGGGCGCCGGGCGACTGCTGCGTGTCCAGCGAGGTCTCGTTGGCCCGGATGACCCGGAAGGTCGGCTGAAGCTCCGTCATTTCTCCTCCTTGCGCGCCGTGTTGGCCGCGGCGCGGTACTCGTTCAGCGGTACGTGTGCGGGTGCGGTGCGCCCGTCCGGTGGGGTCTGGGCGCGCTGCCCGTCGTCGCCGACGGGGGCGGACCAGGCAGGGCGGGCGCCGTCGGGGACCGGGCGCAGGGTCTTGGCGCTGCGCCGTCCCAACTCCTGGTAAAGGCGTGTGCCGTTGGCCTTCCAGGCCATCTCGTCGTCGGTGAGCTCGCGCGCCGTACGGGCCGGGCTGCCCAGGGCCAGATGGCGGGCGGGCACCTCGAAGCCCGACTTGACGAAGCTGTTCGCGGCGACGAAGGACCGCTCGCCGATCACCGCACCGTCCATGATCACGGAGTTCATGCCGATCAGGGCACCGGCCCCGATCCGGCAGCCGTGCAGCACGGTGCCGTGCCCGATGTGCCCGTCCTCCTCCACGATGGTCGCGGTGTCGGGGAAGCAGTGCAGCACGCACCCGTCCTGGACGTTGGCGCCGGCGCCGATGCGGATCGCCCCGAAGTCGCCCCGGAGACTGGCCAGCGGGGCGATGTAGGCATCGGGCCCGATGGTGACGTCCCCGATCAGGACGGCATCCGGGTGGACGTAGGCCAGGGGGTGCACGCGCGGCGCCACGCCGTCGATCTCATAGATGCGGGCCACTGCTCACCTCCGGTCCGCTCGCGGGTGCCGTGCGCTCCTCGTCGGCCGCGCCCCGTCGCGTCCACTCCCCCGGCTCGCCGCCCCGGCACAACCACAGGATGGCCGCGGCCAGTTGGTCGCCGTCCGCGCCGAGCACCGCCCGGTAGCGGGCGCGCACCCGTTCCTCCCGCTGGCCGTCGAGCCGGTCGCGGCCGGCGCCCGTCCGCAGGTCCTGGATGCGGCGGGAGTGTGTGCGACGCTGTTGGAACAGCGTCGCGAGTTGGGCGTCGAGTTCGTCGATGCGCCGGCGGTTGCGGTCGAGTTCCCGGTCCAGGTCGGGTGCTGCGGGGGCGGCGCCGTCAGACACCGACCGGCTCCGTGACGGCCGCCGCCGCGTGCTTGGCCCGGCGCAGTTCCTTGCCGTCCACCACGCCGGGCGCGAAGGCGATCATGTCCACCGTCGTCGTGGCGGCGCTGCGCCCGGCCTGCTCGACGGTGACCGTCACCCGCAGCGGCACCTTGCCCGGGTCGCTCACATCGATGCTGTCGATGTGCAGGTGCAGCCTGGCGCGCACCGGGAAGAGGAAGTTCTCGAACTTGGTGTTCATGTCGTTGATGACGATGTAGTAGCGCTGCTGCGGCCAGCGGGAGAGGACATGGCCCTCGGTGACGGCCAGGAACATCTGCCGGCTCGCCTCGATGGCGACCATGCCCTGGACGTGCACCCGGTCCTGGACGTCGACGAGCAGCTCGTTGTGGTCGTGCAGCCGCAGTTCGGCCTCGAAATCCGCCTCGCCGGTCTGTTCCAGTCCGGCGACCAGGACGTTGTCGGCCCGTGCCTTGTGCACGTGCTGGCGGCCGACCAGTTCCGCGGGTTGGTCCGTCAGGCGGATCAGCGTCTCCAGGCCGCGCCGCGTGGCGGCCTCGCGCAGATAGCCCAGTTCGTAGTCCCCGATGCCCTGCCCGGTGTGGACGGTCAGTTCCTCCCGCGGACTGTCGAAGTCCCCGTTGTCGAGGGCGTGGACGAAGGCGGAGAAGGTGGTGGCGCCGACCGCGTGGGCGAAGTCCGCGAAGCGGTCGCCGACGACGAGCAGTGAGCGGGCCGACTCTGCTGACATGCTGCCTCCCGAAGATCCAAGGTGCCGGTGAACCCAGCATCAACTGGCGGGCGAGGGGCCGGTAGTTGATCGAATGGCCTATGGCGATCCGCCTAGTACCAGTGATCTAGAACGAGGAGGCGACTGTCGCGCCGGGTGCCGACACCGCACATTGGAGTCCGTGATCGCCATGGACACCCTGCACGCCACTTCCACGGCGCCGGACGCGGTGCGCGGCGCCCCGGTCTCGGGCCGTGCGACGGTTCGACGCCTGTGCTACCTCGGCCCCGAGGGCACCTTCACCGAACTCGCCCTGCGCGCCCTTCCCGAGCACACGAACGCCCCGCTCGCCCCGGTCCGTTCCGCCGACGAGGCGGTGGCCGCGGTGGCAAGGGGGACGGCCGCCGCGGCGATGCTGCCGCTGGAGAACTCCGTCAGCGGCCTGGTGGGCGCCACGTTCCAGGCCCTGGCGCCGCTGCCTGGACTGGCCATCGAGCGCGAGGTGCACCTGGCCATCGCGTTCTGCCTGCTCGTCCGCCCCGGCACAACCATCGAGCGGATCGGCACCGTTGCCGGGCATCCGCACGCCTTCCCCCAGGTACGCGACTGGCTGGCAGCCCACCTGCCGCAGGCCCGCCGCGTGCCGGTGTCGTCGAACGCGGCCGGCGCCCACCAGGTCGCCCAGGGACGCTGGGACGCGGCCCTCGCGCCCCCAACCGCGGCTGCCCACTACGGACTTGTCCCCCTGGCCAGCGGCATCCGCGATGACGCGACGGCCACCACCCGCTTCGTGCTGGTCGGCGGCCCGACGAGGGGGCAGCACGGCGGCGGGACCGGTCCGCGCCCGCCATCCGCCCGCACGTCCCTGCTCGGTCGCGTCCCGGGGCAACTGCCGCGGGTGCGCGCCCGGATCGACGATGCCCTGCGCACCGCCGGCGTGGACGTCCCACACCACCGCGTGGGCGTTCTTCCGGGTCTCCCGGCCCGCCCCGCCGCGGTGTTGATCGACCTCGACGGGCACCTCGACGACGCCCCGGTGCGCCTGCTGGCCAGGCATCTGCGGCTGTGCCTCCCCGAACTGCGGGTCCTCGGCTCGTATCCCACCGGCGCATCCATCGCTCCCCCACCCACGGCAACACCGTCATATGAGGGGCTGTCACGCTGATGAACACCCGGTCCAACCACCGGCCCGGCGCCGCTGCCTGGCGCGGCCTGCCCGCCGCCCAGCAGCCCCCGTGGCCCGACCCCGTCGCATTGGAAGCGGTCCTGGCCGAGCTGCGCACGCTCCCTCCGCTGGTCCTCGCGCACGAATGCGACACGCTCCGCGCACGCCTCGCCGAGGTCGCCCGCGGCAACGCCCTGCTGCTCCAAGGGGGCGACTGCGCCGAGGCGTTCGAGGGCGCCACCGCCCAGGCGACCGCAGGCTCCCTCGCCACGCTCCGGCAGATGGCGGCCGTCCTCGGCTACGCGGCCTCGACCCCCGTCACCACCGTCGGGCGCATCGCCGGCCAGTACGCCAAGCCCCGCTCCGCCCCGACCGAAACCCGCGGTTCGGTCACCCTGCCCTCGTACCGCGGTGACTGCGTCAACGCCAGGGAGTTCACCGCCCAGGCCCGCACACCGGACCCCCGACGGCTGAACACGATGTACCAGCGGTCGGCGGCCACCCTGAACCTCATCCGTGCCCTGACCGCCGCGGGACACGCCGGACTGGACCAAGTGCACGCCTGGAACCGCGAGTTCGTCCTCCGCTCGCCCCTCGGAAAACGCTATGAGCACCTGCTCGGCGAGATCGAGGCCGCGCTCGCCTTCTTGGGCACCTACGGTCCCCCACAGTCCGGCTCAGGCATCCGACCGACGGAATTCTACGTCAGTCACGAGGCGCTCCTGCTGGACTACGAATCCGCCCTGGCCGCCACCGACCCGCATACCGGCCGCCAGTACGCGGGATCCGCCCATCTGCTCTGGATCGGCGAACGCACCCGCGGCCTGGACGGCGCACACCTCGCCTTCGCCGCCGAGATCGCCAACCCCGTCGCCGTCAAGCTCGGCCCCACCACCACCCCGCAGGACGCCCTGGCCCTCGTCCAACGCCTGGACGCGGCCCGTGAACCGGGGCGGTTGACCTTCATCACCCGCATGGGCAAGGACCGGATCCGCGAGGTTCTCCCGCCCGTCGTCGAGGCGGTCACCCGAAGCGGCGCCCTGGTCGCCTGGCTGTGCGACCCCATGCACGGCAACACCTTCCAGGCCCCCACCGGCCACAAGACCCGCCACCTCGACGACATCCTCGACGAGGTGACCGGCTTCTTCGACGTCCACCGCAGTCTGGGCACCCATCCCGGCGGCCTGCACATCGAACTCACCGGCAGCGCCGTCACCGAATGCCTGGGCGGCGGGGACGCCCTGACGCCCCACGACCTGCCCGAGCGGTACGAAACCTCCTGCGACCCCCGCCTCAACCACAACCAGTCGATGGACCTCGCCTTCCACGTCGCGCAGCTCTACCGCCAAAGCGCCCGGCCCCGCCCCGGCCACACCCATTCCCCACTCGCCAACTTGTCCCGGCAGGAGGACACATGCACCACCACTTCGAGGACTTCCCCGCCGGTGCCGCTTTCGACCTCGGCCACGAGCTCCTGACCGCCGCCGACATCACCGGCTACGCCCGCCGGTACGACCCCATGCCCTTCCACCTCGACGAAGCCGCCGCGCGCCACTCCCCCTTCGGCGGGCTGGTCGCCAGCGGCTGGCACACCGGAGCGGTGGTCCTGGGTCGCTTCGTACGCACCCTGCTGGCGCGCTCCGCCTGCCAGGGCTCGTACGGCATGGACGAGGTGCGGTTCCTGCACCCCGTGCGTCCCGGCGACGAACTGTCCGCCCGGGCCGAGGTGGAATCGGCCCAACCCCATGCCAAGAAGCCGCACCTCGGCGTGGTCAGCTTCCTCCTCACCGCCACCAACCAGGACCGCACCCCGGTCTTCCGCATGCGCACTCGCCTGCTCTTCACCCGAAACAGCGCCACCGCCACCGGCCTCGCCGGCGCCGACGGTGGCAGGGAAGTGACGGCATGACGGGCGGCGGCGCCGCTTCGCGCAGGGGGGACAGCACCCGCTTGCGCGCCTGCGACGTACCCGAGATCCGGGCCGAACTGGCCGCCTGGCTTGCCGAGGAAGGCGCGGCCCACTGGGGTCGGAGCTTCGCCGGCCTCGGCACCGGCCGACTGCCACGGGAATACTCCGCCGACCCGTACGGCAGTGCCGCCGCCCTCGCGCACCGCGCGGCCGCGGGACTGGGCGCCGCCGAGATGTACTACGTGGCCGCGGACATGACCGAGCTGGCGGTAGCCGCCGGCCGGAAGCTCCCCGCCTACCGGCTACACCACCACGAACTCCCCTCCGAGTGCGGCCTGTTGGTCTGGGAGGTGCCCTGTTCCGTATACGAGGTGGGGCCGCTGCGGGTGCCCGTCCGGGCCGTGTCCTGGTCGCCCCACGGGCCGGGCACCGAGGTCATCCACTGGGGGCTGACGGACGAACGCATCAGCGCGCAGGAGCGCCTCTCCGGCACCCCCGCCAACCACCTGCGCGCCCAACTCCCCACGCTCGAACGGATAGCCTCCAGCCTCCTCCCCCACGGCCGGCTCCCCCACTGGCTCGCCGCAACGGAAGGGGAAGACCCCCGGGGTCACCACTGGCATGCCGGCGTGGAACGCACCCTCATGGCCACCTGGCTGTTGATGGGACAGGCCCTCACCCGCGAATCCCCCGCCCAGGCACCCCGCTCGGCGCTACGCCGCATCAGGCGCCACGACCCCACCCCCCACCAGCGTCCGCTACGTCCAACTCCGGCACGCCACCGGCGATCCCCAGCCCGCCCCCGTCCCGGACCGCCGACGGAACTACCACCACCGGTGGCTCGTGCGCGGGCACTGGCGCAACCAGTGGCCGCCCTCCCGCCAGGGACACCGCCCCGTGTGGGTGTCCCCGCACATCCGAGGCCCCCCTCGGCGCCCCCCTGCTGGGCGGCGAACGCGTCAACGTGCTCCACCGATGAGCGTCCCGCCCCGACGACGGCCGGGGCGCGTTGCGGTCAGTCGCCGATGCCCGCGTCGCGGGCCAGTAGTGCGGCCTGGACGCGGTTCTCGCAACCCAACTTGGCGAGGATACGGCTCACATAGGTCTTGACCGTCGCCTCGCTCATGTGGAGTCGTTGGCCGGCGTCGGCGTTGGACAGGCCCATGCCCAGCAGTGCCAGGACGTCCAGTTCGCGCCTGGTCAGGGATTCCAGTCGGCGGCGGGCCTCGTTCGTCCTGGCCGTCCGGCCGGAGGCGAGCGAGTCCACGACGTGGCGGGTGGCTCCGGGCGAGAGGTACGCCTCGCCGGCCGCGGCGGCGCGCACCGCGCGGATGAGTTCGGTGGGCGCCGAGTCCTTCAGGAGGAAGCCGGCGCTGCCCTCGGTCAGCGCGTTCAGCACGTTGTCCTGCGCGCCGAAGGTGGTGAGGATCAGGACGCGGGTGTCGGGGACCGTCTGGCGCAGTTCGGCGAGGGCGGTGAGCCCGTCCATGACCGGCATCTGGATGTCGAGCAGGGCCACGTCGATCCGTTGGGAGCGGGCCAGTTCGACCGCTTCGCGGCCGTTGGCGGCCTCGGCGACCACGTCGATGTCGTCGGCCGAGGTCAGGATCATCCTGATGCCGGCCCGGATGAGCGGCTCGTCGTCGGTGACTAGGACCCTGATCACGGCTCTCCTGCGCGGTTGGCAGCGTTGTTCGCTGCGGCCATCTTGGCATCATGCCTGACCGACGGCCGTGCGGGAGAGGGCGGGGCCCGTTCGGCTTGGGGCCCTCAGCGCCTGACTTCGAAGGACTTCTTCTCGATCAGCTTGCCGTCCCGGAAGCAGAACCGGAAGACCGGATCGGTTTCCCAACTGGTGCTGTCCTCGGACGACATGAACGTGGTGCAGGTGGCCCCCTTGGGTACCGACGGCGCGCCCTTGGACAGGCCGGTCGTCAGGAACGAGGCGCCGGACGGCAGCTTGGCCCGGACCTCCGCCTCGGGTTGGCCCACCTTCAGGGCGTCGTACGTCTCCCGATCGATCAGTGCCTTGCCTGCCTCGCTCGCCAGGAAGACGGCGCCGAAGACCCCGGCGACCACCATGAGCAGCAGGACCAGGGCCAGGCTTCCGCAGCCGATGGCCAGGCAACTGCGGGTGGTGCTGCGGCCCATGACCTTGGCCAGTTCCTTCGGCAGACCGCTGTCGTCGGTGGCCGGAACGTCGCCCCCGACCGTGCTCGTCGGGCTCAGACCGGGGAGGTCGGTGGCGGAGGGCTGCTCGGTGTCGCCCGGTGAGCGGGGCGGGGCGTCGCCTTCCGGGGAGGTGTAGGGCAGCACGCCCGCCAGTCGGAAGCCGCCGTTCGGCGCGGGCCCGGCGTGCACCATGCCGCCGATGAGCCGGGTCCTCTCCCGCAGTCCGGTCAGTCCCTGGCCGCCGCTCACCACGCCGTGGCGGCCGGCCGGCGGTTCGGGTGCCGCGCCGTTGGCGACCTCGACGACCAGCGCGTCCGGCTCGTACCGCAGCTCCACGGTGATCGGGGCGCCCGGCGCGTGCTTGTGGGCGTTGGTCAGGCCCTCCTGGACGATGCGGTACGCCGCGTGATCGGCGGCCGGGGTGAGCGGGCCCGGCATGCCGGAGCGCCGCAGCTCCACGCGCGCCGACGCGCTCCGGGACGCCTCCACCAGGCCGTCGATGCCGGCCACTCCGCGGGACGGCGCCGTGGCGGGCTCGTCCGTGGCCGTGCCAGGCCCGGGGGCGGTGGGGTGGCCGGCGCTCTCCGCGCGGTCGCGCAGCAACCCCACCACTTCGCGCAGTTCGTGCAGTGCGGCCACCGATGCCCCGCGCAGCACGCCGACGGCCTCCCGCTGCTGGCCGGACAGCGTGCGGTCCACTTCCAGCGCGCCGGCGTGGACGGAGATCAGGGTGAGTTGGTGGCCGAGGCTGTCGTGCATGTCCTGGGCGATGCGCTGCCGCTCGCGCAGCCGCGCCTGCCCGGCGATCATCATGCGTTCGCGCAACATCTGGGCGTTGTACTCGCGCAGGGTGTCCGCCAGGGTGCGGTGCTGCGACCAGTAGCGGCTGATCAGGCCGGGGACGATCACCGTGACCAGCAGCAGCGGTGCCACGGTGGCCAGGGCCAGCGGGAGCGGGAGGGCGCCCTGCGCCAGGAACAGCCCGACGCCCAGGGCGTAGGCGGCGGCGAAGGTGCCGACCGCCTTGCTGACCGAGGTGATGCGCCGGCCCGCGGACCAGGACGCGATCAGCAACAGCGGGGCCATGCCTGGGAACGCGGCCATGCCGACGGCGGTGACCAGCAGCGCCGTGGCGGGCAGCACCCGGCGGACCAGGGACAGCAGCGCGGTGGCCAGGCCGGCCGCGATCATCCAGGCGACGTTGTTCAACGGCGCCTGCAGTGCCTGGGTCAGCGCAGCCAGGAGCCCGAGCGCCACGCTCAGCAACGACTCGCCCACGATGCGCCAGGGGCTCCACATGCCGGGGGCGAGGAGCTCCCTGGCCACGGAGGTCAGCCGGTGGGGTACCGCGCTCAACCAGGCCGCCAGGCGCGTCGGTACCGAGGGGGTCGTACGTTCTGTGCGCATCACGGGCCCACGTTAGGGCGTCGACGGTCGGCTCCGCAGTCACCCTTGGTCGCGGCGGGCCGCGACCAAAGTCGTTCCGGGGTGTCTGCCGGGTGGGTCGGGGGTCCGTCCAGGGTGGGGTTGGGCGTCAGGGGTGGGCCAGTCCGGTCTGGTAGGCGATGACCACGAGTTGGGCGCGGTCCCTGGCGCCGAGTTTGGCCATGGCGCGGTTGACGTGGGTCTTCGCGGTGAGCGGGGTGACGTAGAGGCGTTGCGCCATCTCGTCGTTGGACAGGCCGGCGGCGACCAGGGTGACCGCCTCGCGCTCCCGCGGGGTGAGGGTGGCCAGGCCCGGTGGCAGGTCGCGGGCGAGCGGGGCGGGTTGGGCCAGGAAGCGGGCGATCAGGGACTTGGTGGCGGTCGGGGAGAGCAGGGAGTCGCCCGCGGCCACCACGCGGATCGCGCTGAGCAGTTCGTCGGGGTTGATGCCCTTGCCGAGGAAGCCGCTCGCGCCGGCGCGGAGCGCCTCGGCGACGTACTCGTCGTTCTCGAAGGTGGTCAGGACCAGGATCTTCACGCCCGCGAGGTCCTCGTCGTCGCTGATGAGCCTGGTTGCGGCGAGCCCGTCGAGGTCGGGCATGCGGATGTCCATCAGGACGAGGTCGACGCGGTGGCTGCGGGCCAGTTCGACGGCCTGGCGTCCGGTGGCGGCCTCGGCCACGACCTCCATGTCGGGGGTCGAGTCGATGAGCAGGCGGAACGTGCCGCGCAGCAGTGCCTGGTCGTCGGCGAGCAGAACGCGGATCGTCATGGGGCCGGGGCCTTTCGGTCGATGCGCAGCGGCAGTTCGGTGTGGATGCGGAAGCCGCCGGTGGGGCGTGGGCCGGCGGTGAGGGTGCCGCCGGCGGCCTTGGCACGCTCGCGCATCCCGATCATGCCGTGGCCGGTGCCGGGGGCCGAATCGGCGCCGTCGTCGACGCTGGTCTGCGGTGCGGTGGGGCCGTCGTCCTCGACGGTGATCCGCAGTGCGTCGGGGCGGTGGTCGAGTTGGACCCGGACGGGGACGGGGCCCGCGTGCTTGCGGGTGTTGGTGAGGGCTTCCTGGATGATGCGGTAGGCCGCGAGATCGGTGATCGGCGGCAACTCCGTTGGCCGGCCGGCCCGTTCGACGGTGAGGTGGAGGCCGCTGTGGCGGAAGGAGTCCAGCAGGCCGTCGAGGTGCGCCAGGCCGGGGGTGGGTTCGCGCGGGGCGGCCGGGTCGTCACGGTAGCGGAGCAGGCCCACCGTGGTGCGCAGTTCGTCCAGTGCGGTGCGACTGGTGTCGCGGATGCGTTCCAGTGCCTGGTAGGCGTGGTCGGGGTCGGTGCGCATCAGGTGGTGGGCGACGCCCGCCTGGGCGTTGACCAGGGTGATGTGGTGGGCGACGACGTCGTGGAGTTCCCTGGCGATGCGCAGGCGTTCCTCGGTGACGCGTCGGCGGGCCTCGACTTCCCTGGTGCGTTCGGCCCGTTCGGCGCGTTCCAGTGCGGAGACCAGGAGTCGGCGGCGGCTGCGGACGGCGTCGCCGCTGGCCGCGGCCAGGCACATCCCGGCGATGACGGCCAGGTGCTGCCAGATGTTGTCCAGGCCCGGCTCGCGGACGACGGAGGTGGCCAACAACACCGCGGCGGCGCATCCGGCGATGCGCCAGGCGCGCCGCCGGTCGGTGCGCACGGCCACGGCGTGCACCGCGACGCCGGTCGCGATGGGCGAGGCGCCGGGGAAGGCGAGCAGCAGGATCTGGGCGACGTTGACGGCCAGGGTCGCCGCGACGGTCGGGGCCGGGCGGCGGGTGCGGGCGATCAACGGCACGCAGGCGAGCGCCAGTCCGCCGATGGACCACGCCATCGGGCTGTGGTGCCGGTAGGCGGTGCCCGCCGCCACCGGGGCGGACAGGGCGAAGCAGGTCAGCGCGGCGGCCAGGTCGGCCGTCCGCGGCCGGGCCCGCAACCACCCTCTGAGCAGGTCGATCATGTGCACTCCTTCACCGTACGCACCCGTCCGCACCCGGGGTCGGGCCCGGGTGCGGAGCTGCGGCCCTCGCCCACGGAACAGGGTCGGTGGGCTACCAGGTCACCGGCGCTGGGACCAGCCCTACGGCTGCACGGCGATGGCCAGCGCGGGGCAGCGTCCGGCGGCGTCCTCGACCTCGGCCAGGGCCTCCTGCGGTGGGGCGGGGTCGAGCAGGACGACGATGCCGTCCTCGTCGCGCTGGTCGAAGACCTCGGCGGCGGCCAGCACGCACTGCCCGGCACCCACGCACTTGTCCTGGTCAATGGCGATCTTCATCGGGGCTTCCTCGTGGTGTTGGTTGTGTTGGTTGTGTCGGTTGCGTCGGTGGTGTCGGTTCTGTCGTTGGTGCGGTGGGGCGTTTGCAGCGCCGAATTGCCAGGCGGGGGCAGCGTGTTCGGCTGGGTGGCTGATTAAGGGGGTGCCTGGCGCGAGCGACGCGGGGCTACCAGGTCACCGGGAGCTCGTGCACGCCGTAGACGATCATGTCGTGGCGCATCGGGACCTGTTCCACAGGCACCGCCAGGCGCAGGTCGGGGAAGCGATCGAGCAGTGCGGAGAGGGCCGCCTTCATCTCCACCCGGGCCAGTTGCTGTCCCAGGCACTGGTGGATGCCGTGTCCGAACGCCAGGTGGGGGCGGTACGGTCGGCCGACGTCCAACTGGTCGGGGTCGCCGGTGAAGTGTGCCGCGTCGCGGTTTCCGGACGGCAGGCTGGCCACCACCGTCGAGCCGGCCGGTATCCGGTGGGCGCCCACCTCCACGTCCTCCAGGGCCGTGCGGCGCACCCCGTACTGGATGACGCTCAGATAGCGCAGCAGCTCCTCGACGGCCGTGTCCATCAGCGCCGGGTCGTTCCGCAGCGCCTCCCACTGGTCGGGGTGGCGCAGCAGGCACATGGTGCTGAGCGCGATCATGTTGGCCGTCGTCTCGTGCCCGGCGAGCAGCAACAGCACCCCGACGCCGGCCAGTTCCTCGTCGGTCAGCTCGCCCGTCCGCACCAGGCCGCTGAGGATGTCGTCGCCGGGCTCGGTTCGCTTGGCTCGCACGAGTCGGAGGAGGAAGCCGGTCAGTGCCTGGTGGGCCCGCTGGACGTCGTCGAGACTGGCGTCGAGCCGGATGAGGGTGGCGGAATCCCGTTGGAAGTCCTCCCGGTCGGCGTAGGGCACGCCGAGCAGTTCGCAGATCACCAACGAGGGCACGGGCAGCGCGAAGGCTTGCACGAGGTCGATCGGGCCGCCGGCGGCGGCCATCGCGTCCAGCCGCTCGGCGACGATCTTCTCCACGGCGGGGGTCAGTTGCCGCATCCGACGCACGGTGAACTGGCCGGTGAGCAGCCGGCGGAGCCGGGTGTGTTCGGGCGGGTCCATCATCAGGAAGTTCCCCGGTGCGGGCACCGGCAGTTCGGCGTCGTCCACGGGCCCGCTCCCGGTCCGCAGGCGACGGCGCCGGGAGCTGAACCGGGCGTCGGCGAGCACCGCCCGGGCCTCCTCGTACCCGGTGATCAGCCAGCCGGCCATGCCGTCGGGCAGGGTCACCTCCGCGACGGGCTGCTGTTCGCGCAGCGTGCGGTACTCCGGCGGCGGGTCGAACGGGCAGCTCCGCGCGGTCGGTTGGGTCGGCATGTCGGGGCGTGTTGCGGTCATGACTGGGAGGCCCTTTCCACGGGGTGGGAGGTTGGGGTACAGGGGGACGGCTCGGCGTTCAGGGGGTCGGGGGTGCCGCAGCGGTGCGTTCCGACGCTGCGTCGGTAGACGCGCCAGCCCACCAGCGCGCCGAGCGCGAGGACGACCGGTCCGAAGGCGTCGACCGAGCCGAGCGCGATCGTGCGGCCGGTGAGGAACAGCGGGAGTTGGATCGCCAGCATCACCAGGTGGCCTGCGTACATCACCAGGTTGCCCCGGGTGAAGGCCCGCCGACGCACCGGACAGCGCCGCCATCGGGTCCGCTCACCCGTGATCAGCCCGACCATCAGGCCCAACGGCGGCCAACCCCACAGCAGCAGCACCGGTGTGACAACGGCCGTCACACTGTGCAGCATCAGGCCGGGGAGGAAGAAGTCCGTTGCCTGGCCGGTGCGGGCGGCGAGCACACCCCCGACGCAGATCAGGCAGAGCGCGGCGAGCGCGCGCCGCACGGATTCCGCACGCGCGATCCGGTACCCACAGATCCCGGCCGCGGCGGCCACGGCCAGTGTCAGCGCGACCACCAACCGATGGGTGACGGCGAAGCTCACGGTGAATCCGAAGACGGGGGCGATATCGATCGCCACGCCCCGCAGCCGACGACGGATGGCGGCTCCGGCAACGTCCGCACGGTGCTCTCCAGGATGCACGGTGATTCCAACCCCTCAACGGATGCCGGTCGTTCGGCCGCTCGGCCACTCGGACAGTCACCACCGTGCCGCGTCGCGCCCGACCTGTCGTCGCCCGTCCGCAGACTCTTGATCTGCTGCGGATGCAGTAGGGGCGGGCGCCGCCTGCTGCGAACGCAGGCCGCGCCGGACGCCCCGGAATAGGCCGGGGCCCGTGACCATTTCCCGGTCACGGGCCCCGACGACACTGCATCCAGAAAATCCAGAAAGCGGTCAGCCGGTCTCGTTGACGTTGCCGGCTTCGTCGGCGCCCCCGGCTCCGCCGGCCTCGTCCGCCTTCTTCCCCCAGCGGTGTTCCAGTTTGGCCAGGCGCCAGTAGGTCAGGGCGCAGGCCCAGACGGCGATGAACAGGCCGACGATGAGGTAACCGGCGTTGTTGAGGTCGATGTTGGAGACCCAGTCGGTGAGCCCGTCCCGCCAACCGAGGTTGTCGTGCAGCACGCCGACGAGCTCGATGGTGCCGATGAGGAAGGCGACGGCGATGGACAGGCCGGTGATGGTGAGGTTGTAGTAGACCTTGCGCACCGGGTTGGCGAACGCCCAGTGGTAGGCGAAGTTCATGAAGGTGCCGTCGAGCGTGTCGAAGAGGCTCATTCCGGCCGCGAAGAGCAGCGGCAGGCAGAGGATCGCGTACCAGGGCAGTCCGGCGGCGGCGCCGGAACCGGCCATGACCATCAGGGTGACCTCGGTCGCGGTGTCGAAGCCGAGGCCGAACAGCAGGCCGATCGGATACATCTGGCCCGGCCGCCGGATGGAGCTGGTCAGGCGGCCCAGGATGCGGTTCATGAAGCCGCGGCTGGCGAGGTGCTTCTCCAGCTCGTGCTCTTCGAACTGCCCGGCGCGCATGGCCTTGAAAACCCGGTAAATCCCGGCCAGCGCAACGAGGTTGAGGGCGGCGATCAGGTAGAGGAAGGCGCCCGAGATGGTGGTGCTGATGGCACCGAGGGTGGCGCGGGCGCCGGAGTTGTCGTTCGCGAGGGTGCCGGCGACCCTCGCGCCGGCGGCGATCAGGCCCGCCAGCACCAGCACGATGGTGGAGTGGCCGATGGCGAACCAGAAGCCCACCGAGACGGGGCGTTGGCCGTCGGCCATCAGCTTGCGGGTGGTGTTGTCGATGGCGGCGATGTGGTCGGCGTCGAACGCGTGCCGCATGCCCAACGTGTAGGCGGTGATGCCGAGTCCGACTCCGAAGACCTGCTTGCCGACGGTGTAGTGGTGCGGCGCGACGAGGGCGGCCAGGATGACGAAGGCCACCAGGTGCATGGCGGCGATCACCGCGAACAGCACGCCGGAGCGTATCCAGTCCTGCCGCCGCCAACGCTGCGGGACGGCGGATGCGGTGGTGGATGACGTGGGGGAATGTTTCAACAGGGGCATTTCAGGCAGCCTCTCCAGCACCTCGTGGATGGGTCGTTGTGCGGTGCCGTGGCCGGTCTCCTGGCTTACGGGTCCAGCGTCCGCGCAGCCGCCTTCCCGGGCATCAACTGCCCAGTGGCACCCGCCGATCCCGGCGGGGATGACGCGAAGACTTCCCGATCACAGTGGCGAGGGCCGCCCCGGTCTTTCACCGGTCTTCCCGAGCACCACGGCGGCAGCAACAGTAGGCCGGTATTCGCCCCTCGACAATCGAGTGCAGTTGCGTCATCCATGCAATAAGGGGGCGCGTGCGCGCACGGGAGGGCGCACTTTTGAGCCAGTTATGCGACGCGACGGCTGGGGCGCCGGGGTATGCGAGGGCGCTGCTGCGGCTGACGGGGTCCGGCCGGCTGCCGTTCGGGGCCTGCACACCTCCGCCCCGGCATCGGCGAACGGCCGGTGCGGGGGCGGAGGGTGGTGCGACGGATGCGCGGGTGCGGCGCGGCGGCCGACCGCGTCCCGGTCAGACGGGCGCGGTGCCGTGCAGCGTCAGCGCGCCTGTTTGGCGGCGCAACCGCCGGACGCACAGGCGGTCAGCCAGGCGTCGAAGTCGGCGTCGTAGCGGGTGCCGATGTCGCGGTTGTAGACGGCGTAGCCGCCCGCGTAGTCGCCGGTCCTGAAGTGGCCCAGCATGGTGGCGATGTCCTGGGGGTGCTTCTCGAACATGTAGCGGACCGCGAGGTAGCCCCACGGGTAGGTGCGGGTCTCGTTGCTGTTGGCGTAGGTGGTCTGGAACAACGTGCTGAGCTTGTAGGTGTGTTGATTGGCCTGGCGCACCGCCTCGTCGTCGGTGACGCCCCGGTAGCCGTACGAGACGTACTCGGCGAGCCCCTCGATCCACCAGACGTCCGGGACGGTGGTCTGCTGGTTGAAGTCGCCCTTCATGTCGTCGCGGGCGTCGAGGTAGTGGGTGTACTCGTGGTTGAGGTTCCAGATCCGGGCGGGGAAGCCGTCGTCGGAGTCCTTCTGATACATGATCGACATCGGTTGGTTGTCGGGCTTGGTCGGGTCGCCGACCAGGGTGATGCCGCCGTTGTTGGTGTCGACTCCGTAGATCGCCCCGGCGTAGGTCTGGTAGTCGTTGCGGCTGCCGAAGACGACGAGTTGGACCGTCGACTCGTGTTGGCCGGGTATCGGGCCGTTGTCGTTCACCAGCTTGTGGAAGTACGGGTCCTGGCGCAGCAGACTGGCGCAGGTGGCGTCGAGGTCGGCGGCGGTCAGGGCCTGCGCCTTGACGGTGTGGGTCTGGTCGCAGGGGTGGTTGATCGGGAGGGCCGCCTTGGCGAGTTGGTCGGCCAGATCGCACACTCCGTAGGAGGCGCAGTTGGCCTTGTCGTAGGAGTCGGCCTGACTGGCGACCGTGACCCACAGGGGTGCGGTCGGGCCGGTGATCTTCGAGGCGTTCAGCAGGCCCTTGATGAGCGGTCGGACCTTGGCCTGGAGCGGCTGATGTTCGACGTAACGCCCCACGTTCATACCGGCGTTGGAGTCCAGGAACGAGTTGTCGGTGCCCAGCAGCTTGAGGTGGTCCAGCGCGAACGCGTTGAGCGTGTCGATGATGCTCGGGTCGGCCGTCACCGCCTTGACGTACTCCTCGTTCCAGTTTCCGCGCCAGAGCGGGGTGTAGACGTCGTTGACCGCGGTCAGCATGCTGGGGATGGTGTCGTAGGAGGCGTTGTAGCCCTTGAGCACCCGTTGGTAGACGGCCAGGTAGCGGCCCTGTTCGTTGGCGCTGTCGGAGAGGATCAGGACCTCGCCGAGCACGTCACCGTTGCCCGAAGAGACGTCGTTCGAGCGGGAGTTGGCGAAGAAGGCGTCCAGGCCGCCCTGGGTGGCCGTGGCCAGCTTCTGGCCGTACGGGCCCACGTCGGAGGGGTGGTTGGACTGCACGTAGTAGCCGGCGCGCAGGAAGAGCACGAGTTGCCACACCTTGGCGGAGTTGTCGCCGGTGTACGACGACGCCCCGTCCTTGAAGGCGTTGGCGATGGTGACCATCTGTTCCTCGCGGAACACGTCGTGCGCGTCCTTGCCGGTGAGCGAGAAGAGCGAGTTGACGCACTCCATGGTCGCGGCCTTGACCGCCGTGACCAGGTCGGCTCCGGTGCGGCCGCCGAAGTCGCCCGGGCTGCACGAGGCCGGGGCGGGGCGCCGGCCGCCCTTGCGCTCCGTCGCCGCAGTCGAAGAAGTGGGGGGATTCTTCGCGCTGAGCGTGCGGAGTGGGCGGAGTGGGGCGGGGGCGACCGGCCGGCCCTGGAGCACGGAACGTTCGCCGGAGCCGAGGGTCGGGCCGGTGGGCGAGGGGGCTTTCGGGGACGGTGTGGCGTGCGGCGCTGTGCGGTAAGTGGCCTGCTGCATAACGGACTTGGGGGTGGTCGCGGGCGAGGGCGTGGCCAGCGCCGGCGTCGCCATGAGACCGGCGATCGTCGCGCAGGCGGCCAGGCCGCCGATCACACATCTGGGCCAGGTGAAGCGAGAGCGCATCCCTGCTCCTTCGTGGACGACAGGCGCCCCGGAAGAGGCCGAGGCGTGATCGTCACCTTCTCAAGGCACCCCTCCCGCAGACAACGACGCGTGGCATAGCACCCCGGTTCGCCCGGCCATAACAACCCGCGGAACGACGCCCCCGGTCCGTCCGCCGCTCCCTACGGCCTGGCCAGACTCCAGGTGCGGGACGCCCAGGTCCGCAGGTGTGGCGACTGTGCGATCAGCGCGCGGTATGCCGCGGAGGCCGCGCCGACCAGGGTGTCGGCGCACTCGTCGGCCAGGCTCTCCCGCCGCCAGGCCAACACATAGCGGCACCACAGCGGCGTGCCGATCAGTGGCTTGACCACGACGCCGGGAATCGGCCGGAGCGTCGCCTGCACGACCGCCACCCCGAGACTCTCCGCGATCATGGCCTGTAACTGGAGCTGGTCGCCGAGGAATTCATGCACCGCGGCCGGGGCGAATCCGGCCGACTCGCAGGCCGCGTAGAACACCCCGGGCCAGCCCGCCCCGTCGTCCGGCGTCACGAACCAGGCACTGTCGGCCAGGTCCGCGAGCCCCACCTCCACCCGGTGCCTGAGCCGGTGTCGCGCCGACAGGGCGAGGAAGGACGGCTCGGTGACGATCCCGCGGTGCGCCACCGCGGCCGAGTGCCGCAGCTCCAACCCCGGGTAGTCGGCCGCGATCGCCGCGTCCACCGCACCGTCCTCCAACAGTCGGACGATCTCCGACGACGCGTACACGCTGCTCACCGTGAGCCCGACATCGGGCAGTCGGCTCCGCAGCCGGGCCACCATCCCGGACAGCACCGGGGAGTTGGTCGCCGCCAGGCGGAGCAGCCGGCGCGCCCCGGCCGCGTTCCGGCCCGGCCGGCGCCCGATGGCATCCGCCCGGGCCAGTACGTCGCGGGCCTGCGCCAGGACCTCCGTGCCGTACGAGGTCAGTTCCACGCCCGATGCGTTTCGGTCGAACAGCGGCGCGCCGAAGTGCCGCTCTATGCGTCGGAGTTGGGTACTCATCGCCGGTTGCGAGTAGCCCAGCTCCACCGCGGCCCGCCCCACGCTCCCGACGTCGGCGATCGCACACAGCACCCGCAGGTGTCGAAGCTCCAGCTCCATGCGCACGCTCCTTCCGATCGCCGGGGGCGACGCCGGCGCCACTGAACGCCGACGCAAACGTCAACGGCGGTACGTCACCGGGCAGTTGGGCTTGACTTCGGCACCGACTCCAGATGGGCCTTGAGGCGTTCGAGCGTGCTGCCGATGTGGGTGCCGTTGGCCGACCTGCGGTCGAGCACGCCGGTGATGAGGATGGCGGCGGGGATGAACCACAACGGCACCCGCATCCAGTTGGTCTCGGTGACCGTGCAGCCGTCCGCGGTGGGCTCGATGTCGTACTGCCAGCGCGAGATGGGGATGCCGAACGGTGTCGCCGTCACCTCGTAGGCGAAGCGCTGGGCGGGTTCGGCGTCGGTGACGCGGCAACGGGTGGCCCATCGGCGCAGGCCGTTGCGGTTCCACCCCTGGAAGCGCGCGCCCACCGCGGGTCCGGTGGCGCCGCCCAACCAGCGGGCGCGGTACGCCTCCTCGGCGAAGCGGACCATGACGGTCGGATCGCTGACGACCGCGTACGCCTCGGCCGGGGTGGCGCGGATCGCAACGGTGCCGGTGGCGGCGGGCTCCGGGAACCGGGGTATGTGCATCGGGCCTCTCCTCCGCTGATGTCGTCGGCGATTACATCAGCGCGGGAGACGGCCGGACAAGACTGTCGCGGCGGCTCGGGGCGCGTCCACCCCACCCACCCGGGACAAATGTCATGCCGAGGACGATGAGGCGTGACCCTACCGGGAGTTCGGCCGGGCGGTGAGGCTGGGAGGTGCGCTCAGCACAGCGAAGCGCCAGCGGCCGACGGGGTTCGTCAGGGGTCGGCCACCACTTGACTCAACGGAGGAGAAATGAGGTTCACCTCGCGTCGCCTCGTACCGCTCGTACTCGCCGCCGGGCTGACCGGGGCCACATGCCTGGGGTCACCCGCCGTCGCGGCGCCCCCGGGCCCGCCGGAGCGGCCGGTCGTGGCCACCGACGCGGGCTCGGTGCGCGGCGTCGACCACGGGGGCTACCGGACGTTCGCCGGGATTCCCTACGCCGCGCCGCCCGTGGGCCCGTTGCGCTGGCGGCCGCCCGGCCCGGTCCGACCGTGGTCGGGCGTGCGGGACGCCGAGCACCCAGGCAGCGCCTGCCCGCAGACGCCCAACGGGGAGGTCCGCGGCGGCAGTACGAACGAGGACTGTCTGTATCTGAACGTCACTGCCCCGCGCACGGACCGCCACCGGCCGCTGCCGGTCGTGGTCTGGCTGCACGGCGGCGGATTCCTCACCGGCACCGGCAGCAGCTATGACGCGCACCGGATGGCCGTGCGCGGCCGGGTCGTCGTGGTGACGGTCAACTACCGACTGGGGATCTTCGGCAACTTCGGCTATCCGGGCCTGCCTGGCTCGGGCGACTTCGGACTGGCTGATCAACAGGCCGCGCTGCGCTGGGTGCAGCGCAACGCCGGCTCCTTCGGCGGCGACCCGCGCAATGTCACGCTCGCCGGGGAATCGGCCGGCGGCATGAGCACCTGCACCCAGCTCACGTCGCCGAGCGCGGCCGGGTTGTTCGCCAAGGCGATCGTCCAAAGCGGCTCCTGCGCGGTCGATTTCGGCAAGAACGCGGTCTATCCCGGTGTCGACCATTTCTCCCCGTGGATCTCCCAGTCGGATCTCCAGTCCGCGGGCCGTCAGGGCGCCGCAAAACTGGGTTGCACACGGCCCGCCCGGGCACTGTCGTGCCTGCGCGGCAAGCCAGCCGCCGCGCTCCTGAGCGCCAACCAGGACTTCCAACAGGTCTCCTACGGCACCCCACTGGTGCCGCAACGCCCGGTGACCGCGCTACGCCGGGGCCGGTTCCACAAGGTCCCCGTCCTCCAGGGGCACAACCGCGACGAGATGCGGGCCTTCGTCGCCACCCTGCACCACCAGCGGCCGATCACCGCCGACTCCTACCGCGCCCTGCTGCGGGACACCTTCGGCGACCGCGCCCGACAGTGGGCGGCGGTCTACTCCCCCGCCACCTACGGCACCCCCGCGCTGGCCTGGGCGGCGCTCAACACCGACCGGGTCTTCGCCTGCCCGACCCTCGCCACCGACCGGCTACTGGCCCGCCAAACCCCCACCTACGCCTACGAGTTCGCCGACCGCCAGGCACCCAACATCGGCTACCCGGAGTCGCCGCAACTCCCGTTGGGCGCCGCGCACGCCACCGAGCTCCCCTACCTCTTCGACCTCGGCGGCCGGCACGCCCGCTTCACCGCCGCACAGGACGAACTGGCCGGGCGGATGGTCGACTACTGGACGACCTTCGCGCACACCGGCACGCCGAACGCCCGGGACCTGCCGCGCTGGCCGCGGATATCGGCCGGCGACACCGCCGACCCCTATGTCCAGCAACTCAACGCCGGGCCCGGCGGCATCCACCGCGCGGACTTCCTCGCCGACCACCACTGCCGGCTCTGGTCGCACGGATAGCCGCGAGGGGCGAGGACCGGGGCCGCGTACGAGGCAGGTACGCGGCCCCGCTTCATGGCCGATTCGTGCGTTTCCCCCTGGCGTTCATGCTCGACCGCATCACCAAGGAACTGCCCGCTGACCGCCTGGCCGTCTACCGCCGGGACGGCGGCTTCCTCTGCCCGCTCCCCCTTTGGAGGTCGGCGAGCAGTTCGGCCTGTCCGGCCAGCACCCCGGACAGGATCGTGCGCGCCACCCGCAGGAGTTCGGCCACCTGCGGGCTGGTCAGCGAGTAGTAGACGGTCGAGCCCTCTTTACGGGTGGTGACCAGATTCATCCGGCGTAGGACGGCCAACTGCTGGGAGAGGTTCGCCGGTTCGACGCCCACTTCCGGCAGCATCTCGGCCACCGCGTGCTCGCGCTGACTCAGCAGCTCCAGGACGCGGATGCGCACCGGGTGGCCGAGCGTCTTGAAGAACTCGGCCTTCAGCCGGTACAGCGGTGTGCTCATCGCGTCGTCACTCCCTCCACTCACCAGCACGGTTACGGCCATCGGGCCGGGACGCCGCGCGTCCACCCGCTCGTGCAGGTCATGCAGCCCGCCCTCGTGCGCGGAACCGGCTAGGGGCTGTCCGGGCCGAGCCGAGCCAAGTCAGCCGCCGGCTTCAGCGGCGGAGAGCCCAGCGGTGGCAAACACTAGCAACGGCTCGGCGCACTCACTCCGCCTTGGGTTTTCCAAGTAGATGCTTGGAAAACCCAAGGCGGTGTGCCTACGATGCCTGCCGTGAGGGCGAGTCAGGGACTCGGCCGACGAGACACCGAGCGAGACGGAACGGGACGGAACGGAGCGGCGGACTCAGAGATGCGTGTGGTGATCCTGTGTGGCGGAGAGAGTGCGGAACGAGACGTCTCCCACGCTTCGGGCCGGTCGGTGGCCCGGGCGTTGTTGGAGCGGGGGCACACGGTGACGCTCGTCGATCCGGCCGCCGAGGCTCCGGTACTGGCCGGTCCGCTGCGAGCCGGCGACACCGTCGAGGAGAGCGCGGTCGGGAAGGAACCGCCGTCCGCGGCCGACCGGCAGCGGTTGCGGCACCGCATGCACGCGGCCCTGACCGGCGGGCCGGTCCTGGAACTGCTGCGCGGTGCGGAGTTGGTGTTCCTGGCGCTGCACGGCGGCTGGGGCGAGGACGGGCATGTGCAGGCGCTGCTGGAGATGGCGCGGCTGCCCTTCACCGGTGCCGACAGCGCCGCCTGCGCCGCGGCCTGGCACAAGGCGCGGGCGCAGGCGGTGTTGGGCGCGGCCGGTCTGCCGGTGGCCAACCGGGTGCCGTGGTGGCCCGGTACGCGCGAGGTGCCGCGGGCCGCGCGGGAACTGGTGGCCGCCGGGCCGGTGGTGGTCAAGCCGGTGGAGGGCGGTTCGAGCGTGTCGGTCCACCGGGTCGATTCGCTCCCCGAACTGGAGCGGGTCGCCGCCGAGGCGCACGCCGATGAGGAACGCCTGGTGGAACCGTTCCTCCCGGGGCGGGAGTTCACCGTGGGCGTCGTCGGCGGCCAGGCACTGCCCGTGGTCGAGATCGAGCTGACGACTCCGCTGTTCGACTACGCGGCGAAGTACCAGCCGGGTGGCGTCAGCGAGGTGTGCCCGGCCCGGGTGCCGGGCGACTTCGCGCGCCGCCTACAGGACATGGCCGTCCGCGCGCACCGGGCCCTGGGCTTCGGCGCCGAGGCGTACTCACGCACGGACTTCCGCTGCGACGCTCAGGGGGCGCCGATGTGCATCGATGTCAATGCGCTGCCTGGCCTGACGGCGACGAGCCTGCTGCCGCTCGCCGCCACCGGGGCCAACTGGTCCTATCCCGAACTGATACAGCGCATCGTGGACCTCGCGCAGCCGTCGGCGCGATGACCGGCCGCCGCACGGCACGTCGGACGGGACGGGGAGCGGGCCGGGGAGCGGACCAGGCACGGGCCGCCGCCCAGCGTCCAAGCCCGGGTCTACGCCGGCCGGTTGTTCGGGGCGGGCCACCCGGTGGTGCGCCACTCATGGCGTTCCTGGCGTTCTCGGCTCTCCGCCTCGGGCTCGTCGCGCCCCTGCGCACCGTGGGCCGCGCGCGCTGCGGCCAGGTCGGCGTGGATCGGGAGGGGCGAGGTGTCGCCGACCGGGACGAGGGAGCCGTCGGCGGGGATCGCGGCCAGTTCCAGGGCGCGGCCGGCCTCGGCCAGCCGGCGGGCGGCCTCGGCGATGGCCAACTGCCCCTCGCTGGACCAGCTCCGCAGTTCGCCCAGGTCGACGATGACCGGGCCGGTGCCGCGGGCCAGTACCCAGCCGATCGCACCGGTGAAGCGACGGGCCGCGTCCGGGCCCAGGTACCCGGCGACGGACAGGACGCCGAGGTCCTCCTCGACGGTGTAGCGCCATTCGATGGTCATGCGAACTCCCTTGCGCGGACGGCCTGTCGGAGTGGGTCGGGGTCAGAGGGGCAGGGTGATCCAGATGCTCTTGCCGCCGACCAGGGCGTCCGCACGGACGACCGCCGTGCCGCCCAGGTCGAGGACGAGTTCCATGACCGTGGCCAGTCCGCCGCCACCGCCGGTGGTGGCAACGGTCCCGTCCAGGGGCGGCCGGTAGGGATGGGTGTCATGGACGGCGAGGACCAGACGGTCCCGGCCGGCCCCGTAGATCACGGTGACCTGCGGGGAGTGTGCGGCGGCGTGCCGGATGCTGTTGGTGACCAGTTCGCTCAGGATCAGCAACGCCGGGGCGATCGCGGGGTGTTGGAGGCCGATGCCCCAGCCGTTCAGCGTCAGCTCGGCGGTCTCGCGGGCTATCCGCACGGCGGACGGCTCGGTGGGCAGCGTGAGCACGTGCCGGTAGGGCAGTGTCGCCAGGGGTGTGAGCATCACGCCTCCGCGCCGGCGGGTTGGTGGCCGGTGGTCGACCGGCCGGTCCGGGGTGCCGTCATCGCGTCGCGCTACCGGTGTCCCGCAGCTCGGTCAGCAACGCGTTCCGGCCGGCCAGCATTTCGGTCAAAATCCGGCGCGCCGCCCTCATCAGGTCCGCGACGTCCCCGCCGGCCAGTTCGTAGACGACCGTCGAGCCCTCCCGGGTCGCGGTGACGATCCCGGAGCGGCGCAACACCGCCAACTGCTGGGACAGGCCCGAGGGTTCCACCTCGATCTCGGCCAGCAGGTCCCGCACCGCCTTCGGCCCGTCCTGGAGCAGTTCCAGCACCCGTATCCGCACGGGATGGCCGAGCATCCGGAAGAACTCGGCCTTGGCCTGGTACAGCGGAACGGACATGGCTCCTCGGGGTTTCCCCATGCCGCCCCGTCCGGGGCGGCACTCGGCAAGGCTGCGCCCGCGGTTGCCTACGGACACGGCGAAACGGCATTTCGGCATCTCTAGGCCGAACAGCATCCAACCGATTGCGGAATTTAGCAATTCCTCATCCAGCCAATACGGGGCGGCTCCCCACCCCCATAGACTTGCAGAGTTCTGCAAGTCATCGGCTGCCATGAAGCGCCCCTCACCCACGACCGGAGGAGACGAGATGCTCGCCGGGCACGCCGCCCCCCTGACGCAGCACGGCACCGCGGGGCCCATCCCGACGAGGGCTTCGTGATCCACGCAGACTGGTTTCCGCCGTGGGGCAGGCCGCACGACGACCCGTTGACCGACGGCCAGGACGCCCGGCCGTCGCAGCGACAGGACACGTTCACGGTGCTCGCCGCACCCGGGGCGGTGCTCCGCGCCCGGGAGGGGACAGCAACGAGACTGGCCCGGTGCGGGATAGCCGCCGGATCGTCGCTGTCGGACGCGGCGCTGCTGGTGGTGAGCGAGTTGGTGGCCAACGTCCTGCGGCATGCCGCGGACCAGTCACCCACGGCGGACGTCACGGTGGAGCGGGCGGTCGGACAGTTGATCATCGCGGTGGCCGACCGCGATCCCCGGCTCCCGGCCATGGAAACCGCAACGCCGGGCACGGGGTTGGGCACCGTGCGGGAGCTGGCCGCCTGGTACGACGGCGTGCTCAGCGTGGAGCCCGACTGGGCCGGCCAGGGCAAGCGGATCCTGGCCAGTTTCGTCGTCCCGGAGGGCGATGTCGGGTAGGGCGGGGCTGCGTTGGGGTTCCGGGGCGTTCCCCGTCAGGCGCGGTACCGGGCGTCGAAGTGGGTCGAGTGGGCGGTCAGCTTGTCGAGCAGTTCGATCAGGGTGTGCTGTTCCGCCTCGCTGAGGGAGCCGGCCCAGGCACGTTCGCGTTCGTTGTGCGCGCGGAACGCGGCGCCGATCGCCTCGCGGCCGGTCCCGGTGAGTTCCAGGAGCACCGCGCGGCCGTCGTAGGGGGCGCGTTCCTTGGTGAGCAGGCCGTCACCGGGTGGCCGTACTGACGCCGTACGTGGACGAGCTCAACGCCAAGATCAGCGCCAGCCTGAGCAGTGGCGGCCTGGAGATCCTGGGCATCGAGGGCTTCGGCGTCCGGGACTGCTTCGGCCTCGCCGGGCCGGAGCCTCGGGAGATCGCGCACCGGGCACGGAAACTGATCGAGCGCACCCGCCCCGAGGTGCTCTTCCTCTCCTGCACCAACTTCCGGGCGCTGGAGGCGGTCGACGAGATCGAGTCGGCGTCCGGCATCCCGGTCGTCACCAGCAACGGCGCCGTCATCACGGCGGTGCGCAGGGCGTTGGGGGCGGCGGACACCCGTGCTCCGTCGGGGTGTTAGCCGGTGGCGCGGAGGGCCCAGTGGGCGAAGTCGCGGTGACTTGGCCTGCCAGGCACGGCAGGGCGCCCGACCGGGCGCGCGCCGATCACGCGCTTGACTGCGGCCAGATGCGCTCCGGAACGGTGTCGAGGTTGTGCAGGCGGGTTCCATCGGGGGCGTACGCGTTGAGGAGGTAGCCCCGGTCGAGGCGGACGCCTTCCTTGGAAAGGAAACGGGTGAGCGACGCCGCGATGGCGTCGAAGTTCTCGTATCCGCCCTTCTTGTGGGTCCACACGCTCAACACGGGGAAGCCCTTGTCGTCCTTCGCGTACTGGATGCCATAGACGTCCGCGTCGCCGCCTGCCTGGCGATAGCGGGCGGCCAGTTCCGTGCCGGACCGTGCCGGGGTCGCCGTGGTGGTCGGCGGGCCCGAGGGGCGGGCATCGCCGGCGACATCACAACCAGCTAGCAGAACGCAGAAGGCAAGAAAGCCAATTGCCAGGAGTCGCTTCGGCACGCTCGTCACACTCGCATTTCCACCGCCGGACACAGCGGCACAAGAAAGGGAACGCCCCCTCACCGAGGGGGCGTTCTTGGCGTTCTTCGCTTTACTTGGCCGTGCGCTTCTTGCGCGCCGGCTTCGAGGCGGGAGCCTCCGAGTCGCGGGCCACGGCCACGAAGGACTTGACGGCCTCCTGGAGCTTGGCCACGTTCTCGGCGCCGAGGTCGGCCTCGTACCACTTGAGGTCGAGCACCTGACGGATGCCGATCTCCTTGGTGCCGTCCTCGTTCACCTCCCCGGTCTCGTACTCCTCCTCGACCATCGCGGGCACGGCGAACTTGACCGTCGTAACGCCGTCCGTCACCTCGGGGCTGAGGTCGTCCTGGAGAACCGAACGCCAGTAAGTCGCCTTCTTGACGATCTGACTTCCGACCGGAACGGGAGTGACTACCTCCTGAACACCCGGCTCATTCTTCTGCGACTCGTCAACCTGGATGGTTTCCTTGACAGCCATATCGGCGCGCCCCTTTCTCGTTTGGTGCACCCCAAATTCTAGTAGAAATAGGGGAGTTGAATCCAATCGGCCGTCGAAGGCACGACGCTCTCGCTTTTCCTGGTTTCCGGGCTCGATGGACCGCCGTCGTCATTGCCCCGGATTTGCGTGCGGCGGTGCGGTCGGAAGAGTGACGGGCGAAGCGAATCGACGGTGAGCGGCGCGCGGTTCGGTACACAGCACGCGCGGTCCCCACCACCCGAACCAACCCGGCCTGCCCGGCCCACCCGGACTGCCCGAACTGTGACGGACGACCCTCTCCTCAAGATCATCGGTTGCGGATACTCTCCTCAACACGGTGGATTGCACCACCGACACTCCGAATCAGACAAGAGGGGGTTGTTCTGGCGTGAAACCGCACAGACCAGCGGTCTTCCACAGAGCGTTAACCGTCCTGATAGCCGTTCTCGGCATCACCCTGGGCCTGACCACCCAGGCCGGTGCCGCGCAGGCCGCGGACAACTGCTCGGGCCTGTCCTGCCTGACGTTCACCTCCGCCAACAACGGGCGGAACCTGGACGTGCAGAACGGCAACGGCGGCGACGGCGTCTTCATCGTCACCAACTCCGCGCCGGGCTACCACCAGAAGTGGCAGGCCCGCCTCCAGGGCCCGGACTCGTCCTTCACCCTCGCCAACGAGGACACCGGCAAGTGCATTGAGGTCGGGCTCCCGCTCAAGCAGCGGACCTGCTCCGGATCGTCCGCACAGCGCTGGTACTTCCAGCCCGTCGACGGCACCACGGACACGTTCATGATCCGTAACGCCGGGGACAACAAGTGCATCGACGTGGTCCTCGGCGCGCAGTACAACGATGCCTGGACCCAGACCTACGGCTGCAACGGCAGCAAGGCCCAGCAGTGGAAGCTTCCCGGCACCGCCCGGGACGCGGCAATGAAGGCCGCGGTCGACTACGCGTCCACGCGCTGCCAGAAGAACGGCTCCACCTGCTTCTGGACGAAGGGCACCCAGGCACCGGCCGAGCCGCTGCCCCACCAGTGCGTCTCCCCCGTCTGGTACAACGGCACCGAAGCGCCGGTGCCTTGGACGTTCTCGCTGAACACCTCCTCCGGCTGGTCGAGCCTGCTCGGCGTGACCTTCACCTCGGGCTTCGGCACCGGCCAGGAGAGCCCCGTCCAGGCAAGCGTCAGCCTGACCCTCAACGGCCAAGTCAGCTACGACCTGAAGCAGGACCTCGGCAACAGCCTGACCATCGAGGTCCCGTCGCACCAGTACGGCTGGGTGGCGCTGTCGACGCTGGCGACGAAGGTGACTGGCGAGTGGACCTTCGATGCGAACGGGTTCCCGTGGAAGGCCAAGGACACCGTCACCGTTCCGTTGAAGAACGATGACCAGGGCCGGTCCAGCATCTACATGGCGAAGACCAGCCCGAACTTCACCAGTTGCAACGGCTGAGACCACCACAGCCCTGGGGCCCGCTCGCGCGTCGAGCGGGCCCCTCTTCGGTTACGCCTCCGCCCACCACGACCGCGTCGTCAACGCCCGCCCGGACAAGCCCTAGCCATCGGCCAGTCGGTGCATCAAGTCCGCAGCGAGGAGCAGGACTCCGGTCTCGGTCTCGTTGAGTTCCTCCAAGGCGCCGGCGAGCCAGGCATCCCGGGCGGTGACGTCGGCGAGCAGGGCGGCGCATCCGGCGTCCGTGATGGCGATGGTCTGCTGGCGCCGGTCCCCCGTGCTGCGGGTGCGGACGATCAGCCCCTGCTCGGCGAGGTCGGCGAGGGTGCGGGTGAGGGACTGCGGCTGGAGCCGCTCCGCCGCGGCGAGGCGTCCCGGGGTCGCCGGGCCGTGCCGGTGGAGGCGGGACAGCACGAGCAGCTTGGTGACGGGCAGCGCGCCGTCGCCGCGCTCGCCACGCATGCGCCGGGCCAGCGCCATCACCGCATCGCGCAACTCGGCCACGGCAGAGTCCGGCACCACTGACGCCGTGCCGTCGTGCGGGAAACCCTTCGCCTTCTTCATGCGCACTCTCTTACTATCTCTAGGCTAGGCGTCGACTGTGGACGATCAAATGAAGTCTACAGCGCCGGAGATGTAAGGGTGGGGCGCATGAGTTCCTACGCAGTGCGTACTATTTTCTCGGCTCGGCTCCGTGCCGAGGGCGTGCATGCGGCCGTCACCATGACGGCCGTCGTCGCGACCTTCTACAGCGCGATGGCGCTGGAGCACGCGTTCCGGTTGGGCGTAGGGGTGTTGGTGCTGGCGGTGGCGCTCTCGCTGACGGCAGCCCGGACGGAGCGGGCCGCCTCGCGCCGCCGTCGGCTCGCCGGGCTGGTGACGATGCCGGTACTCGCCGTCGTCGCGGGCGGCGTCGGTGAGCTGATGGTGCATCTGCCGACCGTCGGCAAGGCGGTGTTCACGCTGGCGCTGTCCGGTGCGATCTGGCTGCGCCGCTTCGGACCGGTGGCCACGCGGGTGGGTGCCTGGGTGGCCATGCCGTTCATCGCGGTGCTGGTGACCCCCGTCCCGGGACCGGTGGGTGCCTGGACGGTGTTGTGGTCCGCGCCGATCGCCGTGTTGGCCTGGGGATGGGTGGCACTGTGCCAGACCATCGCGCGCCGCCTCGGCGTCCTCGACGCCACGCCCCCGCCGCGCCCCGCGCCGGAACCACAACGGCGGGGCGCGCCAGGCAAGGCGGGCTGGCGCGCCATGCCGGCCAGCACGCGGATGGCGGTGCAGATGGGCCTCTCGCTGGCGGCGGCGTTCCTGGTGGGCGGCCTGCTCTTCGAGCAGCACTGGCCCTGGCTGGTGATCACCGCGTATGTGGTGTCCGCCGGCAACCGCGGGCGCGGCGACGTGCTGCACAAGGCCGCGTTGCGGTTCGCCGGGGCGACCGCCGGCACCCTCGCGGTCACGGTGCTCTCCTCGCTCCTCCCCCGGCACGCCACCGCCGACGTGGTGGCCATCTTCGTGCTGCTCGGCATCGGCACCGTGCTCCGCCAGTTCACCTACGCCTACTGGGCGGGCTGCGTCACCGGGGTGCTGGCGCTGCTGTACTCCTCCTTCGGGGAGACCGGCGGCCCAGAGCTGTTGGGCGTCCGGCTCGCGGCGATCGCGACCGGGGCGCTGCTCGCCGCGGCCGCGCACTGGTTCGTGCTCCCGGTGCGCTCCGCGGACGTGCTCCGCAAGCGCCTCGGCGCGGTACTCGCCGCGCTGGCCGATCTGCTGCGGGCGGTGCGCCATGAGCCCGAGCGGTGCGCGGAGCACGGCGCGCGGTTCGCCACCGATCTGGCGCTGCTGGAACAGGTGGCGCGCACGGCCGAGTTGCACCGGATGCTGCTGCGCCGAAGAACCCGAACGGCCCGCGCCGCGCACCCGGCCGACGCCGTGGACGCCCTGCGCACCCTGGCCGAACCGGTCCGGGTGCTGGCCGCCTCCGCCGCGGAAGGGTCCGCCGCGACGGCCGGCCCGCACCACCTCCGCCTGCGCGCCGCGGTCGCCGCCAACGTCACGGAGCTGCGCCGCGCCCTGGGCCACAAGCCGGGCGACGGCCACCGGCCGCTACCACCCGCCCCCGCGGACGGCGAGGACCCTGCCTCCGCCGCACTCCGGGCCGTCGGCACGGCAGTTGACCAGATGGCGGAGGTCTTCCCGCCCGTCGAAGCCAACGCGGCTGGCGATACGGCCGGCGCTACGACCGTCGATACGGCTGGCGATGCGACAGTCGATACGGCTGTCGGACCAGACCGCCGGGAGGCGGAAAGCACGTAGACGGTTTCCACGACCGTCACTTGACTCCGTCGACACGGTCGGCGACGAAGGAGCGCCGGCCGGGGCGTAGCCATGCCGCGACCAGTGCGCCCAGCAGTGCCAGCGCTCCGGCGGCGATTCCGGTGGCCGCCGAGAAGCCCGCGTCGAACGCCTGCCGGGCGCCGTGCAGCAGCGTCTCGCCGGTTCGGCCGCCGGCGTGCGCCGCGACCTCCGAGGCCGCGCCGAGCGACGAACGCGCGGTGTCCCACTGGTCGTTGGTGGTCCCCGCGGACGGCGCGAAGTTCGCGCGGTAGACCAGCGTCAGGATCGTTCCCAGGAAGGCCAGTCCCAGGCCGGCGCCGAGGGAGAAGGCGGTCTCCTGGATCGCGCCCGTCTCGCCGGCGCGGTCCGGGCCGGCGGCGCCGAGGACGGCGTCCGAGCCGAGCGCCATGACGATGCCCGAGCCGATGCCCGCGGCGCCGAGCGCGCCGATCAGCGCGCCGCTGGTGACTGCGGAACCCAGGACGCTGAAGGTCGCCAACGCGGCGGCCATCAGCAGCAGTCCGCCGGCCAGGCACCGGTGGTGGCCCAGGCGCCCGCCCCACCGCGGCGCCAGGGAGGCGCCGATCGCGTTGGCGACCGCGAGCGGTATCAAGGCCAGTCCGGCGCGCAACGGCGGGTCGCCGTCAACCAGTTGGAGGCGCTGGGCGAGTAGGAACAGCAAGGCGGTGAAGGTGCCGTAGCACGCCATGATGGACAGTACCGGAAGGGTGAAGCGGCGGTCGGCGAAGTGCGAGACGTCCAGGAGCGGGTCGGCGGCGCGGCGTTGTCGCACCACGAACGCGGCCAGGAGTCCGATCCCGGCGGCCGCCGCGGCCCAGACCGTGGGCCCGGCGCCGCCCACCTCCCCCAGTCGTTGGCTGGCGTACACCACGCCCGCCAACCCCACCGCGGACATCGCGGCGCCAACCCCGTCCCAGCGGTGCGGCCTGGGATCGCGCGACTCCGCCACCAGCCTCAGGCTGCCGACCAGGGCGACGATCACGATCGGCAGGTTGACCAGGAAGACCGAGCCCCACCAGAAGTGTTCGATCAACCACCCGCCGAGCAGCGGCCCGATGGCGACGCCAACGCTGTTCGCGGCGGTCCACAGGCCGATGGCGAGGGTGCGTTCCCGGTCGTCGGGGAAGGCGGCCCGGATGATGGCCGGCGTGCTCGCCATGATCATCGCCCCACCGACCCCCAACACCGCCCGCGCGACGATCAGTTGGAGCGGCGTGCTCGACAGTGCCGCGCCCGACGAGGCCAGTCCGAACACCGCTAAGCCCGCCACCAACACGCGCCTGCGGCCGAACCGGTCGCCGAGGGTCCCCCAGGTGAGGAGCCCGGCCGCGACGGCGAGCGCGTAGCTGTCGACGATCCACAGGAGTTCGGACCCGCTCGGCAACAGTCGTTCGCCGAGGCTCGGCACCGCCACGAGCAGCACCGTCAGGTCCATCCCGACCATCAACAGACTGGCGCAGAGCACCGCCAGCGAGGCCCATCGATGGGGTGTGTTGCGTACGCGATGACTGGTTTTCATGAGCACCGCACCACTGTGTGCGTCACCCAACTCGCAGCACAAGTACGGTCTTTCCGGTCAGTCGGTACCACTCGCGGCCCGTGGTTCCACTCCGTATACCGGCCTAAGGTTGCCGGTTATGAGACGGGTACGCGAGCGCGTGGAAGAGATGGCCGAGTACTGCAACACCGAGGTCGTGCTCTCGGTCGTCGGGGGCAAGTGGAAACTGTTGATCCTGCGCTATCTGCTCCAACGCACCCACAGATTCGGCGAGTTGCGCCAGGCCATGCCCGGCATCACGCAGCGCATGCTCGCCCGGCAGCTCCGCGAGCTGGAGGACGACGGGCTGGTCAACCGCACCGTCTATCCTGTCGTCCCGCCGTGCGTCGAGTACGAGCTCACCGAAGCCGGCCGGAGCCTGGGGCCGCTCATCGAGCAACTCCACGAATGGGGAGGCTGGTACCGCAACCATCTCCAGGGGCAGTTGGAGAGTTGATGTCCGTTTCGGGGTGCGGCTCAGGAGAGGACCGGCGGCGCACGCAGCGGTGTGGGGTGTGCGACCGGGCATGCGCGCCGCGGGCCCGCTACAGGCGCCACGCCCGCGCACCTCGCGGACAACCGGAAGGCGGCCATACGGTACGAAGAGCAGGCGGGTAGGGCGAGTTGACGGCATGAACGGACCGTGCTCGCAGCCCGCGCCGCGTCCACACCTCGGGAGGAGTGCAGCAATGACAGCGAACCCGGTCAGCCTCTTCGTCACGTCGCAGACGGCCCAGTTCTCCACGTCGAACCCACCGACCGGCACGTTGACGATCAGCGACGGTAATTTCTCCCCCAACAACACGACCTCACCGGTGGAGGTGACCGTGGCGCTGCCACCGTTCACGCGGTGGGACGGGGTCCAACCCGGCGGCCACCCCATCACGGTCCTCGCCACACCCAGCGACTGTGCCTGTCCGCAGATCCTGCGCTACTTGGACCCGGCGGACCTCCACGGAGGGCAGAAGACCTCGGTGAACATCGGGCTCAACCTCTGCCGACCGACCAACAGCCCGCTTCCCGCTCAGATGCCCAACGGCGCGGTGAACGCGGTGCCGACCGGCAATGACCTCTGTACCGACCTGTCGCGGAGCGTCGGGGCTCTCGCCGCGGTGGTCCCGGCGCAGACCTCGACACCACCCCCTAAGAGCAACCCGGTGGACCTCTACTTCGTGCACTGCACGGCCGCGCTGCTCGGCACGCAGTCCCCGACCGTGACGGAGTTCCAGCTGTTCGACAACCTCACCGGGGGCAACATGCCCACCACGGCGGACTCCAAGTTGTGCGTCCTCGTCGGGCCGTACTACCACGTCACCGCCCTGCCTCCCGGGGGGACGTTCATCCACCAGCACCAGGACTTCGCGGACTACGACATCGTCCAGGTCCTGGTGCCACCGCTGTTCACGAACCCGTACGTGGTGCCGATCAGCATCCAGGCCAGCACCTACACCGGGCCGGACGGCAATACGCACTCCGGCCCGGACGGACCCCGTAGCTCGACGGCGACCTACACGCCTACCGGCAATGACTTCGACGAGAACTCCAGCAGCATCGCCCACCCCGTGTCCCAGATCGCCCTGGACCAGCTGTCCTAGCCGGCGATTCGTGCGCCTGGTCGCGTCTGCCGCGACCAGGCCGCCGTCGCACCGGGGTTGCCACCGGGGCGTGTCGGGTGCACAACACATGTCCGCAGAGGGCCGGTTGACTGGCCGAGGACCGTGCGGATGCATGTGGCCCGGCGGTCCGCCCCGGTCGCCCGGTATGCCCGGCGGGCGGCCGGTCACGGCTGGGCGTCGGCGAGCGGCTGCCTGTCCGCGGGCTGCGGTGCCGGGGCGGGCCGCGGCCGGCGGATCAGGGCCAGACTGGCGACGGCGCCCAGGAGCGCTACGCCGGCGCCGACGATGAAGGCCGCCCGCATGCCGGCGGCGAAGGCGTGGTTGGCCGCCGCCCGGAAGCCGTCGCGCACGGGTGCCGGCAGGGTGGCCGCCGTGCCGTTGATGTTGCCGGTGGCCACGTCGCCGGCCAGGGTGCCCAGGCGGTGCCGCAGGCTGGGGAACCGGTCGGAGCGGGAGGTCAGGTCATGGTTGACGACCGCGGCCAACACCGCGCCGACGCCGCCGAAGCCGGCGGTCATGCCGACGATGCGCATGGTGGAGTTGATGCCCGAGGCCATTCCCGAGCGGGACGCGGGGACGATGCTGAGGGCCACATTGCTCATCTCCCCATTGATCAGTCCGGTGCCCAGGCCGCTGATCAACCCGCCGCTCGCGTAGTCGGTCCAGTCACCGCCGAGCGGGGCGGACGCCAGGAGGGTCGCTCCGACGGCCACCAGGAGCTGGCCGAGGGCCAGCAGGACGCGCGGGGAGAGGTGCCTGGCCAGGCGCGCCCCGAGCGGGCCGGCGCCGAACAGGGGGACGGCGAAGGGCAGCATCGCCAAGCCTGCCTGGAGGGGGCTGTAGCCGAGTACGCCTTGGAAGTAGAGCGGCGTGTAGAGGAACAGGCCCCAGAAGGCGATGGACAGTACCAGGGGTGCCAGGCTAGCGCCGAGGAAGGTGGGGTTGGTGAACAGTCGCAGCTCCATCAACGGGTAGGTTTGCCGCAGTTCGGCGGGGATGAGGGCGAGGGCGAGCACGGCCGCCGCCGTCACGGTGGCGATGATGGTGGGGCTGGTCCAGCCGCTCTGAGGTGCCGTGACGAGGGAATAGACCGCCAGGAGGACCGCTCCGCTGAAGAGCACCAGGCCCTTGAGGTCGAGGCGGGTGGCCCTGGGGTCGCTGGACTCCCGCGTGCGCATCAACCCCAGGGCCAGCATGGCGATGCCGAACGGTACGTTCAGCAGGAGTGCCCATCGCCAGCCGCCCAGGTCCACGGCGAGTCCGCCGATGAACGGCCCCAGGGACGCGCCCAGTCCGGAGGCGACGCCGAAGACCGCGAAGGCGTGGGTCCGGCGCGGGCCGGTGAACTCCTGGACGAGCAGGGCGAGCGAGGAACTGAACATGCCCGCCGCGCGGATGCCTTGGACGACGCGTCCGGTGTTGAGCCAGAGCATGGCCGGGGCCAGGCCGGCGAGCAGGGAGGCGGCGGTGAACACGGCGAGTCCGGACAGGAAGACCTTGCGGCGGCCGAACAGGTCCGCCAGGCCGCCGCCGGCCATCAGTAACGCGGCGAACGCCATGGTGTAGCCGTTGATCACCCATTGCTGGTCGCTAAATCCGACGGCGAAATCGCGATGGAGATCGCGCAGGGCAACCGAGGCGACCGTGTAGTCCAGGGGCAGCAGGAACGTCGTCACGCTGCTGACGATCAGGGTGCCGACCGCATGACTCAGGCGCGTTTTCGGGGGCATGGGATGTCCTAGCTCGGGTGGGGATGCGTGGGGGAAGGGCGGAGCGGCGCGCGGCGCGCGAGGAGGCCGTCAGGCAACCAAGGCCGCGGGCCGCAGCGACGTCTGTGCGGACTCTGCGGACTGCGGGGCCTGGGCGGTCTGACGCGTAGGGGTGAGGATTTCCGTGTCATCCGGGCGCAGGTTCCACAGGTGCAGGAGGGCGTAGGAGCGCCAGGGGCGCCAGTGTTCGGCGTGCCGCGGGGTCGGGGCGGGGCCGTTCGGTCGTCCCAGGCTTCGTAGCGCCCGGCGGGTCGACGGTGCCTGGGCCAGGAACACGTCGGGGTCCTTGTGGGCCCGCATGACGAGATAGCCGGCGGCGCTTCCGCTCAACCCGGCCTGGATCAGGTGGTGTTCGGTCTCCGCGCGGTCGCCGCCTTCGTTCAGTGTCAGGTCTCCGGCGGCCAGCGTCGTGGCGATGCAGCGCACCGTCTTGGCCACCCCGTCCGGGAGCAGTTCGGTCAGTGGCGCTCCGGCCAGGGCCTGGGCCGTGGGGAACAGATGCATCACCGTGCCGGCCGGGGAGGGCAGTGGGCGACCGAAGCGGCGCACCAGCGCCGCCAGCGCCGTTGACCCCGCGGTCCCGGGCAGGCCGTGCCGGACGGCGGTGCACAGCAACAGTTCCTCGGGGTCGGCCGCGCCGGGAACGCGCAGCCCCGGGTGGGCGGCGACCAAGGGCGCCAACAGGGGCTCGCCGGCAAGGTGTTCGGCGATGGCTGCCGGGTCGGCATCCAGGTCCAGCAGGCCGCGGCAGCGATGGATGGCCGCGGCCAGGTCCCGGATGTCCTCCAGGCAGAACCGGGCTTCGACGTGGCCGGGGTGCGGGGTGAGGACGACCGTGCAGGCGCCATGGGGCAGGCGCAGACTTCTCCGGTAGGACCCGGCGTCGATCTCCTCGATGCCGGGGATGGCGCGGGCGGCGAAGAACCGCAACAGGGCGGCCCCGTCGAAGGGTTCGCGGACCGACAGGCGTACGGCAAGGGTCCCGGCAGCCTGGCCGGCCGGGGCTCCGGCGGTGCCGCGCAGGGCGGTGGGCGTGCGGTCGAAGACGGCCGCGATGGTGGCGTTGAACTGACGGACACTGGAGAAGCCCGCGGCCATCGCCACGTCGGTGATGCGCAAATTGGTCGTCTCCAGCAGGATGCGCGCGGTCTGGGCCCGCTGCGCGCGGGCCAGCGCCTGCGGGCCGACTCCCACCTCGGCGGTAAGCAGTCGGTGCAAGTGCCGTGTGGTATAACCGAGTTGGGAGGCCAGTCCGGGGACACCCTCGCGGTCACAGACGCCGTCGGCGATCAGGCGCATGGCCCGTCCCACGACGTCGGCCCGCAGGTTCCATTCCGGCGAGCCGGGACTGGCGTCCGGGTTGCATCGCTTACAGGCACGGTAACCGGCTTCCTGGGCGGCGGCCGCACTTCGGTAGAACCGGACGTTCTGCCGCTTGGGGCAGCCGGGGCAGCTCGGGCGGCAGTAGATGCCGGTCGTGACCACGGCGGAGTAGAAGAGTCCATCGAATCGGGTGTCCCGGCTCAGCGTTGCCCGCCAACAGCGTTCGAAATCAAGCACCCCACAACCCTTGCAGCGGGGGCGGTCGGTCGCTGGCAGCTATCGGACATGCACGCACCCGCCGGCGCTGCCGACCTCCTTCCTGATCCCCCACCACTCGAATCTTGATAATGATTATCATGTTGCTTAACCGATTCGCATCACCGGTCGCACCGAGAGGGGCAAACGAGGCATGGCACGCAGAGCACTGTGGGGCATACGACGGCTGGCCGTGGCCGTGGTGATGGGGGCACCGGACGCCCGGACGAAGCCGTCACCCCGGCCGGAAGCTGCGGCTCCCACCAGTTGACCAGTCGACCAACCCGAGCCCGCACGGTGCGGCATGGCGCGACCAACCCCCGCAGATCGGTACATTCGGCGCATGGTTCGCGGTCGCTGGAAGTGGTACCTCACGCGCCAACGCCTGCGCGCCTCCCGGTTCTGGGCGCTGCCGGTCACCCTGCTGGGCGCGGGCCTGTTCCTGTCCTGGCTGTTCCCGCTGATCGACCGCGAGGTCACCCTCTACGGAAAAGAGGTCGGCGAGAGCTTCTTCGCCCACCTGGACAGCGGCTCGATGGCCACCCTGCTCTCCGCCGTCGCGGGCGGCATGATCACCCTGACCGGCCTCGTCTTCACCGCGATCACGCTGGCCATGCAGTTCGGCGCCTCGCAACTGTCGGTGCGGGTGGTGCCGATCCTCCAGCAGGACGGCGTGATGCGCTGGGCGATGGGCACGTTCATGGCGACCTTCGTCTACACCCTGATGATCTCGGTGCGGCTCGCCGTCAGCCAGGCCAACTACCGGCCGGTCATCTCCATGTTCTTCGCGATGCTGCTTGCCGTGGTGTGCGCGGTGCTGTTCTTCGTGCTCGTCACCCGCGTCACACGGGTACTGAACTCGGGGCAGTTGCTGCATTACCTGGCCGCCGAGGGCCGGCGGGCCGTGGACCGCACGCACCCCGAACACGGGCCCGCCGCACCCGTCGCGCCCGCTCCCCAGGCACACCCCCAACCCGACACCGACCCGGTGGTGATCCGGCTCGGTACCCCGCCCGGCCGCGGCCAGACGCTCATCGCCTGCGACGACCGTGGCCTGGAGCGGCTCGCCCGCCGCACCGGGACCCGCATCCAACTCGTGCCGGTGACCGGCGACTTCGTGGCCCAGGAGGCACCGCTGTTCCTCGTGCACCCGGGCGCGAAGCCGTGGCGCCGCCGGAACCTGACCCGCCATCTGCTCTTCAGCACCACCCTCAGCTCGGGCAGCGACCCGGCCGGGGCGCTGCGCGCGTTCGTCGACATCGCGCTCAAGGCGCTGTCCCCGGCCGTCAACGATCCCGGGCGCGCGGTGCAGTGCCTGGACCACATCGAGGACCTGTTGGTGATGATCGCGCCCCGCCTGGCCGCCGGGCAGCCGTCGGCCGCACCGGGCGCGTTCCACCGCCGCACCCGCTCCTGGGCCGACTACGTCTGCATCGCCACCGACGAGATCCGGCACTTCGGCCATGCCTCGATGCAGGTCCAACGCCGGTTGCGCGCCCTGTACGCCACGGTCGCCGGGGCCTGCGCCCCCGAGCAGGTCCCGCCGCTGCGCTCCCGGTTGACGACGATGGACGCCGAGGCCGGCACCCAGTGGCCCCAGGACCTCGACGGCCGCCTGGCCCGCCTCCCCGACTCCCAGGGCCTCGGCACGGAGAGCGGCGACACCCGGAACGGGCTGCACGGCGGGGTGTAGGGCGACGTCGGACGGCCCCGCTCCGGTTCCCACACCCGCCCTAGGGTGGCCTGATGGATGATACTGACGCCCCTGTTCCCACCAACGTGCTGGGCCTGTCCCCCACCTTCACCGACCCGCTGTGGCGCGTGCCCGTCCGCCTCACCCCCGTCGAAATCGACCTGTTGCGGACCGAACCGCTACGGCGCCTGCACTTCGTCGCCCACGGCGGAGCCTCGGCACTCAGCACTCTCCAGTCCTACTCCAGGCTGGAACACACCCTGGGCGTCCTCGCGTTGGTCGCGCACTTCCGCCCGGAGGACCAACTCCTGCGGGCCGCGGCCCTGTTGCACGACATCGGCCACCTCCCCCTGAGCCACACCGTCGAGGGCACCGCCGGCCTCGACCACCACACCATTGGTGCGCAACTGCTGCTCACCGACCCCATCCGCCCGGTGTTGGCACGGCACGGGATCCGCCCCGACGCGCTCGCTGCCGCACTCGACGGTCGGCCGCCCTCGCCCCTCACCAACCACACCGGCCTGCTCAGCCTCGACCACCTCGACTCCTATGTCCGCAGCGGTCGTTCGGCCGGGCGCCTCGACACCGATCCGGCCGCGCTCCTGGGCCGGCTCACCCTCACGGACTGCGTGGTGTCGGCCGACCACGAGGCCGCCGCCACCCTCGTCTCCCTGATCTGTGCCGAGGCCCGGCTGCACACCTCGTGGGACAACGTGGGCCCGGTCTCAGTGGTCCGGCGCCTGGCCCGCCAACTGCTCGACGGCACGCCCCTCACCCCGGCCGGGCTCTCCCGGATGACGGATCCGCAGCTCTGGTCCGCGCTCGACTCCTGCGCCGCCACCCGAGCGGAGAGCGCCATGGTCCGCTACGAGTTGCACCGGTTGCGGGTCACCACCGGGCGAGGCGGCGGGCATCCGGACGGTTGGGATTTCTCGCTGCGCAAGATCTACCGTTCGGAACCGTTGGTGGCGGGGCGGCGGTTGGCGGCGTCAGCGCCCGATCTGGCGGCCGAGTTGGAGGTGCTGCAGTCGCTGCCCACCGAGTTCCGCGTCTGGTGGAGTTGACCGCCGATGGAGTTGAGCGGCGGCCACGAGCGCCACAGTGCGATAGTCGTGACCATGCACACCATGGGCTACACCACAGTGGAATACGGCGCGGTCAGCGTGCTCGTCGGCGCCAACTCGGGTGCCTACCCGTACGGCAACTCGCTGCTCGTGCGCGGCACGGACCAGATACTGGTCGTCGATCCGTCGCTGTCGCTCGTCGGGGCCGCGCCGCCCGCCGACGTCGTCCTGGTCAGCCATGCCCACGAGGACCATGTCGCCGGTCTCGGCGGCTACCAGGTGCCGGTCCACGTCCACGAACGCGACCTCGACGGGCTGCGCGACCGCAGGGCCCTGGTCGCGGGGTACGGCCTGCCGTCCGACGTGGTCGACGCCTTCGACGAGAGCGTGCGGGACGAGTTCCATGTGCAGGGCCGCCCGGACGCGTTGGGGTTCGCGGACGGGACCGTGTTCGACCTCGGTGGACGCACCGTGACCGTCGTGCACCTCCCGGGCCACACCGCGGGCCACAGCGGTTTCCTGATCGAGCCGGACGGCTTCCTGTTCGTGGCGGACATCGACCTGACCTCGTTCGGTCCCTACTACGGCGATGTCGGCAGCAGCCTGGTGGACTTCGAGGCGTCGATGCGGCGGTGCCGGGAGATCGACGCGCGCTGGTACGGCACGTTCCACCAGAAGGGCGTGATCGAGGGGGCCGCGGAGTTCCGGCGCCGACTCGACGCCTACGTCGGCGTGGTGGAGAAGCGGGACGCGACGCTGCTGGCCTTCCTCGGTGAGCCGCGGACCGTCGAGGAGATCGTCGACCACCGGCTGGTCTACCGGCCCCATGTCGAGGGGGCGCACGTGCGGCCGGTGGAGCGGAGGACGGCGGTGCAGCACCTGGACCGCTTGCTGGGTGGCGGGTTGGTGGCGGAGGTGGAGCGGGGGCGGTTCCGCGCGGCGTAGACGACCCGCCCCGGCTCCGGGTTCCGCGCCGGTTCAGCCGGCGGGCTGCTCCGCCGGGAGGTGGTGCGGCGGGGTGAGGCGGATCAGGGCCGCCGAGGCCAGCGCGATGATGCCGCACATCCCCCACAGCAACAGGTAGGCGGTGAGCGAGGGTTGTTGCGTGGACTCGGTGAGCAGGCCGCTGAAGACCGCCGCCGCGGCGGCACCGGCGATGCTGCCGCCGGCCTCCTTGAGGTTGTAGTAGACGGCGGTCGAGGTCGCCGCCCGGTCGCGCGGGCTCCGCTCGCTGATGACGGTGGGGAGACCGCTGATCGCGAGGCCGACGCCGGCGTCCGAGATCATGTGGCCGGCGTACCACAGCGGCAGGACGGCGTGTCCCACCATCTTCACCCCGAATCCGGCGGCCAGGAGCAGGAAGGCGAGGGTGAGCATGGTGCGGTAGCCCAACCGTCTGCCGACCGCGGCGGACACGCCGGCGGTGCAGAAGCTGACGAGGGCCGGGACGGCGATCCACAGGCCGATCTGCCAGTGCGGTAGGCCGAAGCCGTACCCGGCCTTCTCGGGGACGGCGTCGAGGAAGGCGATGGTGACGCCCTGGCCGCCGAGGACCACGACGCCCGCGGCGAATCCGCAGGCGAAGGCCGGTGCGATGGCGCGGCTCGCCATCGCACGGACGTCGACGAGGGGTTGGGGGTTGCGCAGGGAGGCGCGCACCCACAGGCCGAGGGCGACCGGTGCGAGCAGCAGGCCGCCCACGACCTTCGGGGAGAGCCAACCCAGCGTGGTGCCCTGGGCAATGGAGCCGAGCAGCAGGGTGAGACCGAGGCCGAGCAGTACGGCGCCGGTCCAGTCCATCCGCCCGCTCGCCCGTCTTTCGGTCCGTGCGATGAGCGGGGTGAGGGCGAGTGCCAGGCAGGCGACGGCCAGTACGGCCAGGTTCCACAGGACCGTGCGCCCGCCGCCGGAGAGGGACGACAGCGGCCCGGCGGTGGCGGTGCCGGTGGTGGCTCCCAGGATGAGTGCGGCGGCGAGGAGGCTGACCGCGCGACGGCTGCCGGCGGTGTCGAGTTGGTCCCGTACCAGTCCGACGGAGAGCGGGAGCATGGAGCTGAGCGGTCCACACAGGACGCGGCCGGCGAGGAAGACCGGGAGCGTCGGCGCGAGGGCGCACAGCGCGGAGCCGAGGGTGATCGAGGCGAGCGCGACGCGCAGCATCAGGCGGTGGCCGTGCAGGTCTCCCAGGCGCCCGAAGACGGGCACGCAGACGGCGGCGGACAGGAACTGCGCCGCGGTGATCCACATCGCCTGAGCGGTGTCGGTGTGCAACGTGTCGCGGATGACCGGCAGGAGGGACAACACGCTGCCTTGGATGAACCCGTCGAGCAGGACGAAGACGAGGAGGGGGGCGATCAGGGCTGAGGGAAGGGACACGGACACCCGGCGGGCAACTACCGTGCTCATGGCACTCCAGGGGGATTCGCAACCGGCGGTGGTTGCGGACCGGTCCGCGCGGCTTCCAAGGCATTGCCAACGCCCGGGTGGTGAAACCCGGCGCGCCGACAACACCGCACTCCCGAGCGACACGATTGCGCTGTGTGAGTGCGCCGGTGCAGCGCCGGAGCGACGCCGTGCGGATCAGTAACGCCCCTGGATAGACAGGGTTTTGAAGATCAGCGGTGCCTGTGGTGCGGCCTCCTCGAAAAGCCCATCACACTCGTCGGTTTAACTCCCCGGCCCGGTGCCAAGCTGACTGTGATCGGGTGCGTACACCGCAACGCCTGTGTGCCGAACGCGGATTGGATGCACCCGTGCACAGGCAAACAACAGTCGCACCCGACCATCACCACCGGTGCCTGGTGTCGCCACCGGAGCCACTACTCGTCGGAGAGCGTGGAGTTCGGCACCCGCCAGAGCGCGAGCAGGAAGGCGGCCAGGGTCACCGCGGCGCCGGCGAGGAAGACGATGCGCATCGAGGCGACGTATCCCTGAAGGAAGGGCAGCGCCGCGCCGGGGTCGAGGGCGTGCAGGAACGCGGAGTCCTCCAGGTTGACACCGCCGCCGGGGCGCAGGACGCCCATCAGGGCGTGCGCGTTGTCGGGTTGGGACAGCAGGCGGCGAAAGCCCGGGTCGTGGCCGGCGGTGGCCAGGCGGTCGGTGATCTGGCCGGCGGCCGTGGCGAACAGCAGCGACAGGAACGCGGCGGTGCCGACCGTGCCGCCGTTGGACCGGAAGAAGTTGATCGTCGCCGTGGCCGAGCCCATCTCCGTGCGGGGTATCTCGGACTGCGAGAGGGCGGTGAGGTTCTGCATCGCCGCGCCGAGCCCCGCGCCCATCAGCGCCATGCCGACCATGGCGTGCCACAGCGGGCTGTCCACCCGCAGTGTGGCGAAGACCAGCAACGCGGCGGCCAACGAGGCGAATCCGGCCATGAGCGGGAGCTTGAAGCGGCCGGTGCGGGCGACCAGTCGGCCCACCAACAGCGTGACGACGAGGTTCGCGGCGACCGTGGGCAGGGTGGCCACGCCGGCGCCCATCGGGCTCATGCCGCGGACGAGTTGGAGGTAGAGCGGCAGGGTCGTCATCGCGCCGAACATGCCGATGCCGAAGACGAAGTTCAGCCCGACGCCGATGCGGAAGGTGCGGATGCGGAACAGGCGTTGCGGCAGCAGCGCGGCCTCGCCCATCCGCCGCTCCACCACGACGAACGCGACCAGGCCCACCGCACCGATCGCATAGGCCAGCAGTGCCTGGGGAGAGCCCCAGCCCCAGGCGCGGCCCTGCTCGGCGACGGTCAGCAGCGGCACCAGCCCGACGGCCAGGGTGAGCGCGCCGAGGTAGTCGAGCCGGTGCCGCACCCTGCGGTGGGGGAAGCGCAGCACGCGGACGAGGGCCACGGCGGCCGCGGCGGCGAGCGGCACGTTGATCAGGAAGATCCAGCGCCAGCCGTCGATGCCGAAGATGCTGGCCCGGTCCGCGAACGCGCCGCCCACCAGCGGGCCGACGATGCTGGCACCGCCGAACACCGCCATGAAGTAGCCCTGGTAGCGGCCGCGTTCGCGCGGGGTGGTGATGTCGGCGACGATGGTCATCGCCAGCGATATCAAGCCACCGCCGCCGAGGCCCTGCACGGCGCGGAACGCGGCGAGTTCGTAGATCGATCCGGCGGCCCCGCACAGCAGCGAGCCGACCGTGAACAGGCCGATCGCCACGAGGTAGACGGGCCGGCGGCCGTGGATGTCGGAGAGCTTGCCGTAGAGCGGGGTGGCGAGGGTGCCGGTGATGAGGTACGCGGTGGTCACCCACGCCTGGGCGGTCAGTCCGTGCAGGTCGTCGGCGATGGTCCGGAGGGCGGAGGCGACCACCGTCTGGTCCAGGGCCCCCAGGAACATGCTGAGGGCCAGCCCGGACATGACGGTGGTGATCTGCCGGTGGGTGAGCCGCGCGGGCGCGTCACCGGCCGTGCCCTGTTGTTGGGTCTCGGAGAAGGTCACGTGTCGTCCTCAAGGGTGGCGGGGGCGGAAACGGGAGAGCCGGGGCGGCGGGAGGTGACTCCCGTACCGCCCCGGCCCGGTGGCCGATCGGTCAGCCGGCGATCCCTTCGAGGTCGCCGACGGCGTGCTCGATCTCCGGCAGCGTCAGCATGGCGAGTCGGGCCGCCCGGGCCCGGGCCCGCGGTGCCGGGTCGGCGAGCAGCTCGCGACAGGCGGCGGCGATGCCGGCCGCGCTGCGGTCGGTGAGGTGGCGGCCCAGGCCCAGCGCCTCCACCCGGTCCGCGTTGCCGTGCTGGTCACCGAAGTGCGGCAGCACCGCCAGCGGCGTACCGGTGCGCATCGCCTCGCGGATGCTGTTGAAGCCGCCGTGGGTGATGAAGAGGTCGACGGACTCCAGCAGCAGCGGCTGCGGCACCCGCTCGACGACGCGGACGTGGGCCGGCACGCCCGCGGTGTCGACCGGAATCCCGGACGTCGAGACGACCACGGTGCAGTCCTCCAGCTCCGCCACCGCCCCGAGTATCAGGCCCAGGCTCTCGGTGGGGTCCGGGAACTCCATCGGCAGCGGCGCGCTGGGCTCGTCGGACTTGCGGTGGTGGAGCATCGGCAGGGCGGTGCCGATCGCGGCGTACACCAGGGGCCGGTCCGTGGGCAGTTCGGCGGCCCACTCGGGCAGCACCGCGCGGCGCTCGACGTCCACGGTCTGCCGGTAGGCCCACGACTTGGGCAGGTGCTGGGCGAAGGAGAAGGCGGACGGCACGTAGTCGACGCGGCCGTGCGGGACGATCGACAGCGGGTCCTCGTGCATGGTCAGGCCCAGCTCCGCACGCCGGTTGTTGAGCTCGGGGAGCACCTGGGCGGGGTCCATGATGTTGCTGAACCCGGAGGGCGTGGGAAGCTGCGGTACGCCCAGCGCCTCGGCGGTGAGTACCGCGGCCATGTCCATGCCGTCGCGCAGGATCACATCGGGGCGGAAGTCGCGGGCCAGGGGCAGCAGGATGTCCAGGGTCGGCTTGATGCTCTCCCCGGCCAGGGTCCGCTGCATCAGCCGGCCGAGCTCGGCCATCCGCTCGTTCATGTCGTCGATCTTCTGGAGCTCGGCGACGTACGGCCCCAGCCTGGCCATCGGGTCGAACTCCGGTAGCGCGGGGGTCACCTGAACGTCGTCGTCGGCGAAGACGGCGGCGAGGTCGTCGTTGGTGACCACCTGCACCTGGTGTCCGGCCTTGGCCAGGGCGCGCAGCAGGGGGAGTTGGGCCCGCCCGTGGGAGGGACTGCCGTGGGTGGTGCACAGAACTCGCATGTCAAAAACCTTCTCTCAGGGGGTTCTTCGGTGATTCCGGTAAGGGGAGCGGGGGGCCAGGGGCGTGGCGGGTGCGCCGCGGGGGCGCCGGTCGCCCCGCACGTCAGGCCACTCGCGCCGGCGCCCCCGCACGCCCGAGCCCCTGCCAGCTCAGCCCGGCCCGCGCGAGCCGGTCGGCGTCCAGCAGGTTGCGGAAGTCATGAACCTCGTGGCCGGCCATGCGGGCGCCGATCGCCGCCCAGTCCAGCTCGCGCAGCTCCGGCCACTCGGTGAGGACCACGCAGGCCGCGGCCCCCTCCGCGGCCCGCACCGGGTCGTCGACGAGGTCGACCAGATCGCTCAGGTCCGGCTGCTCCTCGCGCAACGCCGGGTCGTACGCGGTGAGTTCGGCGCCGCGCTCGCGCAGCAGTCGGGCGACGGCGAGCGCGGGCGAGTCCCGCAGGTCGGAGGTGCCGGCCTTGAAGGTCAGGCCGTACAGGGCGAGCCGCACGCCGTGCAGCGACCCGTCGGCGCGGCCGCAGGCGGCGGCGAGGCGCTCGACGAGCTGGCGCTGGTGGCTGACGTTGGTCTCGATGGTGGCGCTGAGCAGCGGGAAGTCGACGCCGGCCTGGTCACACGCGGTCAGCAGGGCGTGGGTGTCCTTGGGCAGGCAGGAGCCGCCCCAGCCGGGCCCCGGCCGCAGGAACGCGGAGCCGATCCGCGGGTCGCGCCCGATGCCCTCGGTGACGTCGTCGATGTCGGCGCCGAAGCGCTCGCAGACGGTGGCGAGGTTGTTGGCGAAGGACAGCTTCATCGCCAGGAAGAAGTTCGCCGCGTATTTGGTGAGTTCGGCGCTGGCGGGGTCGGTGAGCACCAGCGGCGCGTCCAGGTCGGCGTACAGATCGGCCACGCGCCGGCCGGCGTCCGGGTCGGCGGCGCCGATCACGATTCGGTCGGGGTGCTGGAAGTCGTGAACGGCGCGCCCCTCGCGCAGGAACTCGGGGTTGCTCACCACGGCCACGTCCGGCCGGCCGAGCAGCGCGGCGACCCGCTCGCTCGTACCGACCGGCACGGTCGACTTGTTGACCACGACGCAGCCGGACGGCAGCACCTCGCGGATCTGGTCGGCGACGGCCTCCACCGCGGCGAGGTCGGCCGCCCCGCCCGCACCCATGGGTGTGGGCAGGCACAGGAACACCACCTCGGCCGCGGTGACGGCGGCCGCGGTGTCCCCGGTGAATTCCAACCGCCCGGCGCTCAGGCCGTCTTGAACCGTCTCGGGAAGATCCGGCTCCAGGATGTCCACTTTGGCCTCGCGCAGCCGCGCGACCTTGTGCGGGTCGGCGTCGGCGCACACCACGTGGTGGCCGAGGGAGGCGAGGCAGGCGCCGGTGGTCAGTCCGACGTAACCGGTTCCGATCACGGCAACGCGTTGCGCAGGCACAGGAGATCACCACTTTCCGGTCATGGGGGTGCCCACCTGCGACGGCTGGCGGCGGTGCGCGCGGGCGCGTGCGGCCGCCGCGTCGTGCGGGCGGACCGGGAAACGGGCGCCGCGGTACCGCCTGACATGGCGAGCACTCAAGTCATCAATCGTTGAACTGACTTAGGTATGACATGTGGCGTGAACTCAAGTCAACGTTCGATGACATTCGGCCGGTGACTTTGAGACAGTCGCCGCAGCCGGGAATATGGGCGGTGGCGGAAGGGCCGCGGACGACGGAGGTGCGGTGACGTGACGGGAGTACAGAACAGCGAGGCGTCGAAGGAAGTGGTCCGCAGGCGCTCGGCCTCGGCCACGCGTACCGCGCTCAGGGCCGCCGCGGCCTTCCGCTTCGGCAAGTACGGCTACGAGGGCACCAGCGTGCGGGACATCGCCGGCGACGTGGGCGTGGACGCCGCCCTCGTCTACCGCTACTTCGGCTCGAAGGAGGCGCTGTTCAACGACGTGGCGTGCACCGGCAAGATGTTTGAGCCGCTGCTCCAGGAGCCGGTCGAAACGATCCCCGACTGGTTCTGCGCGATGTTGCTGGGCCAGCCGAAGGAGGGCGACTTCCCGCACCCGGTGCTGTCCGTGCTGCGGTCCTCGGGCCGCGACGAGGCGGTGGGGCGGCTGCGCGCCGATCTCACCGAGGTGTTCTCCAAGCGCCTGGCCGCCCGTCTCGGCGGCGCCGACGCCGACCTGCGCGCGGAACTCCTGTCGGCCTGGATGCTCGGCACCAGTCTGATGCGCACGGAGATCCGCTCCCCCGCCCTGACCTCGGTACCTGACGCCACCCTGGAGCGGTATCTCCGGGCCGGCATCGAGGTCTTGATGGCTCCGGCACCGCAGTGCGACGACCACGCATCGGCCGACACCGAGCACACCGACCGCGACCTCACCCTCCACTGCCCCGACAACTGCCCCATCCGCCGGGGCTGAACGGGACCGATCGCAACCGCCCGGGGCGCCCCGGGCGCCGCCCCGCGGCTCGCCACGATGTTCCCCAACGCGGCGCAATTCGGCCCCTGTTCACCGCGCACCCGCTCACCCTCCAGCGCTCGCTCGGCAGGGCTCGGCAGCCTGTCGACGCGCCCGACGCCTTCGCCACCACCGCCGTCCACGACCGCCCCAGCGGCATGCTCAACCTCAACGACGAGGGCTTCTCGGTGGCCGAATCCGATGCCTGCGTCAGTGGTTCCAAGCCGGCGTACTGGGCCGACGACGGTTCCCGACGGCCGCCCCGAGGTCGCCGACGCCCTAACTCCCCGCGGGCGTCAGCCCTTTCGGGGGGAGAAAGTGCCGACGGCGTAGCCTTGGGTCGTGCAGTCGGTGTTGTGGTAGCGGTCGACGAAGGTGCCGGTGAGGCCGGTGAACGCGTCGTACGGGTGGTCCAGGGGCAGGTCCTTACCCACCCTGAACCGCAACTGCACGTGAACAGACTCGCGGGGCCTCAGCGTCTTCGGGGCGGGGACGGTGCCGCCGGCGTCTCCATTGGCCTGGCGCAGCGTCTTCCAGGAGTGCTGCGCGGTGTCCCAGTACTGCAGGTCGCCGTACGGGCTCAGGTCGCGCTCACCCTCGTTGTAGACGTAACTGCCTAAATTGGCGCTGAGTTCGAACGACTTCAGCTCCTTCGTCGAGGCGTTGGTGAGCGTGGCGGTGTACGTCGTCCAGTCAGGGCCGAGAACGATCGACTTGGGCACGCCGAACGTGCGCCCCTCGAAGGTGTTGTCGTGCTCCTGGCCAAGATCGGAACACTTCGGGAGTTCCGCGGGAGGGGCCACCGCCTTGCCGGCGGGCGCGGCGGCCATCATCACGGGAAGCAGGGCGACCGTCGCGGCCGAGGTCGACAGTGCGCGGCGCAGTTTCATGAAGATCTCTTTCCTGGTTCTTAGGACCCTGGAGCCTTTACTGCCAGTGCCGTTGAGCCCTGAGGCCGTGAGGCCGTGGGTCCTTGGGTTGTCGGGTTCCCGGAGAGATGGTTGGCGTCACGCGGTGACGTCGGTGGCGCCCGGACCGTGCTCGGTCGCGCCAACCTGCCTGCTCGGTGCGGTGGTTGAGGGCCGCGTCGGCTTCGCGCCCACGCAGGACCGACCCGCACCATCCACATCACCGGCGCCCTCGCCTCCGCTCGTGCGCACAACTGTTTCCCTATCGAGGACCACGCGCACCGCGAAACGGTTGCACCCAGGCCGACTCCACCTTCGCCACGCCGGCAGCGGCCGCTCTCGCCCTCCCGATCACACCGACCCAAGGTCGAGCCGGCCACACCACCGACCTGGGCAAGATCCGTTTGAGGACCGCCCCGGCCACCGCCACAGTCACACCGTCACCACCTGCGATAACGCCCCACCCCAAGCGCACGCAAGATCGCCACCGCCGAATGTCAGGACTTTCGCCCTACTAATTCAGTCGAAAGTCACTTATGCGGGAATGGTTCGCTCTGTCAGCCTGCCAGTCAGCGATTCACCTGTGGGCCGGGCCCCGTACGCGAAGAGGCGTGCGGCGGCGTGGATCCCAACACGCACTGCCTTCCTCCTTGCTTCGTGCCGGTCCGGGGTGAAATATCCCCTGCGCGCAGGAGGGTCGTGCGTGCTGGCTCCGGCCAACCCCACCCGGGCGCGCACACGCACGCGGCGCGTCCCGAGCGAACAAGGAACACCGATGGCATCGACCCTGACGAAGGTCCCCGCCCCACACGGCGAGAAGACCTTCTTCGGCCATCCCCGCGGCCTGGCCACGCTGTTCATGACCGAGATGTGGGAGCGCTTCTCCTACTACGGCATGCGCGCCCTGCTCGTCCTCTACCTGGTCTCCGGTGGCGCCGACGCCGCGACCGGGAGCCAGGGCGGCGGCCTTGCGTACACGGCGGCGACCGCCACGGCCATCTACTCGGTCTACGTGGCGATGGTCTACCTCATGGCCATGCCCGGCGGCTGGATCGGCGACCGCGTCTGGGGCGCCCGCAAGACCGTGACCATCGCGAGCGTGGTGATCGTTGCCGGTCACCTGTGCCTGGCGGTTCCGACCTCAACCATGTTCTTCGTCGGTCTGGCCCTGGTCGCCATCGGTTCGGGCCTGCTCAAGGCCAACATCTCCACGATGGTCGGCCAGCTCTACAGCGATCCGAAGGACCCCCGCCGCGACGGCGGCTTCACGCTCTTCTACATGGGGATCAACCTCGGCGCCTTCGCCGCCCCCTTCGTCATCGGCGTTCTCGGGGAGACGGTCAACTGGCACCTCGGCTTCGGCCTGGCCGCGGTGGGCATGGCGCTCGGTGCGACCCAGTTCCTGATCGGTTCGCGCCATCTGAGCCAGGAGAGCAACCGGGTCCCCAACCCGCTCACGCCCAAGGAACGCAACGGCGTCCTCGTCAAGACCCTGGCGATCGCCGCTGCGGTTGCGGTGTGCTACCTCCTGGTGGGCCTCACCGGCGTCTTCCGACTGACCTTGAACTGGGTGCTCGTCCCCATCACCGTGGCCGGCCTGCTGATCCCCGTCGCGGTGCTGGCCCGGATCAAGCGCGACAAGGACCTCTCCAACGAAGAGCAGACCAAGATGACGGCGTTCATCTGGTTCTTCGTGGCCGCCGCGATCTTCTGGATGATCTTCGACCAGGGCGCGTCGACGCTGTCCCTGTTCGGCGACGCCAAGACCTCCCGGGACATCTTCGGCTGGGAGATGCCCAACACCCTGTTCCAGTCACTGAACCCGCTGTTCGTGATGGTGCTCGCCCCGGTCTTCGCCGCCCTGTGGCTGGCCCTGGCCCGCCGCAACCGCGAGCCCAGCACGATCGTCAAGTTCTCCGTCGCCCTGCTGGTGGCGGGCGCATCCTTCTTCGTGTTCCTCATCCCCATGGGAACGGCCACCGGCGGCACGAAGGTCACCCTGTGGTGGCTGGTGCTGATCTTCCTCATGCACACCGTGGCCGAACTGTGCCTGTCCCCCGTGGGGTTGTCCCTGACCACGAAGATGGCACCGGCCAAGTACGCCTCGCAGATGATGGGCGTCTTCTTCCTCGCTGTCACCGCCGGTGACAGCGTGACGGGCATGCTCGCCATCGCCGGCGTCGACCTCAACGGACGGGGCATGGTGGCCGTCGAGGCCATGGCCGCCGCGCTGGCCGCCTTCGCCATCTACGCGTCCCGGAAGAAGGTCCAGTCGCTCATGGGCGAAGTCCGTTAGATCTGCCTGGGGTTCCGCCCGCGCACGCTACGTCGGAGGCGTGAGGCGTAGGGGCAGGCTGAGGAGGCGCCAGGCGCCTGGTTGCCGGCGGCGCTTTTGGGTCTTGAGCTCGCCGGGGGCGACGGCCAGGCAGAGATCCGGGTAACGCCGCAGCAGGCGGCCGAGGGCCACCTCGCACTCCTGGCCGGCGAGCGGGGCACCCGGGCAGTAGTGGGGACCGTGGCCGAAGGCGACGTGGTCTTCGGTGCTCTGCCGGGTCAGGTCGAGGTGTTCGGGGTCGTCGTAGTGGCGTGGGTCGTGGTTCGCGGAGACGAGGACGGGCTGGACGGCCTCTCCCTGGCGGATCAGGGTGCCGGCCAGCTCAACGTCCTCGGTCGCGTACCGCAGTTGAGTCATCTGGACCGAACCGCACCGGCGGGCCAGTTCGTGCACGGCGCGCGGCAGTCGTTCCCAGTCCTGCCGGAGCAGTCGCAGCTGGTCGGGGTGGGTGAGCAGGGCGACGACGCTGTGGCCGATGAGATGGGCGGTGGTCTCGTGCCCGGCGAGCACCAGCGTCATGACGAGAGTGACCATCTCGGTGGTGCTCAGCCGGCTGCCGTCGTCGTCCTGGGCCTGGGTGAGTGCACTGAGCAGGTCGTCCTGCGGGTGCGTGCGGCGCTGGGCGATCAGGTCGTGGATGTGGTCGACCATGGCCGGGAAGGACGCCCCGATCCGGTGGGGTTCCAGCGACGCCAGGTCGGAGCCGAAGGCCCGCCAGCGCGGCCGGTCCGCCTCGGGGACGCCCACCAGTTCGCAGATGACCGTGATGGGCAGCGGGTAGGCGAAGTGGTCGATGAGGTCGACCACTCCGTTCTCGTCGGCGTGCCCGGGCAGTTCGTCGAGCAGTTCGTCCGTGATCTCCTCAACGCGTGGGCGCAGACTGGGGATTCGGCGGGCGGCGAAGGCCCGGGCGAACAGGCGGCGCAGGCGGGTGTGGTCGGGCGGATCGCTGGTGAGCAGGGACTCCAGGATGTGCACGCTGTACTCCTCGGGGATGCCGAGGAGTTTCATGAGCTCGTCGCGCCGGTCCTGGCGGGCGTGGCCGGGGATCGAGTACGGATTGTTGACGAAACGCGGGTCGCGCAGGACGGCGCGCACGTCATCGAAGCGGGTCACGAGCCAGATGGGGGTGTCGTCCATGAAGCGCGCGCGCAGGACGGGGGCTTGCTCGCGGAGTCGACCGTAGCCGCCGAAGGGGTCGGCGAGGAGTTCCGGATCCATCACGTAGGGCTCGCCGGTGTGCTTCCCGACGAGTTCCCGCAGCGAGGGCGGGAGGTCTCCGGCGGAAGCCGGGGCGTCGCCCGCCGTGGGGGGCGTGGAGCCGCCGGGCGTGGTCGTCGTCATGGTGCGTACTCCTGTTGGCTGGCTGGGCGGGAGGCCGACCGCGGCGGGCGCGGCACTGCCCGTCGCGAGAGCACGAGCAGGAACCGGCGCCGCTGCTCTTGGCCCGCCTTCGCCGGGGTCGGTTGGCGGTTTTTCCCGGTGCGTGCGGTCAACGTGCCTCGTGGCCCGGCGCCGTGCTCAGTGCGGTGTGCGCGAAGGCGGTGAGTCCGGCCGGTGGCGGCTCGTTGGGGCCGTGCTGGAGGGGATGGCCGGCCGCCAGGACGTACAGCGGTGTGCAGCCCACGTTGTCGAGCCCGCAACGTTCGGCGACGAGGGCGTCCTTGAAGGCCCCCGTCTGCGCCGGTCCCAGCCCCAGGGCCGTGGCGGTCAGGGCGAAGGTCTGGCCGAGATGCCCGGCGTTGAGGAGGCAGACGCGATAGCAGCGCGGCGTGTGGTACTTCGCGGTCATCCGCTCCAGCCTCGCGGCGAGGACGACCAGGAAGGCGGCCTCACCGACCCAGTCCTGGTCGGCGCACAGCTGCGCCGCCTCGGCGCGGGTGAGGCCCTCGGTGCGCCGTTCCAGGCAGTGTTCCAGCGCGTTGTAGTGGTACCAACCCGGCGTCACACCCGTCACGTTGATCACGCCGAGGTAGGCGTCGAGTTCCTGCCGGGAGCCGCCGGCGGGGCTGGTGCGGCGGTAGAGGGCACCGTGACCGCTGTCGATGTAGTCCACGGGCCCGAAGACCGTGGACAACAACGTGGCCAGCACCGCCGGCGAGACCGACTCACCGGCGAAGTCCCGGTGGGTCCGCCGCCCGTAAAGAACGCGGTCGAACGGCACGGACAGGTCGGCTCGTGGGCGGGGCAGGGGCAGCCGCGGCGCGTCCGGGTAGCCGGTGAACAGGGGCGGCATGTCGGCCCGGTCCGGCAACAGGGAGGGGTGTGGGCGGACGACAGGCCAGGCTGCGTCCGCCCACACAAGGTCACTTCGCGGTGCTGTCGCACTTGAAGATGTAGTACCCAGCACGGCGGTCCTTCCGGACAGCCACCTGCGCCTTCATCGCAATCTTCCGCATCACTCGTCACCTCCTTCCGGTCTGTGTCTCCCGCACACTCTGCCCGCCCAGACCGCACCAATCCACTTAACTCGGAGCAGATCGCAAGAACAGGTGATTAGGCGGATCAAGTACGCGGTTCACGCCCCCGGAGTGCGCCGAAGCGCCCCACGGCCTGCACAGCGCGGGCCCCGGCCTGGCCTCGGTGCGCCGGACGTTGCGTGCGCCGCTCCGTGCCGCCCTGGTCACCGTTACGGTCAACTCGCTGACGGCCCGCCCTCCCCCGATTGACAGCCCGCTCCGCCGACCTGGGAGCATCCGGGCCCACCGCTCGGCCGATCGGCGGGCAGGGGGCGCCCACGGTGAACGCGGCGTGGGACGAGGGGAGCTGACAGGGCGTCTGACGGTGCCGAAGCGGCGGCAGGCAGGGACCACGGACCAGTCCGGGGGACCAGCCCCGGGCAGCAGATCCAGGATGGCGCTCGACCGTGGCAGACGACACGGGTTGACAAGCCCTTCAGCCCCTCGGCGGGCGGGTGCACTTGCGACGCGGTCCCCCAACTCCCGCCGAGTGCATGCACGTTACGCCCAACACAGACATCGTAGCCGGTCGGGCGGATGACTGCGACAGGATGGCGAAGCTCCCCTGCGCCCGAAAACCCCCTGGCGGACGCGGAGTTGACCGGCAGCCTGACAGGCCGCATCGGGAATCTGCCGCAGCGCCGCCGTGCGGGAGGCCGTCGACAGCCGTCGACGAAGGAAGGCAGGCGGTGTATGTGGCCGGGAAGGGAGACGGTCCGCACGCCGTTGGTCACGGAATGCGGACCGCCATGGACGATCGGGACTACTAGAGCCAGACGTCCGGCACCCAGTAACTGGCGGGCTGGTTCCTGAAGATGCGTCGGATGGCAGCGATCATGTCATTCACCTCCCTTCATGAGCGTGGGCCTGACGGGGGTCTTGAGGGTGCGCCGGAGGGCGAAGGGCCGGGGAAGGACGGAGCCGGACACCAGGGGCCGGGCATCGCCGCCACTGACGGTCAGGTGCGCGTCCTGGGCCAGCGCGGTGACCGCCTCGGTGATCAGACTGTGGGCAACGGCCGCACCGGCGCAGGTGAACGGACCAGCGCTGAAGGGCAGATAAGGGCCCTGCCCACCTGGCTCGTTCCAGCGCTCGGGCCGAAACAGCTCGGGCCGGTCCCAGCGGCGCGCGTCGTGGTGCAGCAGGTAGGGGCTGACCGACAGAATCGTGCCCGGCGCGAACGACAGGCCCCCGAATTCGAGAGCGTGCGGGACGGGCCGGCCGACCATCCAGACGAACGGACGGTGGCGTCCGGCCTCGCGCACCAGCGACTCCGTGGCCCACGGCCAAGGCGGGCCGGGCGGATGGTGCAGGCAGGCCAGCAGGAGCGACCACGCCACCGCGTAGCCGATGTTGCCCACGATCGACTGGAACAACAGCACGTACAGGTCCGTCACGGTCCGGTCGGTGGTCCCCTCGGGGCAGGCTCCGAGCACCGCGTCCAGTACATCCCTCGGCTCGCCCGCTCCGGAGCCCTCGGCCCGGCGGTTCCGCACGTGTTCGGTGATCGCGGTCATCAGCCCGGGGCGCAGCATCTCCACCCGCGCCCGCTGCCACATGTGGGGTTGACGGGCGGTCACTCCGCCCGCCACGGCCTTCGCCATCAGCCGCCGTAACGCCGGCGGCGCGTCGGGGTGCAGCAACGCGTCCGCCGTGCACCGGTACACCAGCGACGGCCCCGCACCGGGCCACTGACTGACCGGGTCCAGCCCGGCCACCGCCTCGGCCAGGCACTGGCGGTAGGCGGGCAGGTGCGCCCGCATCACGTTCCGGACGGCGCGGCCGACGGCGATCTGGGCGGACCGCGAGGGCAGCATGTCCCCGAAGAACGTGGAGACGCCAGCGTGAAAGACCGGGTCGTGCAGCACCGTGAGCGCAAGTCCGGTGTCCCTCACACACCAGGCACCCCACGGAAGCCGGAACACCTCCGTCGGGCTCCGGCGAGCGCGGTCCTCGATGTACCCGAGCGGATCACGCCGGAACCGGCGCATCTCCCCCACGCTCACGCACGCCTCCACAGGGCCGAAGAGCCATCGGTCGGGCCATCCGCTCTCGCCGCTGACACCGCGGACTTGCCCATCCGACCTTGCTTCCATGCTGCAGGGGCGGGACTTCACCTGTAAAGGCGCAGTCCCGCCCCCCTCCGAACCGGCCGCCGCGCTCGGCGAGTTGCTCCGTCAGGCTCGGCCGGTACGCGCTACCCATCGGGTCAGCCATCTGAACGCCGGCGCGTACGCGGTCACTTCAGCGCCGCACTCTCCGCATTCGCCGCATTTTCCGCATTCGCCGCCACCGTCAGAATCGCGCGGAGCTGCGCGACGATGTCCAGCCGGTTCTGCACGAACTGCGGGTCCGTGATCGTGCCGGTCGCCGGATCGGTGTTGCCAGCGCCGAACTGGAGCACCGGTGTGTGCAGGTGCCCGCCTGGCAGCCTGTCGTGCAGGCCCAGTCGGTCGCGCAGCAGGGTCGCGCGGTAGGCGATCTCGTTGGAGAGGTAGTTGCCGCCGCCGCCCTCACGGGCCGTGGAGCCCGGGGTGGGGCCGTCGGGGCGTACGACGGGTTCGGTGCTCCCGGCCGGGATCTCTGTGACCTCGGTGTGGTCGTAGCCCGGGAACCGGCCGGTGCGCGCGGTCACCATCGCCTTGTAGGGAAGGGTGGTTGACGTCCACTGCGGCTGTGCGGCCGGGGTGGCGACCGGGACGGTCCCGGTGCTGCTGATGTTGTCGTTGTCGGGGTAGCCCCCGCGCCAGGCCCCGTTCGTCCGCTCGACGTCGAAGCGGCCCACCCGGCCCTGGCTGACCGTCGTGTACAGGTCGACCTTCGGCAGGTACGGCGCCAGCGTCCGCTCCACCGTCCCCTTGGCGAAGTCCTGCCAGCGCACCGGGAACGTGACGGCCTCGATGCGGGCCGGACCGGAGTTGGTCTGGATCACCGTCCCGTCAAGAGCGAGTGCGGCGGCCCCGGACGGGTTGGAGATCCTGCTGTCCTTGTCCAGCGTGAACGGGTCGAAGCCGGTGACGAGAATGCGCTTGATGCCCGTGGCGCGCGACGGGTAGCGGATATCGGTCTGGCCGCGGGAGGTCCGCTCCAACTGGTCCAGCAGGGCGGAGCGTTGCGTGTCGCTGAGCCCGAAACCCGGCTCCCACGTGCGCACGGCCCGCGTCATCCCGAGCCGCGCCCAGTACAGCGGTCGGTCATCGTCCCGGCCGAGGTCGCCGCTCGCGGAGCCCCGCCCCTGCGCCCAGTCGACGGCGCGCCGCCACAGCGCCGTACCGTCCCGTACGACGAGGCCGCGGGCCCGCTCGAAGGCGTGCGCCCGGGCCAGGTCGTGGACGAAGTCCGAGGCCACGGAGTCGAATCCGGAGCGTCGCAGTATCTGCTGCGGCGCCGCCCTGTCGAGGCGCCGTTCCTCGGCGGTCGGGGTCGAAGCACCCTGAGCCGTCGCCGCGGTCGTGGGTACCGCCAACCCCGCCAGCAGGACCATACCGAGGATGCCGATCCGAACACGTAGGGAATTCAAGGGACTTGGGGACCTTCCGTCGCTGTGGGGGCGCGCACACTGTCGGACCGCTGCAGTATCGCGTGACGGAGGTGGTCTACGCCATGGGTACGACGGAGCCGATGAGCGCGCCCGCGAAGCTTGAACGAGATTTATCCGTCGAGCGCGAAGTCGAGGGCGAACGAGATCCGAAGATCCAAAAACGGCAATTTACCTCCCGTTAACACTCCGCCTTGACGCTCCGCAAACCTATGGCATGCTTAACGGCGAAAGGTGCCGTGCAGGCCCGCGCTTCTGCGCGGTTTTTCTGTGCACTCCGCGGCGTGGACGCCGTGCGGCACCGGCGCTGTTCCGTACGAGCGAGGAGGTGATCGGGATGACCAGTCGGAGTCCCGAGGGAAGTCCTCGCTTCAGCGTGCTCTCTTGCTGATCGTTCTCTGATCTGATCCCCGGCGCCCTTGGCGCTTGGCGCTGTCGCGCGTATTTCCCCTTTCCTGGCCGGCCCTCTTCTTCGCCGGCCCGGCCTTTTGCGATGCGTATTTCGCAGGGCTCTTCTCATTCCTTTAGGCGACCGGGCTTCCATACTTTCGTCCCGCCTTTCCGGGACTTTCGGCCCACCCGCCTCTCCATTCGACTTTCCGCGTAAACGGTTCGGCCGCGCTGCCGTGACGCCGCTCCGCCCTGCCGTCATGCCCGGAGAGAGGTTCCGCCATGACCAACACCACCCTCACCCCGACCAAGCTGGCCCCGCCGGGCCGCAACCGCCGTGACCGCAAGGCCGCCGAGTTGGAGGCGCGCACCCGCACCGTCGGCGAGCGCCTGGTCGGCTTCAGCTCCTCGCCCGCGACGCAGGTGCTGCGCAACACCGACGCCACCGAGCACGGCCTGCGGCAGGACGAGGCCGCCGAGCGCCTGGAGCGCTTCGGTGCCAACGCCGTCGCCCAGGAGCGTGCACCGCGCTTCTTCGTCCAGCTCGCCAAGGCGTTCTGGAACCCCTTCATCCTGGTCCTCGTCGCGCTCGACGCCGTCATGGCCTGGCAGTGGCTGCAGGCCCCGGCCGACGAGCCCTTCGACCCGGGCATCGCCATCCTCGGCACGATGGTGCTGGTCAGCGGCGTGCTGCGGTTCTGGCAGGAGTACCGTTCGGGCCGCTCGGCCGCCGCCTTGCGGGCGCTGGTCACCACCACCACGGCCGTGCAGCGCCGCGCCGGCGACGGCTCCGAGCCGCGCACCGTAGAGATCCCGATGGAGCAGGTCGTCCCCGGCGACATCGTGCGACTGGCCGCCGGCGACCTGGTCCCCGCCGACCTGCGGCTGCTGACCGCCAAGGACCTGATGGTCAGCCAGGCCGCGCTGTCCGGCGAGTCGCTGCCCGTCGCCAAGGCGGACACCCGTAACCGTGACGACGGCCAGCACACCACCACCGACCCGGTCGAGGCCGACAACCTGTGCCTGATGGGCACCTCGGTCACCTCCGGCAGCGCCACCGGCGTCGTCGTCGCCACCGGTGCGGACACCTACTTCGGTTCGATGGCCGGCTCGCTCGTCGGCGAGCGCCCGCAGACCAGCTTCGACGCCGGTGTGAAGAAGGTCAGCTTCCTGCTGATCCGCTTCATGCTCGTCATGGTCCCCATCGTCCTGGCGATCAACGGGTTCACCAAGGGCGACTGGGTCGAGGCGTTCAGCTTCTCGATCGCCGTCGCGGTCGGGCTCACCCCCGAGATGCTGCCGATGGTGGTCACCACCAACCTCGCGCGCGGCGCCGTCACGATGGCCAAGCGCAAGGTCGTCGTCAAGCGCCTCAACGCCATCCAGAACCTCGGTGCCATGGACGTGCTGTGCACCGACAAGACCGGCACCCTCACCGAGGACCGCATCGTCCTCGACCGCTACCTGGACGTCCACGGCCAGCAGGACATGGAGGTCCTGGAGTACGCCTACCTCAACAGCCACTTCCAGACCGGTCTGCGCAACCTGATGGACCAGGCAGTCATCGACCGGGTGCTCGAAGCCGAGGAGGTTGTCGTCGACGCCCGCTTCACGATGGTCGACGAGATCCCCTTCGACTTCGCGCGCCGCCGGATGTCGGTGGTCCTGCGCCGCAACGACCTCACCGACCAGACGGGCGCCGGCGAGCACATCGTCATCACCAAGGGAGCCGTCGAGGAAGTCCTCGCGCTGTGCACGCACATGACGGACGGCGGCGAGCGGGTCGAGCTCACCGACGAGCTGCGCCGCACCGTCACCCGCACCGCCGAGGATCACAACCGACAGGGCCTGCGCGTACTGGCCGTCGCCACCCGCACGTTGGCCGCCGAGCGCCAGACCTACACCGTCGCGGACGAGGACGAGCTGACGCTGATCGGCTTCCTCGCCTTCCTCGACCCGCCCAAGCAGGACGCTGCCCAGGCACTGCGCGCGCTGTCCGACAACGGCGTGACCGTCAAGGTCGTCACCGGCGACAACGAACTCGTCGCCGCCCGCGTCTGTGCGGACGTCGGCATCGACGTCGGCCACGTCATCACCGGCTCGGTGATCGACGCCCTGGACGACACCGAACTGCGCCAACTGGTCCGCGCCACCACGGTGTTCGCCAAGACCAACCCGGTGCAGAAGGCCCGCATCGTCCGCGCCCTCCAGGCCGAGGGGCACACCGTCGGCTTCCTCGGCGACGGCATCAACGACGCCGCGGCCCTGCGCGAGTCCGACGTCGGCATCTCCGTCGACACCGCCGTCGACATCGCCAAGGAGTCCGCCGACATCATCCTGCTGGAGAAGGACCTCACCGTCCTCGAACAGGGCGTGCTCCAGGGGCGCCAGACCTTCGGCAACACCATCAAGTACATCAAGATGACGGCCTCCTCGAACTTCGGGAACGTCTTCTCCGTACTGGTCGCCTCCGCCTTCATCCCCTTCCAGCCGATGCTGGCCATACAACTGCTCGTCCAGAACCTCGCCTACGACATCTCCCAACTGGCCACTCCCTGGGACCGGATGGACAAGGAGTACCTGCGCAAGCCGCGCACCTGGGACGCCAAGGGTATCGGCCGCTTCATGCTCGTCCTGGGACCGACCAGCTCGATCTTCGACATCACCACCTTCCTGCTGATGTGGCACGTCTTCGGTGCCAACAGCGAGGCACACCAGTCGCTCTTCCAGTCCGGTTGGTTCGTCGAGGGCCTGCTGACCCAGACCCTGGTCGTGCACATGCTGCGCACCCGCAAGATCCCGTTCGTGCAGTCCCGCGCCACCGCGCCCGTGCTGCTGATGACCGCGCTGGTCATGGCCGTCGGCATCGCGATCCCGTTCTCGCCGCTCGCCACCGCGCTGGGCCTGCAGGCCCTGCCGATGGGCTACTTCCCGTGGCTGGTCGGGACCCTGCTGGCGTACTGCCTGCTCACCCACGGCGTGAAGACCTGGTACATCCGCCGGTTCAACAGCTGGCTGTAACAGCTCCGTTGGCTCCGTTGGCCACAAGACGAAGCGGCTGACGAAGCGCGGCTGACAACAACACCACAACCCAACACACAACAAACGCACACAAGACGAAGAGGGTGGATCATGGCCGTGCTCAACGAATGGCACATGGCGGCCAACATCGCGGCCGGCCTGGGCTTCGGCGCGATCATCGGCCTGGAGCGCCAGTGGCGGGCCCGCATGGCGGGCCTGCGGACCAACGCGCTGGTCGCCGGCGGATCCGCCCTCTTCGTCCTCCTCTCCCAGTACGGCTTCCAGGCAGCGACCAGCACCACCGGCTACGACGGCTCACGGGTGGCCGCACAGATCGTCTCCGGCATCGGCTTCCTCGGCGCCGGCGTCATCATGCGCGACGGACTGAGCGTGCGCGGCCTGAACACCGCCGCCACCCTCTGGTGCTCCGCCGCCGTCGGCGCCCTCGCCGGCACCGGCCTGTACATCGTCGCCGCCCTGGGCACCGTGGGCGTCGTCGGCGCCAACATCCTCCTGCGACCGCTGGCACGCGGAATGGACCGCGGAACACGCGCCGGCGCCGGCGCCGAAGTAGCCGCCGACTACCACTTCGAAGTGATCTGCACCGAACCCGAGGAAGCCCACGTCCGCACCCTCGTCGTCCAGGCCGTCACCCGCCCCGGCTTCCTCCTCCGCTCCGTCCGCAGCGAAGACGCCGAAACGACGGGCAAAGTGATCGTCACGGCCGAAGTCACCACCGAACGCCGCGACGACAGCCTCCTCGAAGAGGGCGTCAGCCGCCTCTCCCTGGAGCCCGCGGTCTCGGCCGTGAGCTGGACGGTACTCAACGAGCCCGACGACGACCCGGACAACGCCGACAACCGCACGCCCGGGCCACACCGTCGACGCCGGGTACGCAACCTGCTCACCGGCCGATGACCGGCAGCACCCGGCTTAGGGCCGGCCGGCTCCGCCTCAGGGCCCGCTGCGCTCAATGGCGCTGCAGTACTCCGGTGTTTGGGACAGCTCGTCGGTGAAGAAGCGGCGCAGCAGGTCGATGCACTCGTTGCGGCGCTCGAACGGGGCGAGGTGGCCGCTGTCGCGGATGGTGGTGAAGCGAGCATCGGCGAAGGACTCGGCCAGGGAGCGGATGTCGTCCGGCGGCGCCATGGTGTCGCCGGCGCCGGTGAACAGCAGGGTGGGGGTGGTAAGTCGGGTTTCGCCCACCGGACTTGTCGTCCACAAACCGTGGTGTTCGTTTGCGTACAGGAGGCGTTCGAGGTTGGCGAGGTACTGCTTCACCTTGGGCACCGGCATGGCGTTGAACTGGCGGCGGACGAGCATGTCGAGGGCCGCCGATCCGGCGGTGCGGGAGTTGTCGGGGGTGCGGGTGATGGCTTCGACCGCGCGGTGGGCGATGGCGTCCCAGTCACCCTCCTTGAGGAGTTGGGCCACCTCCTCGACTTGGTTGTGGAGCTGTTCGGGATCGGACTTGCCCAGCCCGGCCAGGGCGAGCCGTGCCACCTGGTCCGGGTAGTCGCACGCCAGTTGGTAGCCGATCAGCGAGCCGTAGGAGTGGCCGAGTACGTTCACCGAGGGCATGGCCATGGTGCGCAGGGCGTGCCGCACGGCCGTGGCGAGGAAGTCGAGGCCGTGGTGGACCGGGAGTGGGTCGGCGTCGCCGAAGCCGGGGACTTCGATGACCACCGTGGTGGCCCAGGCGCCGATGTCCATCTCGTGCAGCCGCCAGGTGTCCTTGCTCTGGAGGACGCCACCGATGATCAGCAGGGGTTCGGTCCGCGCCTGGGGGCATCGGTTTACCCGGGCGGTGTACCGGTGGCCCTGGTAGGCGAAGTCAACGATCTGAACTTCCGCGTCCGCCTGAAGTCCGGTTGCCGCAGCGGCAGTTGCGTCAGGCGGAGGCATGGGGTTTCCGTTCGGCCGCCCGCATGAGTTCCTCCAGGGTGCCTGCCGCGAGCACATCGTCGAGCTCCATGTCGATCCCGTGGTTCTTCTGCAGGATGAGGGAGAGTTCGAGCATGAACAGGGAGTCCAGGCCCAGCGTTCGCATCGAGGCATCGGGCCGGATCAGTTCCGGCTTGACCTTGAACTTGTCGGTGAGAATGCATCTGAGGATCTCGTACATGGCATTTCCTGGCTTCTCGATGGTGGTCAGGTAGGGCGATCCAGGCAGGGCCAGACAAGCGTCGTCGCACCCCAGGCCAGTCCCCCTCCGAACGCGGTCAGCAGCACGCGCTGCCCCGGCGCGAGATCCCCTGCCCGGTGGGCGTGGTCGAGCAGCACGGGAAGGGAAGCCGCGGAGGTGTTGCCTACGTGTTCGATGTTGGCGAGGATCCGGTCGGCCGCGATGTCGAGTTGCTCGCCGAGCATCGCGGTGATCCGCGCATTGGCCTGGTGCGGCACCACGCGATCCACCTCGTCGACCTTCCAACCGACCACGTCCAGGGCTTGGCGGGAGGCCGCCTCCATGCACTCCACCGCCCGCAGGAACACCTCGCGCCCCCGCAGCTGTAGGTAGCGGTTGGCGGGGGCCGCGCAGGCGCCGACGGCCTCCTCGCACCCGCCGCCAGGCACGGTGATCAGGTCCTGGCCCCTGCCATCGGCTCCGAGCACGGTGGGGCCCAGCGCGCCTGGCTCCTCTGCCTGTCCCGCCCGCAGCACGACGGCGCCGGCACCGTCGCCGAAGAGCGGGAAGACACCGGCGTCGGCCGGGTTCCGCAACGGCGACATCACGTCCGCCCCGATCACCAGCACGCTGTCCGCCGTGCCGGCCGCGATCAACCCCTGTGCGGTACCGAGCGCGTAGACGAACCCCGCGCACACCGCCTGTATGTCCATGGCGGCCGCCCCCGCCAGACCGAGCCGGGATGCGACCGCCGGTGCCGTGGCGGGACAGGCACGGTCCGGGGTTGTGGTGGCCACCACGACTGCTGCCACGGTGTCGGCCCCCGCCGAACGCAGCGCCGCCCGGCCCGCTTCGACCGCGAGGTCGCCGGTGGTGACACCGGCCTCCACCACATGTCGGGAGCGGATGCCCGAACGCGTGTATATCCACTCCGTGGGCTTGCCGATCTCCGCCGCGACCTCCTCGTTGGCCACCTGTCGCGCAGGCAGTCGCGAGCCGACGCCCGCGAGTACCGAGACCCGCATGGCATTCACCTCTCCTCTGCTGCTCGGTCGCCGCCCCTCCCCCGGCCGTTTAGGTGCGCGGTTGCCTATCGATTCCCACCGACGCTATCGCCGACGGCCTGCGCAGGCCCGGTATAGCCCGGCCATCCGGGTACCGTCGGCACGCTGCGAGCGGCACATCGCCGAGGCCCTGCGCGCCCTCGCGCTGCCGCACGCCGTACACGTCGAGACCGTCGGCTTCGGAATCGAGCGGTGCGACGGGCTCCGCGCCATGGACGAGCAGCATCCGGCGAAGCTGCTCCAGGAGATCCGGTCGACGATCCGGGCCGCCGACGCCCTGCTGGAGTCGCTCCCGGCATCCGAACCAGCCCCGCTGCTCGCCCGATGAGCCACCACCCCGAGGACCGGCCCGCGCCCACGATCCGTACCGTCACCGGCCCGCTCGTCGCCTCGGCCGTCGCCGGCCCGGCCCTCGCCCACGAGCACCTGGCCATCGACCTACGTCGAGGGGGCGATCAGGAAGCCGTACTCGACAGTCGGCACACCGACGCCGTAGCGGCCGAACTCTCCCTGCTCCGCGAGCAGTTCGGGCTGGCTCTGATCGTCGACCAGACCTGCCGTGGCATGGGACGCGACGTGGACGCGCTGGTGCGTATCGCGACGGCCGCCGACATCGCCGTGGTGGCCGCCACCGGCTGGTACCACGAGGCGTTCCACCCCGCCGACCTGCGCACCGCGGACATCGGACTCCTGACCGACACGCTGGTCGGTGATGCAGAGCAGGGCATCGGGCCGTCGAAGACACGCCCCGGCCTGATCGGAGAGGTCGGCAGTCATGGCCACCAACCCAGCGCACCGGAACGCCGATCACTCACCGCCGCCGCCCGCGCCGCCGTTCACACGGGACTGTCCGTGGCGACTCATGCCTCGCTCGGACGCGGCGGCCTCGCTCAGCTCCAGCTCCTCACCAACCAGGGACTGCCACCCCACCGGATCGCCATCGGCCACCAGGACCTGCTCACCGACTCGCCAACTCACCGTGCCCTGGCCGCCGAAGGCGCCTACGTGGCCTTCGACACCCTCGGCAAGAACAGCTACCAGGACGACGCGGTCCGCCTCCGTCTCCTGCTCACCCTGCTCGACAGCGGACACGCCGACCGGATCCTGCTCTCCTGCGACATCTCCCGCTACGCCTACCTGAACAGCTACGGCGGAACCGGCTACGGCCACCTGTTCCACTCGTTCCTGCCCCGGCTACGCGCTGCGGGCGTGCCAGGCAGCACCATCGACCAGCTGACCCGCCGCAACCTGCTGCGTTTCCTGTCCGGCCAGCGCGACGAGGGCGTGCCGTCGAAGGCCGCGCCCACCAGAGGTGCGCCATGCCTGCGACGCCCTCAAGCCGTCCGCATAGCCTGAGGTCGTCCCGTGCCTCGTCGCTGCCTTCACTTGCGACCGGTTCAGGAAGGGGCGCCCGTCAGGACTTCCACCTTGCCGGTGTCGAGCGAGTAGTAGGCGCCCACCACGGCTAGGGCGCCCTTGCGCGCCAGGGGGGCGAGATCCTTGTTGGAACGCAGATCGGTGGCGGTCAACTTGACCTGGGCACGGGCCATGGCGTCGGCCGGGTCGGCGCCGCCCTCCTTCGCCGCCTGCTCGTACGCCGGCTGGAGCGCCTTGACGATCGACTGCAGGTTGCCGGACAGCGGCTTGTCGTCGCGGAGGGAGTCGTACGCCGCCTTCACCGCGCCGCAGCGCTGGTGCCCGAGGACCACGAGGAGCGGAGTGCCGCTGGTCATGGGCCCGTACTCGGCGGAACCGGTGACCACCGGGCCGACCGCCACCCCGCCCGTGCGCATCACGTAAAGATCACCCAGGCCGGTATCGAAGAGTAGCTCGGGCGGCACCCGGGAGTCGATGCACGCGAGGACCGCCCCAAAGGGCTTCTGCTTCTGGGCAACAAGCTGGCGCCGGTTCGGATCCCGGTCGGGGTGGTTGAGGGTTCCGCTCACCCAACGCTTGTTGCCTGCCATCAGCCGCTCGAACGCCGTGGCGGGTGTGCTCGGGGTCGCCCCCGGTGAAGCGTTGAGCGCCGCCGGGGTCTCCCGCAACGATGAACACCCCGCGAGAGCGAGGGCACCACCGGCGAGCAGCGCTCTACGCCCCAGACGTCCTGCACTTTCCATCGTTCGTTCCTCCCAATGCCGTTGCCGTTCCGATGCGTCCCTATCTCTTGACCAGGGCGATTGTTGCCGTGGTGCGGGTGGCCGGTCGGCAGGCGCAAGTGGCTGGCAGGGCACGTTGCCACGGACGGCCCACATCGCGGCCACGCGGCAACGCGCGTTTCTGCGCCGGGCCTTCCACGCCCCGGAAGCGGGGGCAGCGGCCCGCATCGAGTCGCGACGGACCCTGGTTTGACCACCTGTGAATGTGCTGCAAGCCTGGCTGCTCACGAAAGCTGCCCCGGAGGCCCGTAAGCGCCTCTCCCGTCGCAGCACGGATGCGTACTCGAAAGGGTGTAATGCAATGGCTAAGGCAACCGCACGTCACATCTTGGTCCCCAGCGAAGCCAAGGCGAACGAACTGAAGGCGCAGATCGAGGCAGGAGCGGATTTCGGGGAGGTCGCTAAGGCCAACTCCACCTGCCCTTCCAGCAGCCAGGGTGGTGACCTCGGTTCTTTTGGTCCCGGACAGATGGTGAAGGAGTTTGACACGGTCGTCTTTTCCGCACCGACCGGAACCGTTCAGGGGCCTGTGCAGACGCAGTTCGGCTACCACCTCATCGAGGTAACCAGCCGCCAGGACTGAGGGGACGTCGAGGGATGAGGAGGGGACGGGGCTGGCACGCGCTCCGTCCCCTCCCGCCGTGCTGAGAGAACCTCGTCCGGATCGGGTTCGTTCCTCAAGTTCGGCTGCAGAAAAGGGCGTTCGTCATCACGGGACGGCTCCCCCATGCGTGCTCAGTCGATACAGAATTCGTTGCCCTCGATGTCCAGCATCGGGATGCACGAGTCTTCGCCGTCATACAGCGTTTGCACATGTACCGCGCCGAGCGGGACCAGCCGTGCGCATTCGGCCTCCAGTACGGCGAGGCGTTCCTCGCCCACGAGTCCGGTGCCGACCCGCACATCGAGATGCACCCGGTTCTTGGCGGTCTTCCCTTCGGGGACGCGCTGGAAGTAGAGCCGCGGGCCCACACCCGAGGGGTCTACGCAGGCGAACCAGGAATCCCGCTGCTCAGGTGGCTGTGAACGCTTGAAGTCGTCCCAGGTGGCAAACCCCTCCGGTGGCGGCGGTACGACGTACCCCAGCACCTCGCACCAGAAGCGAGCGAGACGTTCGGGCTCTGCGCAGTCAAAGGTGACTTGGACCTGCCTGATCGCTGACATCGGTGCACCGTACCAAGAGTGATCGTGGCCCTGCCGCTGTTTTTCCCGGGGCTCAGTCCTGACCAATTCCCTTGCGTCGAAGGCTGGTTACGGAATGGGCTTACCACTCCGTCGACGGCCCGCAGTGCCAGGCATCGACGCCTCACCCGCACGCCGGGAACGCCTGAGGCAGCACCGCCGGCCCGCCCCGCACGTCGCCCCGTTGCTCCATGCCGCTACTGCAGTCCGCCTACCGACCGTAACTTCCCGATCGATCACCATGTTGGCCCTTGCGATCCGGAAAACAGACGAACTGCACTCGGATGTGCCGGGAGCCCCTCACCGCAAGGACACTGCATGAAGCCACGTTGGGCACGCCTTCTCGCCGCCCTCCCCGCGGTCACGCTGACCGCGGGCCTCGCCACCCCGCCCGCTGCTGCCCACACGTCGCTACCCCACCTACACAAGCCCCTCGGGCTCCCCCGCCCCGCGCTGCCCACCGCTCCCCTGCGCCAGGAGCCCTTGGGAGCGCCCCTCCTTCGACCGTCTGCCGAACGAGCTCACCCTCCGTGGGCGGCCACCACCAGCCGTGGTTGGAACGACTTCTCCTGCAAGCCCTCGCCTGCGCATCCCCGCCCGGTCGTCCTCGTCCACGGCACCTTCGGCAACGCCGTCAACAACTGGCTCGGCCTCGCCCCCTACCTGGTGCGGCGCGGCTACTGCGTCTTCTCCCTGACCTACGGCCAGCTGCCCGGCCTCCCCCTCGTCGGTGGCCTCGGCCCGATCCACGCCTCGGCCCGCCAACTCGCCGCGTACGTCCACCGTGTACTGGCCGCGACCGGGGCACGGAGGGTCGATATCGTCGGGCACTCACAGGGCGGGATGATGCCGCGGGTGTACCTGAAGTACTACGGCGGCCGCCACAGGGTGCACACACTGGTCGGGCTGGCCCCCGACAACCGCGGCACCGACGCACACGGACTGACCAAGCTGCTCGACGCCGCTCCCGTCGTCAAAAGGCGCCTGTACGAACTGGCTCCGGGACTGATCGAGCAGGAGACCGGCTCTCCCCTGCTGCGGCACCTCAACGCCGGCGGCGACACCCTCCCCGGAGTCCGCTACACCGTCATCGCCACCCGCTACGACGAGGTCATCACGCCTCACCGGTCGCAGTTCCTGCACGGACCCCACGTCCACAACGTCGAGGTCCAAGAGCTGTGCCCGCTCGACCTCGCCATGCACGCCATGCTCGGCCTGTCCGATCCGGTTGCCTGGCACGAGACGGCCAACGCCCTGGACCCGGCTCATGCCACTCTGACCACCTGCGCATCCGTCGTGGACTGAGTGCACACACAAGCGCAAACAGAGCCTGTCTCAAAGCCCCTTGGACGCAGCGTGTTGAGTGGAATCACCACGCCAACGACAAGGGGCTTCGTCATGCGATGCCTCCCGAAAAGCACCACGCGTGCAGGATCAAGTCCACACCGGCGGTAGTCGGCATGCGGTTTCGTTCGTTGATGTTGGGGCGACCGGAGCGTAAGTAGGGATCATCCATGGTTCGGATATGCCGCCGCAGAACACCCGGCAAATCTCGTCCACCCCGCATGTGCCGTGCACACGACGCAACCTTGCGCGCTTGTGAATCTCAAGGTCGGTCCCACCTCTCACCACGGCAGCATCCCCGCTCCGCACAGCCGCAGGAGCACCTTCACGTGCGAACGCGCCCCGGGCCGCACCACCCAACACCGAGGGATATCAAGGAAGTTGGGATAGCATGGAAGCTCGGATAAGGAGAAGAATTGCCGTTCCGCCATTCTCGAAAGACCGACCCGAGCGGCCCGACCCAGACGGCCGTCAGACCGTCTCTGTTGCGCAGGCCATAGGAGTGGGAAGGCTTGACCCTTTTCGGTAAAGGACCCTCATGCCTCAGGTACCCAACGCCCACTTAGCCCAGCTGCTAAGCGAGGCCGACTGGAAGGCGCCTCAACTCGCCGCCGCCATCCGGTCCGTGGCTCGCGAACACGGCGACCAGCTTGCCTGCTCACCCTCAACGGTGGCGCGCTGGCTTACCGGTACCCAACCGCGGCCACCCACCCCCAGCTACCTCCTGGAAGCGCTCTCCCGCCGGCTCGAAAGGCCACTCACCGTGGCCGAGGCCGGGCTGACCATGGCTCCCCCGGCCCCGCCACACGCCTCGTGGGAGGCTGATCCGGTACGCACCCTCTCCGCCCTCACCCGCAGCGAATTCGACCCGCACCGAGGCAAGACGGTCGCCGGCGGCGCCTACAGCCTGGCCGACCTCCACCTGCCTGACTGGCCTCAGGCGTCTCAGACATCACGCCGCACCGCGACGGATTCCCGAGTCGCGGGGCGACAGGTAGGGCATACCAAGGTAGTCGCCGCCCACTCCGTTGCCGAATTCTTCGGCAGGACCGTCCAGTTATTCGGCGGCGCGCATGCACGTGCCACCCTTGCCTGCTACCTGGCCACTGAGGTCACCACCTGGCTGCAAGCCCCGTCGAGCGAGCGGATACACCGACAGCTACTGTCCGAGGCCGCCCAACTCACCGTCCTGCTCGGCAATATGTGTTCGGACGCCGCCGCCGACTCCCTCGCCCAGCAGTACCACCGCACGGGTGCGAGGCTCGCCGCCGACGGCCAGGACGCGTCGACCTACAGCATCGCCCTGCGGGCCATGTCCTCCCATGCCCAGGTCCTCGGCCACCAGACGAGCGCCCTCCGCCTGGCAGAGCAGGCCGCCGGTGCGGCCCGAGGCGGTCCCGACAACGTCCGCTCCTACACGCTCGCCCAACTCGCCGTCGCCGAGGCGCAATTGCATCACCATCGACGCCAGTCGCTGACCTACCTCAACCTGGCCGAGCGACTTCATACCGAAACCAACGACAGCCCACCCGGCCCGTTCTCCACCTACCCGGTGGCCGGCCTCCACTACCAGCGCGCCGGCACCCTCATGGCCCTGGGCGACCACACCAACGCCGTCAAGTCCCTGAACCTGTCCATAGCCAGTCGCGGCCGCAACCACTCCCGCGCCGGCACCCTGACCCACGCCCGCCTTGCCGAGATCCAACTACACCAAGGACACCTCGAAGCGGCGCTCACCCACTGGCGGCACTTCGTCGATGACTATCCCACTCTCCGCTCCAGCCGCGCCGCACACCACCTTCAGACCATGCGACAACTCCTGCGCCCCCACCGCAGACGTCGCGACGTGCAAGCCCTCCTCGCCCACGCCCGCACCCTTCTCATCAGAACGTGAGGGGCGGCTCGTTGGGCGACCATGGACCAGTACCACGGGGCATGGGTGGATGCGGGTGGGGGGCGAAGGTGTCCGGCCGGCAGTGGGGGCACCCCGTCGGGCTCGCCGCGACGGCGGACTGGGCAGGGATACCCGGCAGGGTGAGTCGGCTGTGTTTAGGTGCGGCGGTTCGCCTCCGGGAGCGATGCGGGAATGGACATCTGCGTCCGGGGATTCGGCGGGCGGTGCGGGCACTCGCCCAGGTCGTGGGCGCGCAGGGGGAGTTGGGACATGGCTTGGTTTGCATCACTGCGCACCGGGCCGCTGAGGTCGATCTCACCACGGCGGGGCTGGTGGGCCCGGTCGGGGTAGCTAGGCCCGAGCGCGGTCGAACTCGGCTGCTCGGACACCCCCTTCAAGGAGACATCACGGATATGCGTTCCCTTGCCCGTGTCGCAACGGCTGCGGCGATCCTGACCGCATGCGCCCTCCCCGCCACCTCGGCTCAGGCCGCCCCGCTCCCGGCCGACCCGGGCGGCCAGGCCCCCCATGGCGTCCCCCACACCCTCGTCGGCCACCTCGCCAGCGAAGTCGGTGACACCGTCAGCGAGGTCGACGACCTCCTCGGCGGCCTCCTGGCCGCGGCCGGAGTCCGCTCCTAGCGCTCTCCTGGAGCAGCGCATGACCAGGGCCTGCCGCCGTCGTCGTCGCCTTCGCGGTCACGGCGCCGGCGGTGGGTCCGCCACCCATCCTCGACCTCTTTTCACCGTCAAGTGCCCGCTCAGTTAGGGAGGTTCACCGTTAGTGAGGTCGAGCTCCCCGCTTCTGGACGTCGGGTAGCTCGGCGCGTTGCGGAGGAGCGCAGGGAGGCGCCGACGATGACGGCAAGCCCCGCCGCGCCGTATGCGCATGCCTGGAGGGGGAAGCCGGGCAGGAGTCGGCCGGCCAGGTAGAGGGCGGTGCCGGCGAGGGTGAGGGTGAGCCATTCCCAACGGCCGTCCAGGGCCACGAGGGCGACGACGAGGAGGGAGTACCAGGGGTAGTTGGGCGAGAGGAGGAGCAGCGTGGTGCCGGTGAGCAACAGGGCGCCGCGCCAAGGGCGTTGGGGATCGCCGCGCCACCACACGTACAGGGCGATAACTCCCAGCGCTGCGGCCGCGGTTGCGCCGGCGGCGGCGTCGGGGAGCAGGAGTCGCAGGAGGGCGAAGCGGCGGACGTCGCCGGGGTCGTAGCCCTCTTCGTGGAGGTAGCCGGGCAGGTAGCCCAGGACGCCGGCGCCGGAGGCGAGTACGTACGGCAGGTAGGCGAGGGCGACGGCCGCGGCGGCGGATGCCGTGACGCGCAGGACGCGGGCCGGGCCGCGCTGTCCTGACAAGGCGCCGGGCAGGGCGAGAACAGGCAGGATCTTGACGGCGATCGCCGCACCGAGCAGGGCGCCGCGACGGGTGCCGGCGGTGGCGGTGCCGAGCGCGAGCACGGTCAGCAGGACGCCGAGCGTGTCGATATGGGCGTTGTTGACGGCCTCGAAGGCCACGGCCGGGCACCAGGCCCACAGCGCGGCCCGGGACGCGGCCGTGCCCGGGTCGCCGCGTCGCCGGAGGACGGTGAGCAGGGCGAGGGTGGTGGCGAGGGCGAGGACTGCGCCGCCGATTTGAAGTGGCTTGTGGCGGCTGTTGGTTGGGGAGAGTTCGTGGACCGCCAGATACCAGCCCTCTGCTACGGGTGGGTAGATGGTGGGGACGGTGGGGCGGTTGATGCGGACGCACAGTCCGGTGTCGGTGTGGGTAAGTCCCCAGCCGGAGCAGGATGTTGAGGGCGATGAGGGGGTTGCCGTGGTTGAGGTCGGGAAGAGCCAACTGTCGCGTAGTGGGGTCAGCTCGGGAGCGGCGGGCGGGTAGGCGTAGGGGGAGATGCCGGCGGCCTGGACGCGGCCGTCCCAGGCGTAGCGGTACATGTCGTTGCTCGTGCGCGGGGGCGCCGCGAGGCCGGCCAGGGCGATGGCCACCGCGCCGAGCAGGACGAGAACGGTCGCGGCGCGGGTGGGGACCTTGCGTATGGTCCACGCGGCGGCGGCGAACAGTGCCCAGGTGACCGCGTAACCGGCCAGCAGACGGCCGGGGTTGCTCACGTTGTCGCCCGCGCGGAGCGTGTTGGCGATCGTCGCGGCGAGGGCGGCCAGGAGGAGCACCGTGGCGGTGCTGGCGACCGCTTTCCTTCGGGGGTCGGTCATGGGCGGGTGGCCCTTCGGGGGGTCGTCGTGGGGCGCGGTTCGGGGGCGAGGGGGAGTTCGTCGGGGGTTGGGCTCGGGCGGTGGAGTTGGAGGAAGTGGCGGTTGTCGTTCGTCCAGCGGTCGGTGAGGGTCCAGCCGGCCACACCGGCCCTCTGCAGCAGGGCAGTTGGGCCGATGCGGGCCCAGGGGAAGGGGCGGCCGTGGCGTCCCTGGGCGTTCTCGACGCGGACGAGGAGGCGCTCGTCGATGCCGTCCTCGGCGGCCTCGACCAGTAGCCGACCGCCGGGGCGGACCAGCTCCCGCAGTCGGGAGAGCAGGGCAACCGGGTCGCCACCGATGCCGACATTGCCATCCATCAGGAGCACGGTTCCCCAACGGCCCTCGCGCGGAAGGCGGTTGAAGACGGAGCGGCGCAGGGCGGTGCCGCCGAGGCGGCGGGTGCGGGCGACGGCCTCCGGGCTGACGTCCACGCCCAACACCGGTACGCCGCGGCCGGCCAGGGCGGCTACGAGGCGGCCAGGACCGCAGCCGATGTCCAGGACGGGGCCGGCGCAGCGGAGCAGCACGCCGATGTCGGCGGCGTCGGGGGCGGCGCACCATCGCGCCACGTCCAACGGGAGCAGCTCCCCCGCCCCGGCGGCGCCGGGCGCCAGGCGGCGCAGGTACAGCGGGCCGCGGCCGGTGCGTAGGGCGTCGGCGTAGGGGTCGTTCGTCCAGGGTGAGCCGGGGAGTCCGAGCCCGGGCCGGGTCGACGCGGGGAGGGCGGCGCAGGGCTGCGGTGTGGCGTCGGCCGCGGTGTCGGCGTCCGAGGAAGGGTAGGTCTCGATCACCTCACTCACCCTACGAACACAAATCAGACAAAAGGGACTTGGTTCCCTTACGGAAGGCTGACGTCGCCACTCCTTACGGATCGATGACATCGGCCCTCGTCGCGACCTCCACCGCCCGCCCACGCCGCGCATGGTGCGAGACTCCGAAGGGTGAAACGCGTACTCGTGGTGGACGACGATCCCACCGTCGCCGAGGTCGTCGCCGGGTATCTGGACCGGGCGGGCTTCGCCGTCGACGTGGCCGCCGACGGCCCCACCGCCGTCGCCCGCGCCTCGACCCGGCCGCCCGACCTGGTGGTACTGGACCTGATGCTGCCCGGCATGGACGGCCTGGAAGTCTGCCGCCGCATGCGCCAAGACGGCCCGGTCCCCGTGATCATGCTGACCGCGCGCGGCGACGAGGAGGACCGCATCCTCGGCCTGGAAGTGGGCGCGGACGACTACGTCACCAAGCCGTTCAGCCCCCGCGAGCTGGTGCTGCGCGTGGAGTCCGTCCTCCGCCGGGCCGGTGCGTCGTCGCCTACCGGGGGCGGGGGCGGGAGCACGGCGGGCTGGTTGCACAGCGGCCCCCTCTCGGTGGACCCCACCGCCCGCCGCGCCACTCGTCACGGAACCGAACTTCCCCTCACCATCCGGGAGTTCGACCTGCTGACGTTCTTCCTGCGCAACCCCGGACGGGCGACGAGCCGGGAGGACCTGATGCGCGAGGTGTGGGGGTGGGAGTTCGGCGACCTGTCGACCGTCACCGTCCATGTGCGACGACTGCGGGAGAAGATCGAGGACGATCCGGCCCGCCCGCGCCTGATCAGCACCGTATGGGGCGTCGGCTACCGCTTCGACCCTCCCGAGCCCGACGGGACGGACAACAAGGCAACGAGCCACCGGGGAGCCGGCCGTGATCGGTGACACCCTCCTCATCGCCCTGTACGCCGCCATCGGCGCGGCGGTCGCCGGACTGGCCGGCGCGGCGGCCCTACTCCTGCTGCGCAACCGCTCCGTCGCCCTGTCGCTGGCCGTCGTCGCCGCCGTCACGGTCACCGCGATGCTCGCCGGCACGATCCTGGTCTCCTGGGCGATGCTCCTCTCGGAGCACGACCTGTGGGTGGTGACGATGGTGTGCGCCATGGCCGCGGTCGCGTCCCTGGCCGTCTCGCTGCTCCTCGGCCGGAGCGTCGTCAAGGGCAGCCGCGCGCTGGCCGAGGCCACCCGCGCCCTCGGCGACGACGGCCGTTTCACCCCGCCCACCACCGCCCCAACGGCCGAACTCGCCGAACTGAGCCGCCAGTTGGCCGCCACCAGCGCCAAGCTGACCGCCTCCCGCGAACGCGAGCAGGCCCTGGAGTCGTCCCGCCGCGAACTGGTTGCCTGGATCTCCCACGACCTACGCACCCCGCTGGCCGGGCTCCGGGCCATGACCGAGGCCCTGGAGGACGGCATGGTCGACGACCCCCGCGTCTACCACACCCGCATCCGCACCGAGGTCGAGCGGATGAGCGACATGGTCAGCGACCTCTTCGAACTCTCCCGCATCCAGGCCGGCGTCCTCGCCCTGACCCCGACCCGACTGTCCGTCTACGACCTCGTCGGCGACGCGCTCGCGGGCGCCGACGCGCTCGCCCGGGAACACGGGGTGCGACTGGTGGGCGACGCGGTGGAGAAGGTGCCGATCGAGGTCGACGGCCGCGAGATGTCCCGCGTCCTGGCCAACCTCCTCGTCAACGCCATCCGCCGGACCCCCGCGGACGGCACCGTCGCGGTCTCCGCCCGCCGGGAGGCCGACCGGGTCGTACTGGCGGTGACCGACGGCTGCGGGGGCATCCCGCCCGAAGATCTCCCGCGGGTCTTCGACACCGGCTGGCGCGGCACCGACGCCCGCACCCCACCCGCCGGGGCGGGGCTCGGACTGGCCATCGTGCGCGGCATCGTCGAGGCCCACCGGGGCCGCGCGGCGGTGTGCAACGTGCCAGGCGGCTGCCGCTTCGAGGTCCATCTGCCTGCGGCGCCCTGACGCCCACCCGGAACCCGACCCGTCCCGGAACGAGGCCCGGCCCAACTCATCGAGCGGGGCCGGGCTTTCGCTACCGCGCGTGCGCCACCGCATCCGACCGGACTCCCCCGGCCCGCAACGGCGCCGCCGCGAACTCGGTCATCCCCTCCTCGAACCCGACCCGGGCCCGCCACCCCAACTCGTCGCGCAGCCTGCGGGACGAGGCGGTGATGTGGCGGACGTCGCCGAGCCGGAACTCCCCGGTGACCACCGGCTCCGGGCCGCCGTACGACGCGGCCAGGGCCGCCGCCATCTCCCCCACCGTGTGCGGCTCCCCGCTGCCGACGTTGTAGGCCCGCACACCGCCCGCCACCGGTCCGGCCTCCAGGCCGTCCAGCGCGGCGCGGTTGGCGTCGGCCACGTCCCGCACGTGCACGAAGTCCCGCCGCTGGCCACCGTCCTCGAACACCCGCGGCGCCTCGCCCCGCGCGAGCGCGGACCGGAACAGGGATGCCACGCCCGCGTACGGGGTGTCGCGCGGCATTCCCGGCCCGTACACGTTGTGGTACCGCAGCGCCACGGCCCTGCCGCCCGTCGCCCGCGCCCAGGCCGCCGCCAGGTGCTCCTGGGCCAGCTTCGTGACCGCGTACACGTTGCGCGGATCGGCCGGCGCTTCCTCGTCCACCAACCCCGGCGTCAGCGGCTCACCGCACCGCGGACAGGGTGGCTCGAAGCGCCCCGCCTCCAGGCACGCCACCTCGCGCGGCCCCGGCCGTACGACACCGTGCCGGGAACACGCGTAGCGCCCCTCGCCGTACACCACCATCGAGCCGGCCAGCACCAGGCGCCGGACCCGCGCCTCGGCCATCCCCGCCAACAGCACTGCCGTACCAAGGTCGTTGCACCCCACGTAATCCGGGGCATCGGCGAAGTCCTTGCCGAGCCCCACCATCGCGGCCTGGTGGCAGACCGCGTCCACGCCGCGCAGGGCCTCGCCGACGGCGTCCGCATCCCGCACGTCCGCGTGCCGCCAGTCAACCCCCTCCGGGATCGGCGGGGCCGACTGGTGCGCGGCGGGCAGCAGGGCGTCCAGGACGCGCACCGCGTGCCCGGCGCCGGTGAGAGCGGTGACGATCTGCGAGCCGATGAAGCCCGCACCTCCGGTGACCAGGATCAACATGCCACCGACCGTAGGGCTACCGGCCCGCCCGTGGGCCGCTGGACGCGCAGCCGTCAGGGGTTCGTAAGCCTTTCTGACGCCTTGGCGCCCACCCGTGCGAGTCGGCCAGGGACCCTCACGACGATGACCGCCGCCGCCTGCGCACAATCCACCGCGGGACCGCCACGAGCACCGCCGTCACCGCAACCACGCCCCCGACCGCCATCAGCCAGTTACGCGGATAGTCCAACGGCAGCACCGAGGGATTGGCCGGCGGCCCGGGACGTAGCAACACCGGCAACGCCACCACCGTCAACGCACCCGCGACGATCAACGCCCCACGCACCGGACCCCGCAACCCACCCCGCCCCAACACCAGCCCGGCGAGCAACACCAACGGCGCGATGACCGCGTCATGCAGCACGACCGCCCCGGCCAACCAGACCGCCACACCCGCCAGTTCACGCACGTCGTCGAGCAGCAGCCACGCTCCCACGCCCAACAACGCCGCACCCAGCACCCCCACGACGAGCCGCGCCGCCCTCACGACAGCACCTCCAACCGAGCCACCCACTTGGTCTGCAACACTCCGGGGCGGTTGGGCGCGATGAGCCGCGCCGGGTAGCCATGGTCGGGGTCGAGTTCCGCGCCGTTCAGGCGGAGCGCGAGCAGCGTCAGCGGGTCGCGGGCGTGCTGACGGCCCATCTCCGACACCCGGTAGCCGCCGCGTAGTTGGAGCGAGACCACCCGCACCCGGGCGTCCGACGGCGCGCCCGCGCGCTCCAGCAGGTCCCGGACGCGCACCCCGGTCCAGTGGGCCGTCTTGCTCCACCCCTCCACACAGGCAATCGGCAACGCGACCTCGTGCTGGGGCAGGGCACGTAGCTCGTCCAGGGTCAGGGAGTACGGCCGCGGGCCAGTCACCACCAGGCGGTACGCGTCGTCAACGACCCGGCCGACGCCGGCCGCGGCGGCGGTCCGATTGACGGGCAGGCCCTGGGGTCCGCGGTCCGGATCGCGCGGCGCGAACAGGATCAGGCCCTTCAGCGGCGTGACGGACTGGCCGACCGTGGTGAGCGTGACGGTCCCGACGGCCGCAGCCACGCCGGCGAGCAGCGAACGCCGGTCGGGCCCGTCCTCCGCCGGCAGCGCGAGCGTTCCCGTCGACCGCCGGCTCCAATGCGCCCTGATCTCGGGCGCCTTGACGGCAAGATGCAGGACGAGCGCCCCGACCACCAGCCAGGCGACCGCGAAGTGCACCGGTACGAACGAGAACGGCCACGGGTACCACTGGGCGGTGTTCAGCAGCCCGGTCGCCAGCTCGAAGACCGCCCCGGCCACGAGCACCGCCACCGACAGCCGCTCCAGCCCGTGCCGGACCGACCGCACCGGCGGCCAGGCGAACAGCCTTGGATACACCGCCCACAGCTTGGCCAACAGCAACGGAAGCGCCGCGATCCCGGAGGCGACGTGCAGCCCCTGACTGAACCGGTATCCCCACGACGGACGGCTCGGCAGGCTGTTGGCCAACCACCCCGGTGGATGCTGCATGACATGACTGACCAGACCGGTGCCGAAGCACACCAGCAGGGTCAACCCCAGCCACCGCCCGATCACGGTCGCAGTGCGGGGATCGTGCAGCCTGCCCCTGAACTCCGGCGGAGAGAGCCTCAGTTTCATGCCCCCATTCCACCCGCCGCCAGACCGCACCGGAACAGAGGAATCCTTACGGAGCGGGGACATCTGCCTCCGACCCGGCACGGACCGGCCGAGGACCGGGACGTCGGTCCGTCAGACCTGCCGGATGCGTCCTACCCGAAGATCGGGGTTCTGGACAGCGCGCGGTGGGCCTCCTGCCACGCCGGTCCGAACTCACTGACTGGGCCCTGGTAACGAATACCCGCGTCCCAGTTCAGCATCAGACACTCGTCGCCCTTGAACAGCAGGGTTCGCCGACTACCGCCCTCGTCGGAGATCTCGACGGCCTCGTCGTAGTTTCCGAAGAAGCTGGGCGGCAGGTTCTTCCACTGACCGCTGAAGTCGGTGATCCTGCCGTGGTAGCGAATCCCCGCGTCCCAGTTCAGGACCAGACAGCGGTTGCCTTGGAACAACATCGTGCGCCAGCTACCGCCCTCGTCCGGCAACCGCACCGCCGCATCGATGTCCTGAGCAAACGCGGTGCCCGCCAACCCCCGCCACTGCACCCCGAGTTCGATGATCTTTCCGTGGAACCGAACGCCCCCGTCCCAGTTCAGCACCAGGCACTGGTCCCCCTGGAACAACAACGTGCGCCAGCTGCCGCCCTCGTCCGCCAACTGCACGGCCGCGTCGACGTCCCGGGCGAAGGAGGTCTTGCGCAGCGACCGCCATTGCTTCCGGTACTCGGTGATCTCGCCGAGGTAGCGGATCCCCGCGTCCCAGTTCAGCTCCAGGCACCTGGTCCGGCGGAAGAGGAGCGTGCGCCAGCTCCCACCTTCATCAGGGAGCCGTACGGCGGCATCGACGAACGTCATGGCGCCCCCACTCATCGGGCGGCCGCGCCGCCTCCGCGCCCAGGCATGAGGCGAACACGATGGGCAGTTGCTCCCATCGTCACCCCGATGTCCCGGCCTGACCACACGGCACCGGTCAGCCCGGGATGCACGCGGCTGACCAGCAGTTTTTCCGCCGTGGTGTCGCCATCGGGCCCGTCGTTGGATCGTCACCTTCCGCGACCAGGCGGCTTCAAGGCGGCTTCAGGCTGACGAGGAACGGTCGGTGAGCCGGGGCGGAGCATTGCGGTGAGGGTGAGCACGGCGCAGAGCGGGTAGCTCCAGCCGGGCAGCCAGAGGTACCAGGGGCGGGCGATGGCCCACACGTCGGTCTGCGGCCGCTCCAGCCAGAAGACGACATGGCCGAGAGTGACCGTGCACCAGGCGGTGAGGGCCGCGGTGTGCCAGCCGGTGCGACGCGCGTCGTAGGCCAGCCACACCACGGCGGGTACGGCCCATACCCAGTGGTGTACCCAGGAGATGGGGCTGATCAGGAGGCCCAGGAGTTGGGCCGCGGCGAGGCAGCCCAGGGCGTCGCCGCGGCGGGCGGTGCGCACGGCCGCGCGGAGGGCGAGCAGGCCAGCGGGCAGGGCGAGTGACCACCAGGGGGTGGACCAGCCGACGTCGTGGCCGAGGGTGCGCGAAAGGGCGCCGCGCAGCGACTGGTTGACCACCGAGCCGACCGGTCCGACCCGCGAGGTGTCGCCGAGGACGTGAAACCAGAACTCCCTTGAGGGGCCGGGCGCCACGGCCCAGCCGACTGCCACGGTGGCGGCGAAGGCGGCAATCGACCACAGCGCCGCTCGCCGGCGGCCGTGCAGCAGCACGTACAGGACGGTGACGGCGGGGGTGAGTTTGATACCGACAGCTGTGCCGAGACCGAGCCCCGCGAGCACCGGTGACCGCCTCTGTACCGTCCACAGCACCAGTGCCGCGAGCAGCAGGTTGATCTGCCCCAAGACCAGGGTGTAGGTGACGGGTTCGAGGCACAGCAGCCCGGCACTCCACAGCAGCACACCCTGCCGGTGCCGTCCCTCCGGCACGTCGGGTTGGGCCATCCGCAGACAGCAGTGGGTCAACACCACGAGGGCGAGGATCGAGACCGCACACCATGCGGCGGCGAGCAGTGGCCAGACTGCTTGGGACAACGGGAGGAGGAGCGCTGCCGCGAAGGGCGGGTAGGTGAAGGGCAGCGGGAAGGCGTCGAGGCCGGGCAGGTGCAGCCGGAAGGCGTACAGGTCGCCGGTGAGCAGGTGCGAGGGGGCTTCCCGGTACACCCGCAGATCCACCATGTTCCCGGGCCAGCACGCGGGTACCCACGCCGCCAGCAGCATCGCCACGACGCAGCCGAGCAGCACCCACTTCGCCTGCCGGGCCGCCACATCGCGCACCGTCCCGAGGAGGGGACCACCAGCCCGCTCCGCCGCTTCCTTGCCGTCGGGAACGGGGTCTTCGGGATGCTCCGTGGTGGTCATCCGATGCTCCCGGTGCGTGCGGTCGTCTCGTAGGCGTAGGCGAAGGCTTCGGTGACGGCCGGCCATGTGCACTGGGTGGGCAGGGTCTGGCGGTTGTGTTCCGCCAGAGCGTGCCGGGCTCCGGGGGTACGGGCCAGCCACACCAGTTCGTCGACGAGCGAGAAGGCGGAGTGGCGGCAGAGCGCGCCCTCGCGGTTGTGCCGTACGAAGTCGGCGACGCCGGTGTCCTGGCGGGCGAGGACGGGCACCGCGCAGGTGCGGGCTTCCAGGGCGGCGATCCCGAAGGCTTCGCGCCGGGAGGGGTTCACGAACAGGTCCGTCGCGGCGAGCAGTTGGCGTACCCCGACGGAGTCCATGCGGCCGGTGAGCCGGACCCATGGCTCCATGCCGTGACGGAGGATGTAGCTGCGCATGGACTGGGCGCTGGGGCCGGTGCCGACGAAGGTCGCGCGCAGCCGAATGTCGTGCCGGGCCAACCGTGCGTGGGCGGCCCGCAGCGCCGCCAGCAGTTCCATCGGTTCCTTGCGCGGTACCAGCCGGCCGACGGCGGCGACCCGCACCTCGTCCTCCTCGGCCGCAACGGGGGTCTGGTGGCGCCACCAGGAGACGTCGATGCCGTTGGGGATGACCAGGGGGGACGTGCGGGGCAGTGCCTGCCGTACCCGCCAGGCGGTCGGCCGGCTGACCGCCGTGATGGTCGTCGGTGCGACCGGGGCCGGCCCCGTGCGGCGCAGGGCTCCGTACACGGCGCGCACCGCGGCGTCCCAGATGCTGTGCACGGTGACCACCGTGGGAATGCGCTTGCGACGTGCGCAGCCCAGTGCCGCCCAGGCGAAGGGGGAGATCGCGCCGACGTGGACATGCACCACCGGGGGGTCCAACCGGTCCAGCAGCCGGTCCAACTCCCGTCCCGCACGCGGGTGTATCGGCATCTGGCGTGGAAGCCGGGCGCTGACGCGGTGCACCGGGTACGGCCAGTCGGGACCCGTGCCGGACGCCGCGGGAGTGGCCGTGACGACGTGAACGTCCTGCCCCGCGCAGTGCTGTGCCGCGGCGAGCGCGGCTACTTGGGACTCGATGCCGCCGGTGCGGGGCGGAAAGCAGTCCGAGATATGCACGATCACGTGGGACACTCCATCACTTGATGGTGCATTAGCTGACGCCTTAGGGTAGAACGCCCAACGTGCACCATACCTGTTTGTTCTTCCACGCCCACCCGGACGATGAGGCGCTGCTCACGGCGGGCACCATGGCGCGGCTGGCCCGGCAAGGGCATCGCGTGGTCCTCGTGCTGGCCACCTCCGGCGAAGGCGGCCTCGCCGCCCCGGAGTTGAGGGGGCAGGGGCTGGGGGAAGTGCGGCACCGGGAGGCCCATGCCGCGGCGCGGATCCTGGGCTGCGCCCGGGTCGTCTTCCTCGGCTACGCCGACTCCGGCCACGCCCCTGTGCCGCACCGCGACGGGGCGGCGGGGCAGCCCGCCGAGTGCCCGGTACCGTTCGCCGGAGCGGATGTTGAGGAGGCGGCCGGCCGCCTGGCGGAGGTGCTCACCGAGGAGCGGGCCGAACTGCTGACCGTCTACGACCCGGCCGGCGGCTACGGGCACCCCGACCACCTCCAGGTGCACCGGGTCGGCTACCGGGCCGCCGCCCTCGCCGGAACGCCCGTCGTGCTGGAGGCCACCGTCGATCGCGACGTGCTGCTGCGGGGGTTGCGGGCGGCCTCGTGGCTGTACCGTTTCCCGCCCCACTTCGACCGGGACGCCTTCCGGCAGGCGTACGCGCCCGGTGCGGACATCACCCACCGGGTCTCGGTAAGAGGTCTCTGGAGGACGAAGCGGGCCAGCATGGCCGCCCACGCGAGCCAGGCCACCGGCGGGGATTCCGTACGGACCCTGGCCGCGCTGCGCCGCCTGCCCGGCCTGGTCTTCCGCTACGCGCTGGGCACCGAGTGGTACATCCAACGCGGCCTGCCGCCGGGCACCGTGCTCGACGACCCGCTGGCAACCGTTCCGCGCCAGGTGGCGGCAGCGCCCAGGGCCCGGGGCAAGTGAACCACCGCATCGCCCAACTGCCGCGCGCCGCATGGGCCGTACTGGGCACCGGGCCGCTGCTGGCCGGAGTGGTGTTGCTGGTCCTGGCCGTACCGAAGGCAGCCGGTGCGCAGTGGGCGGAGATCGGCGTCAGCCTGAAGGGCATCGGTATGGGCAAGTGCCTGTTGCTGTGCGGGCTTTGGGCGGGGTCGCTGTGGAGTTACACCGCTGTGCTGAGCGCCGCGCTCCCCGGGCTCTCCCGCCCTCGGGCGCTGATGCTGAACTGCACCAGCAGCGCGTGCAGCAACCTCCTCCCCCTCGGCGGCGGCGCCGGGGTGGCCGTCACCTATGCGATGGCCCAGCGATGGGGGCACCGCCCACCGGCCATCGCCGCGTGCGTCGGCGTGACGGGAGTGTGCAACGTCGGCGCCCGCCTGCTGATTTCCGCGCTGGGGGCGCTGCTCCTGGTGCGCACCGCGATCCCCGGCATCGGCTGGGCGGCGGGAGCGGGCGCCACCGTGCTCACGGCGTCACTGCTGGCCGCGGTCGGCTGGCGGGTCGCCGGACGCGCTGGCCTCCGGCCGGCCCGCCGCCTGGCGTCGCTGCCCCTAACCCGCCGCCTTGGAGGGCGCGTTGGCCTCCGGGTACGCCGGTGGCTGAGGCGCTGGTGTGCGGAGTGCCGCGGAGTGGTGCACCGCTCCTGGCGGAGGCTGCTGTGGGGCATGGCCGCGACCCTGGCCGCGCAGGGCCTGCTGTTCCTGGCCTGCCTGTACGCGACGGGGGCGGGAACGGCGGCGGGGCCCGCCCTCGCGGTGTTCGCCGCCAGCCGGATGCTCACCCAGATCGCGGTGACGCCCAACGGGATCGGGGTGACCGAGAGCGCGGTCACCGTCGCGCTGGTGGCCCTCGGCGGCGCCCCGGGGCCGGTCGCGGCGGGCACCTTGCTCTTCGCCGTCTTCACCCAGGCGTTGGAGATCCCCCTGGGACTGGTCACCGGGGCGCTCTGGCTGCTGCGGTGGGGACGCACATCCGCCCTGCGCGCCAGGCCCGCGCCGCACACACCGCCGCCACCAGCAGCACACCCGTGACCGCCGCCAACAGATAGGCCCGCTCCGGGTTCTGCCCCGAGGGGAGCGTGACCAGCACCATCACCACCGTCGCCGCCTTCACCCAGGTGCGGGCCAACAGGGGCCATGCCACCGCGGCCAGCGGGACCACGCCCCACAGCAGGTACCACGGCTGCACCACCGGCGCGCTCACCACCAGGCCGAGCAGCGCCATGCCCACCGCGTACTCGACCCCGACCCGAGGCGCGCGACGCACCCAGAACACCACCACACCCGCCCCCGCCAGCAGGCCCACGCCCCGTACCACCGTCAGGGCCGCGGTCTGCGTACCCCATCCCAGCCCGGCAAGCGCGGCCCCGGACACCCAGCCCACGGCGGTAGTTGGCGACAGCAGGGTCACGACCCTGGCCGGGGTACTCACCGTGTGCAGCCACCCCCAGCCCTGTCCGCACGCCGCCACCCCCGCCAGCAACGTCCCTCCGGCGACCGCGGCGATCGCCAACGCCCTGCGCACACGCGGCCGTCCGCCGGGTCGCGCCGCCACGGCCGCGGCCCCCGCGCACAACAGCGCCACCCCGACCGGGGCCTTCACCAGGGCGGCCAGGGTCAACACCGCCGTCCCCGCCCGCCAATAACCCCGGCGGAAGAGCACCAGGCCGGCCAGCAACAGCCCCAGCATCAGTGCCTCGTTGTGCACCCCGCCCACCACATGCACCAGCAGCAGGGGGTTGAGCGGCGCCGCCCACCACGCCCCGGCCTGGCCCGCACCCGTCGCACCGGCCAGCCAACGCACCGCCCACGCCAACAAGCCGAGTGCCGCCAGCCCCAGCAGTCGCAGCCCCCACACCGCGACCACCACATGGTGCTCCCCGGTGACGGCCACCACCGCCTCGCAGACCGCCACCCACAGCGGTCCGTACGGCGCGGGCGTCCCCCGCCACATCCCCGGGACATCGCCGGGCAGCACACCCCCCAACGCCGCGGGCCCCACCTCGTACGCGTCCCACCCCCGATGCGCGACAGCCCCCTGAGCGACATAGCTGTAGGCATCGCTGCTGAACAGCAACGGACCCGGCACCATCGGTGCGGCCCAGCACCCCAGCACCACCCACTGCTGCCGCCGACTCACCGCCCCACCGTCGCGCAACAGCGCGCCCAACTGCCACCAGGCCACCACCAACAGCGAGAGCCCCGCGTACGCCGCCACCGCCCCCAACAACACCAGCGAAGGGGCCGGCACTCCCCACACCCCGTCCCGCTCCCCCAGCGTCAGCGCTCCCGCGCTCCAACCCCCCGCCCCCAGAAGTGCCGACCCCAGCGCACCCAGCGCCGCATACCTACGGATCTCGCCACCCACCATGACCACCGGGCCAACTTAGCCAGCCACACCGTCACTTCACCGCACCGAAACCACGGCCGCAGCCCCTGAACGCTCCTCACCCCGCGCAAACGCTCGCGGGAAAGCGTGGGCAATCACCCAAAAGAACCATCCCGCGAAACCGAGAAGAAGACCCACCAGATAGCCAATTCGACCCTCAACGGCATCCCGACCGAACGACCGAAAGAGCTGCCATGGAACGCCTCCGCACCGCCGGCGACAAGGTGCACCGCGGATTGTTCAACCTCACTTCCCTGCTCTCCTCCGAGTACCACGGAAAATTCCTCCGCGCTTGCTTCGAACACAAGCACCGCCGCCCGGACCCCTGGAAGCACGAGGTCGCGCCGTACGAGACCGCCAAGTACACAACGACCCTGGCGCGTATCCCGCCGCGACCGTACCGGCGCATCGCGGACATCGGTTGCAGCGAAGGGACGTTCACCCGCCGCGTGGCCGATGCCTACCCGACCGCCGAAGTGGTGGGCGTGGACATCTCCCAACGCGCTCTGGAACGGGCCAGCCGACGTGCCAGCGCCCAAGGGCTCGACAACGTCACTTTCACGGCGTTGAACATCTTCGAAGACAGCCCCGACGGCCTGTTCGACCTCGTCTTCTGCTCGGAATTGCTCTATTACCTAGGCGGCCAGGAACGGCTACGGACGGCGTGCTCACGCATCGCCGCCCTACTCGCCCCGCAGGGCCTCCTCGTAGCGGTACATCCCTGGCCGGAATCCCGCCGACTTCACCGCCCATTCGACAGCGCCCAACGACTCACCCAACACTCCGAGCACATCGAGACCGCCACCCATCGCCCCTACGCCGTCACCGTCTACGAACACGGCGACTTGCCCTGACATGAAACGCGGTTCAGTGCCCTACCGACCGGGCTGGGCCGGCCGCCCCGGTACCCGAGGCGGCCGGCTTCTGCACGGAAACCGCAACGTGGTCGACGAGCATCGAAGCGCCGGGTTTGGTGGCGTCGGTGGGGGTGGGTGAGCCCGCCACGCCGTCCGGGAAGCCGCCGCCCATGGCGAGGTTGAGCAGCAGGAAGTGGCCGTGGTGGGCGGCCTTGGCCCAGGTGTCGGCGTCCATCTCGGAGGCGTTGACGGTGTGGAACTGCTGGCCGTCGACGTACCAGTGCAGCGATTCGGCGGCCGGGTTGGTGCGGTCGAGCTCCAGCGCGTAGGTGTGGAAGCCGGCCTGACAGGGGCTGCCCGGGCAGTCCCGGGAACTTCCCTTCCCCTGGGTCTCGTTGCACGGTCCCCCGGGGGTGACGCCACAGTGCAGGGTGCCCCAGACCTTGTTGAGACCGTTGACGTTCTCCATGATGTCGAACTCGCCGATGCCCGGCCAGTTTTGGTAGTTACCGCGGAAGTCGGCGCCGAGCGTCCAGAACGCCGGCCAGTAGCCGAGCGCGGCGCCGCCGGAGACGTCGGGCACCCGGATGCTCGCCTCGATCCGGAGCTTGCCCCCGGCCGGGGCCGCGAAGTCGGTGCGCCGGGTCTCGATCCGGCCCGAGGTCCAGGCGGCACCGTCCCGTTGCGCGGTGATCTTGAGGTGTCCCACCCCGTCGAGCTGGAGGTTCTCCGGACGGTTGGTGTACGTCTCCCGTTCCCCGGTACCCCAGTTGGGCGCGCCTCCCGGGTAGCCGGTACCGGTGTCGGTGATCCAGTCGGCGGCGGACGGGGGCGATCCCGCGGCACCGTCGAAGCCCGTGCTCCAGACTTCCTCGAAGGCGGGGGCACGGCTCGCGGAAGCGGCCACGGCCCCCGCTGAGGTCGTGGGGAGCGCGAGCGCGTACGTGGTGAGGATCGCGGCACTCGCGGCGCAGAGCAACGCCCTTCGCTTTGGGCCCATGTCCAGTTCCTCCTCGGCGGGGTGGGGGGTGGTGAGGAGCGCCCGTCACGTCATCGAGCGCCCAGCAGATGCTCCATCGCCAGCTGGTCCAACTGCTCGAAGGCCATGCCGCGTTCGCCGGCGGCGGTGGCGTCGAACTCCTCGTAGGCGGTGTGGTCGGCGAGCAGGGCGGCGAGGCCGTCTTCCGCCGTGGGGCGCGCGAGGCCATCCAGGCGGGCGGCGCGCAGCGCCTCCCGGACGCGCGGGTCGGCGCGGAAGGCGGCGGCGCGCTCCTTGAGGATCAGGTAGGTGCGCATGCAGCCCGCGGCGGAGGCCCACACTCCGTCGAAGTCCTCGGTGCGCGGTGGCTTGAAGTCGAAGTGGCGGGGGCCCTGGTAGCCGGCAGTCTCCAGGAGGTCGACGAGCCAGAAGGCGGCGCGCAGGTCGCCCGCGCCGAACCGGAGGTCCTGGTCGTACTTGATGCCGGACTGGCCGTTGAGGTCGATGTGGAAGAGCTTGTCCGCCCACAGCGCCTGGGCCACGCCGTGTGGGAAGTTGAGGCCGGCCATCTGCTCGTGGCCGACCTCCGGATTGACGCCGTACAGCTCCGGGCGGTCCAGCCGCTCGATGAAGGCCAGGGCGTGTCCGACGGTGGGGAGCAGGATGTCGCCGCGTGGCTCGTTGGGCTTGGGCTCGATCGCGAAGCGGAGGTCGTAGCCCTGCTCCAGGACGTACTGGCCGAGTAGGTCGAACGCCTCCTTGAGTCGGTCGAGGGCGGCGCGTACGTCCTTGGCTGCGCCGGATTCCGCGCCCTCGCGGCCGCCCCAGGCGACGTAGGTGTCGGCGCCCAGTTCGGCCGCGAGGTCGATGTTGCGGATCGTCTTGCGCAGTGCGTAGCGACGCACGGCGCGGTCGTTGGCGGTGAACGCACCGTCCTTGAAGACCGGGTGGGTGAAGAGGTTGGTGGTGGCCATCGGGACCGTCAGGCCGGTGGCCTCCAGCGCCTGTCGGAACCGCTTGAGGTGCGCGTCGCGCTCCGTCTCGCTCGCGCCGAAGGGGATCAGGTCGTCGTCGTGGAACGTGACTCCGTACGCCCCGAGTTCGGCGAGCCGGTGGACGGACTCGACCGGGTCGAGGGCGGCGCGGGTGGCGTCCCCGAACGGGTCCCGGCCCCGCCAACCGACCGTCCACAGGCCGAAGCTGAACTTGTCGTCGGGGGTGGGGGTGAAGCGGTCCGTCATGTCCGGCCCCTTGTCGTCTTCAGCGGGCTTTCATCGGGTCTTCGTCGGGCCTTCATTGGGTCCGAAGGGTGCCGGACCGATCGTTTCCGACTTGCCGCGTGCGCTTGCCGCGTGCGCTCGACCCATAGCGCTCGACTCATCCTGCCTGCACGGGCGTTGACGCAGAAGACCTCGCGCGCCCCGGACTGGGGCGCAGCCCCGCGTAGCTACGAGGCGTCGTCCGCGCCGCGCGGCCAGATCGCGATGGCGACCAGCACCGCCGCAGCGCGGCCAGTGGACTGAGCGCAAGGCACTGTCCGACCACCACCCGCCATCCGCAACGCGGCGGCGCCACGACCGGCACAAAATGTCGATCTCGGAAGCGCCAGGTCCGCCTCGGACAGACCCTAAGCTCCACCCCCATGACGACATCACCCGACGACAGCATCCGGCCGTTCCGCATCTCGATCCCGGACAGCGACCTGGACGACCTGCACGACCGGCTCGACCGCGCCCGCTGGCCGGACGAACTGCCCGACGCCGGCTGGGACTACGGCGTCCCGCGTGACTACCTGCGGGAACTCGCGCACTACTGGCGACACGAGTACGACTGGCGGGCGGCGGAGGCCCGACTCAACCAGTGGCCACAGTTCACCACCACGATCGACGGCACCAACATCCACTTCGCCCACATCCGCTCCCCCGAACCGGATGCCACCCCGCTGGTCATCACGCACGGCTGGCCCGGTTCCGTCGTCGAGTTCGAGCGGATCGCCGGCCCACTCACCGACCCCCGGGCGCACGGCGCCGACCCCGCGGACGCCTTCCACCTGGTCCTGCCGAGCATCCCCGGCTTCGGCTTCTCCGGCCCCACCCACGAAAGGGGCTGGGAGTACCAACGTGTCGCGGCCGCCTTCGCCGAGTTGATGCGGCGCCTGGGCTACCACCGTTACGGAACCCAGGGCGGCGACTGGGGATCGGCCATCTCCCGCGAGCTGGGCCGCATCCGCCCCGACCACGTCATCGGCGTCCACCTGAACCTGATCCCCGGCGCCGGAGCGACGGCCGAACCGACGGAGGACGAACTCGCCGCCCTCAGCCCCGCGGAACAGGCGCGCACCTGGTCCTCCTGGGAGCGCATGCAGGCGTGGACCCGCGACCGACAGGGCTACGCGGACATCCAGTCCACCCGCCCGCAGACCCTCGCCTACGCACTCACCGACTCACCGATCGGCCAACTCGCCTGGATCACCGAGAAGTTCAAGGAGTGGACGGACTCCGCGGACCGGCCCGAGGACGCCGTCGACCGCGACCACCTCCTCACCAACGTGATGCTGTACTGGCTGACCGGGACCGCCGGCTCCTCCGGACGCATCTACTACGAACGCGCTCACGCCGCCTACCGGGGAAACCCGCCGGAGCCCTCGACGACCCCCACCGCGTTCGCCTCCTTCCCGCAAGAGAACTTCATTGCCCTGCGCCACATCGCCGAACGGACCAACAACATCGTCCGCTGGACGGAGTTCGACCGGGGCGGCCACTTCGCCGCAATGGAAGAACCGGACCTGCTCGTCGACGACATCCGGGCCTTCTTCCGCAGCCTGCGCGAGGCGCCCATCTCCTGAGGGGACGAGCACCACACGCCTGGTGAACGTCAGCGCGGCCGAGCGGGATCTCGCCGACGGGCGCGGGGGATGTCCTTCACCGGCGCCCCCGCTCCAACTAACCTGTTCCGCACGGACGTTGGCCGCTACCCCCACAGCTCCCGCAGAGCCGCGTTGACGGCCAGGGGCTGCTGCGTGTGCGGGTAGAAGCCCGGGACGCGCAGCAGCCTGGCGCCGACCGTATCTGCGACGGCCTCGGCGCAGGCGATCTGCGGTTCCCCGACGTAGGTGCGGTACAACTCGGGGGCGTCCTCCCAGGTGCCGCAGATCACCAACGTCGGCCAGGGCGCCGCCCGCAGGGGCTCCAGGGGCACCCGCGCCTCCCAGACAGGCCGCTCACGCATCGAGGCGGCGACCGCCCGCAGCCGCTGCGGGGTCGCCTCCGGTACAGGCAGCCCGATCCCCTCGGTCGAGGCGCGCAGGAACTCCTCCGGCGTCATGGACTCCGGCACGCCGGGCGCCACTTCCGCCACCCGACGCAGCAGCGCCGCGACGGAGGGGTGCTCGGCGGCCGCGTGGTAGACGGACGGCTGAATCAGCGTCAGGGACCGGACGAGGTCGGGCCGTCGGGCGGCAGCGAGCATCACGGCTACCCCGCCGTAACCGTGCCCGACCAGATGCGCGCCGCCGCTGTGGTTGCCGGAGGCGTCACACACTTCGCCGAGCAGGCCAGCAACATCCTCGGCGTCCGTCTCGAAGTCGCTCCGCTCGGTGTCGGGGCTGCCGCCGTAGCCGCGGCGGTCCATCAGGAGCAGGCGGTAGCGGTCGGCCAGCGGCCGCTGTGCCGCGAACCCGTAGTTCTCATCGGTACCCCAGGTAAAGATGTTGTGCACGAAGACCGCGGGTACACCTTCACCCCCGGTCTCGTCCCACGTCGTCACGTGTATCGCCGTCAACGGGGCCACCCCCTCTCCCTAAACTCCCAGACTTTTGCTGGCCGTTGAGGAACATCATGCACCGGAAGTGGGCGTCGAACCGGCAAACCTTTGCGGCGGACCCTGAGCCCGATGTCCGCGGGGCGGCGGGTGGCCCCCAACAGGGCTGGTTGGGGGCCCACTCGGGGATCAGCCGATGCCGACCTTGGCAAGGGCCGTGGTCCAGTCGGTGGCGATGGCGCTGCGTGCGGCGTCGAGTTTGACGGTGCCGTTGCACACCGCCACCTTCAGCTTGTTCTCCACGGAGTCCTTGCTGGCGGCCGGCTGGTCACCGTAGCGGGGTTCGGGCCACAGGTTCTTGGGGTCGCGGGGCGCCCCGCCGAGTTCGAGGGGGACCAGGTGGTCCTCCTCGTAGTCGGCGGTGTTGGTGTCGGAGTAGCCGTACTCGCCGATCTGCTTGACCTTCAGCGGGGTGGTGTAGGAGGCCGGCGGGCGCACGGTCTTGGTCCAACCTGGCACGCATATCGTTGAGTTGATGGTCGACTGGGTTACGTCGGGGTTGTAGGCGCCCGGCTGGCAGTTCGCATCGGGCAGCGGCAGGTGTGACTGGGAACAGGTCGCGGCGTGCGCGTTGCCGACGGTGAGGACGAGACCTGCGGCGGTGAGCGCGATGGCCGTGGTCGCGGAGGCGAGTCGTCGTGTCGATCGCATGGGGGCTCCGTGGTCGGGCCCGGCGGGATTCCGGGCACTTGGCGACATGGCACCAGACCCGTTGTCTATGCGGGTAGAGGCTTCAGATGAACAAAGCATGTCCATGTCGAATTCTGACCCTCAAGTGGTCTACTTTTGGCCAGCAGATGGCACGCAGAGGGCTTCCGCACCGGAGCTCGACTCAACTCACCGTCATTTTCAGGACTTGACGGGAGACCAGCACACCGCCTCCCTCCACCCTGCCAATTGCGCCGGATCGATCCCCGTGCACGCCTCACTCCCCCACGCCACCACGGTTTTCTTGAACGATCGGTACAGATCCCGTAGGCTGCCTTCATGGGCAGGACCAAGGCATTCGATCCCGACGCGACGCTGCGCGCCGCACTGGACCTCTTCTGGCGCAAGGGCTACGAAGCCACCTCCATGCAGGACCTGGTCGACCACCTCGGCATCAACCGGGGCAGCATCTACGCCACTTACGGCAGCAAGCACGAGCTGTATCTGCGCGCGCTGGACCGGTATTGCGAGGACGCCGGCAGCTCGGGCACGCACCAACTGTCACAGCCGGGTCCGGTGCTGCCCGCGCTGCGCGCGTTCTTGCACTCGTGCGCTCTGGAGGACCCGGAGCGCAAGGGGTGCCTGGTGACGAACACCGCCGTGGAGCTCCTCCCCGGCGACGCCCAGGCGGAGCGACTGGTGGAATCGGGCCTCGCGGGGCTGGAGACCCTGCTCACCTCGGTGTTGGTCAGGGCCCGGAGCCAGGGCGAACTGAGCGCGGACAAGGATCCGCGCGCCCTGGCCCGCTTCCTGGTCACCTTCATCCAGGGCCTGCGCGTGATCAGCAAGACCCAGGACCAGCGGCGCCTGCGGGACGCGTTGGACCAGGCGCTGACCCTGCTGAGCTGATCGCTGGACCGAGCCGACCGAACCGCTCCCCCACCAAGCCCCTCGCATCCTGCCCTGCTCTTTTACTGGAATGCTCGTTCAAGAAAAGTGAGGATCGCTCCCCATGCCCACGACCACCACACCGACGGACGCAGAACTTGCCCGCTCCCTGGAAGGGGACTTCACCAGCGCACACGCGGACGTCAACGGCGTCCGCCTGCACCACGTTTCGGGCGGCCGGGGCGAACCGCTCGTCCTCCTCGCCGGCTGGCCGCACACCTGGTGGGAGTACCGCAAGGTCATGCCCGCGCTCGCGGCCCACTACCGCGTGATCGTGGTCGACCTGCGCGGCATGGGCGGCTCCGACAAGCCCGATTCCGGCTACGACAAGAAGACGATGGCCCGCGACATCTACGAACTGCTGCGCCACCTCGGCCTGGAGAGCGTCAACCTCGTCGGGCACGACATCGGCGCGATGGTCGCGTACGCGCTGGCCGCCAACCACCCTGAGGTCGTCCGCAAGTTGATGCTCCTCGATGTGGCCCACCCGGACGAGAACTTCAACGAGATGCGACTGCTGCCGCAGTCCACCGCCCCGGCCGACGCCGCCGGCTACTACCTCTGGTGGTTCGCGTTCAACCAGGTCACCGAGCTCCCCGAGAAGCTGCTGGTCGGCCGCTTCCGACACCTGGTCGACTACTTCGCCGACCTGCTGGCCGAGGTCCCCGAAGCCATCGACGAGCAGGCGCGCCAGGTCTACACCCACGCGTACGACTCCGCGGACGGCATCCGCGCGGGCAACGGCTGGTACCAGGCGTTCGGGCAGGACGTCGCCGATCTGAAGACGTACCAGCCGGTGACGATGCCGCTGCTGGCCCTGGGCGGCGCGGCGAACTACTCCTACCTCAAGGAGCTGCTGCCCAGGCACGGTACAAACGTCAGCGTGGAGCTGGTGGCGGACAGCGGCCACTACCTCCCCGAGGAGCAGCCGGAAACCGTGGTCCGCCACATCACCGGGTTCTTCGGCTGAGTCCCCAGCCCGAGCGGCCGGACATCGGGCGCCGGCAAACGGCCGAGGCCCGGATTCCTGGGGAATCCGGGCCTCGGCCTCCAAACAGCAGCAGTAGGCCCTACTGCGGTGCCTGGAAACCGCCGATCTTCTGCTCAAGCAGTTCGGCCAGCCTCAGCGGGGTGCGGTCCTCGAACATCGGGCCGATGAGCTGTGCGCCCACCGGCAGCCCCTCGGGGGACCTGCCCGTTGGTATGGCGGTGGCGGGTAGGCCGGGCATGGTGGCCACACCGGCCCAGGCGAGCTGGTCGAAGTACGGGTACTCGACGCCGTCGATGTCGAGCCGGCGTTCCAGCGGATCGGGGTGGTGGTCGTGCGGGAACGCCGGAGTGGGCGTGATGGGACACACCACGGCATCGAACTCGGCGAAGAGCCGCCGCCAGCCGTGGCGGTGGAGCTCGCGACGGCTGTTCGCCTCCAGCCATTCGCGGTGGCTGAAGCCCACGCCGCGCAGCAGCGCCGCACCGAGGCTCTGGCCGTCGGCGCTCAGCCCGGCGGCGCGGGTCCGCAGCTGCTCGTACGCCTCGACGGGAACGCTCGCAGCGGTGCTTGAGGACAGCAACTGTACGTAGAGCAGGGCGGCTTCGGTCAGATCGGGCAGCAGCGGACTGTGCCGCTCGACGCGGGCACCGCCGTCGACGAGCGCATCGGCCACCCGGTTCAGGCCCGCCCGCACGGCGGCCCCGGTCGGAATGAGCGGATGCTGGTCGAGGACCAGGACGCGGAAGTCGCTGAGCCGTTCGTGGCGCGCGGGTGGCAGCCGCACGTCGTGCGCCACACCGAACGTCAACGGGTCCGGTCCGGCCATGACGTCGAGCAGGAGCACGAGGTCGCGGGCCGTGCGCGCCATCGGACCGACGACGGCGAGGTCGGAATCGGTGGGCAGGGCCGGGGCGGGCGGCGGCACCATTCCGCGGATCGCCGCCAACCCGAGCGTTGGCTTGTGCGCGTAGACCCCACAGAAATGTGCGGGGGTGCGCAACGAACCGGCGAGGTCGGAGCCGATGGACAGCGCGCCGAATCCGGACGCCAGGGCCGCCGCCGAGCCGCCGGAGGATCCGCCCGACGTGCGGCTGTGGTCCCAGGGGTTGTTGGTGGTGCCGTAGATCTCGTTGAAGCTCTGTATATCTTTCAGCCTCACGGGCACATTGGTCTTTCCGAGCACCACCGCGCCCGCGGCCTTGAGTCGTGACACCTGCACGGCGTCCTCGGCCGGCAGGTAGTTCCGGTGTTGCGGCATGCCCCAAGTCGTGGGCAGTCCGGCGATGTTGTAGGACTCTTTGACCGTTACCGGAATGCCGAGCAGGGGCCGGTCCGCACCGCGGGCGCGCGCCTGGTCGGCGTCGCGCGCGGCGGCCCGTGCACGGTCGAAGTCCGGCACACAGATCGCGTTGATTTCCTTGTCGTCCCGCTCGATACGGGCGATCGCCTCGTCGGTCAGTTCCGCCGAGGTCACTTCACCGGCGCGCAGAGCGGCCGCGAGTTGTTCGGCCGTCGGAAAGTTCCAGTCCATGAATCCGACCGTAACGGCCTCTGGGAGAGGTCATGAAATGCCGCTTTGTGCAATGGGGTTGGGTGTCTCGATGCTCATGACGTTTCTTTGCGGCCGCAGACAATTCGCGCGACCGCTGGCGACAGCGATGCCGAAATCTGCCTGCCGCGCTGCGCGGTGGGTCGCTATCGCGGTCGACGGCGTCAGGCGTTCTGCGTGCGCGGGGTGGGTGGGGTCCCGGTGAGGTGGTACTGCACGACGGGCGCGAGCTGCGCAATGAGCTCGTCGACATCGGCGGACGCGACCGGTTCCAGCTTGATGAGGTAGCGCAGCATCGCGGTCCCGACCAGCTGCGCCACCGCCAACTCGACCCGCAGTTCGGCGTCCGGGCCGGAGAGCGCCGGGGTCACCCGCTTCAGCACTCGGCGCGTGATCATGCGACGGAAGATCGCGGCGGCGGTCTCGTTGTTCACCGCGGACCGGACCATCGCCAGCAGCGGCTCGCGGGTGAGGGCGTGTTCCCAGATGCCGAAGACGAACCGGGTCAGCCGCTCGCCGATATCCGTCTGTGCATCGGCCAGGAAGAGCTGTGGGATATCCATGGCCGGCGCGATGTTGACCTCCATCGCGGCCTCGAACACCCCCTCCTTCGAAGCGAAGTAGTGGTGCACAAGCGAGGGATCGACCTTTGCGCGCTTGGCGATGCCGCGGACCGAAGCCCGGTCGTAGCCGCGCTCCCCGAATTCGCTGCGCGCCGCGAGCAGGATCCTTTCCCGGGCCCCCGGCCCGTCCTCGACAGCGTCCCGACGCGGGCGACCTCGGCCGCGGCGCGGCTCACCGCTCTCCGTCACCGCGCTCCCCGAGGCGAGAGCTGCACCACGGCCGCGCGGGTCGCCCCGGGGACGCCGCCGAAGGCAGGGGCAACGGGATCCGTGTGCACGGAGGCGGCGGGCAGGGCGATCTCCGCGTCCGGGACACGGACCTCGAAGGACAAAGGTGCTGGGTGCATGCGCCACAGCCTACGGCGGCCCTCCGCACCGGGGCATCCCAGCCGTCTGCGACCCGGGAGGGGCGCGTGGGAGGACCGCACCCACCACGGAGCCGACCGCGCTGCATCCGCCTGCCGCGTCAGGCGGTGCGGCGCCGCAAGGTGACCGCGCCCAGCGCCAGTACCAGGAGCGCCACCCCTGCCACGATGGCCGTGTCGCGGACGAAGTTCCCGGTGACGTCGGTGTGTGTGAGCACCTCGTTCATCGCGTCCACCGCATACGACATGGGCAGCACGTCGGAGACCGCCTCCAGGATCGGCTGCATCGTGTTGCGTGGCGCGAACAGGCCACACAGCAGCAACTGCGGCAGCACCACCATCGGCATGAACTGCACCGCCTGGAACTCCGACGCGGCGAAGGCCGAGACGAACAGGCCAAGTGCCGTGCCCAGCAGCGCATCCAGCATCGCCACCACCAGCAGCAGCCAGGGCGATCCGGCGACCGACATGTCCAGCAACCACACCGCGAGGCCGGTGGAGAGGGCGGCCTGCACGACGGCCAGGGCGCTGAAGGCGAGGGCGTAACCGCCGATGAACTCGCCCTTGCCGAGCGGCATCGACAGCAGCCGCTCCAGGGTGCCGCTCGTGCGCTCGCGCAGGGTGGCGATGGAGGTGACCAGGAACATCGTGATCAGCGGGAAGATCCCGAGCAGCGACGCCCCGGTGGAGTTGAACCGCTGGTCGCCGTCGAAGACCCAGTAGAGCAGCACCAGCATGATCGCCGGTACCAGCAGCAGCATCGCGATGCTGCGCGGGTCGTGGCGTAGCTGGCGCAGCGCCCGGCTGGCGGTTGCGAGGGTACGAGTGGCCTTCATCGGGCCGCCCCCTTGTCGTTCTCGGCATCCACGATCTTCAAGAAGGCGCCCTCGACGGTCTCGGTGCCCATGCGCGCGCGCAGGGCGTCCGGGGCGTCGTCCGCGATGATCCGCCCACCCCGCATCAGCAGCAGCCGGTGGCACCGCTCGGCCTCGTCCATCACGTGTGAGGAGACGAGGAGGGCGGCGCCGCGCTCGGAGGTGATGCGGTGGAAGAGGTGCCACAGGTCCCGACGGAGCACCGGGTCCAGGCCAACGGTGGGCTCGTCCAGCACGAGCAGTTCGGGAGTGCCCAACAGGGCCACCGCGAGGGAGACCCGGCCGAGCTGGCCTCCGGAGAGGGTGCCCGCCAGGACGTCAGCGCGAGCGGTCAGATCCACGTCCGCGAGGGCGCGTTCGGCCTCGGTGCGGATCCGGCGGCGCGGGATGCCGAGGACGGCGGCGAAGTGCTCCAGATTCTGACGCGCAGTCAAATCACGGTAGACCGAGGCCGCCTGCGTCACGTAACTGACGCGGGAGCGCAGCCGGGCACTGCCCGCCGGTTCGCCGAGCACCGTGAGCTCGCCGCTGACGTGGGCCTGCGTGCCCACCACCGAGCGCATGAGCGTCGACTTGCCGCAGCCGGACGGGCCGAGCAGGCCGGTGATCTGGCCGCGCGGCACCTCGAAGTCCAGGCCCTCCAGGACGGTGCGACCGCCTCGCACGACGCTCAGGTCGCGCGCCCGGATCGCCGGCTCGCGATTAAAATTCATCACGCGTTGAATATTACACACGGCGAGGCCCGCGCCAAGAGGGGAAGGGGCTCCGGCCGCGAGACCGGAGCCCGCCCAGGCATCCACGGAGGGTCACGTCACGGGTGGTGCAGATGTTTCATGATCAGCGACACATAGTCGTTCATGTCGGCTTGCAGACATGCGTCCTGGCTGTGCTTGCCGGTGCAGCCCGAAGCCCACGCGCCGCCGTTCCCGTAGTCGACCAAGTGGTACGGGATGCCCGCCGCGCGCAGTGCGGTGGCGGCCCTCAGGGTCGTCCGCTCGACTGCCTTCTCGGCCACGGCCAGGACCGGATCGACCGTCAGGTTCCCGCCGTTGCCGGTGTACATCGCCACGCCCATGCCACGCAGCGCTCCGACGTGCTGGGCGGGGCTCGCCTTGTCCCAGCCGGCGTCCAGGGGCCATACCGGAGGCCCGAAGATCGCGCCAGGCGTCTCAAGAGGCGCACCGTACGCCGGAAGCAGACCGCTGCCGACCACAGCGGCACGCATCACCGGATCATCGAGGTCGAGGTCCCCGGAGAAACTGCCCGCATAGCCGAACAGGTCCGGCCGGTCCTCGGCATAGTGGAAGGCGCCGAAACCGCCCATCGAGTGCCCGACGATCGCCCGCCCCGCCCTGGACGGGATGGTCTTCACGTTGGCGTCGATGAAGGGGATCACCTGGTCGAGGTGGAAGCTCTCCCAGTTCTGCCGGCCCCGCGAGCCGGGGTTCGCCCAGTTCGTATACCAGCCGCGGCCGCCGCCGTTCGGCGTGACGGTGATCAACGGGCGGCCCTGGGTGGCCCGTTCGGACAGGTCCAGGTACCGGCGGCCGTTCGGCCGCTCCGGAGCGCCGTGCAGCATGTAGAGCACCGGGTAGCGGGTGGCCGCGGCAGCGTTGTACCCGGCCGGCACCGTGACCATGAGGACGTGCTGGCCCGAGACCTGACCCTGCATCGCGTCGTAGACCGGGACTTCGGTGGACTTGACGGTGAGGACGAACGTCCGCTTGGCCACCCACTCCGGCTGGCTGACCACGGTGAGCCCGAACCCGTCCGTGAAGTGCGGCGGGGCGGTTGCGACATGCGCGACGGAGCCGGCGCGCGCAGCGGACGCGGCACGTGCGACGGGTGCCGCACCTGCGGCGGGTACGGCACGCGCAACGGGGACGGAGGGGACGAGCATGGCGGCGAACAAGGTGACCAGGGCGGCGAGTTCAACGGCCCGACCGCGTAACACCGCCGTGCGCTGGCTGTTCATGCCGATCCCCCTATGACGTTTTCGGCGAGGTGCGGTGGCACAAGCACCTCCGCGCCGTGCCGCCCGGTCGACAGCGCAGCGCCCGGACGGGCTCCCGTGCCCGCACGACGACTTCCCCACTCGACGGTAGTGCGGGCGACTTCACGGTGGAGGAGTGTTCACAATTCCTTGCACGGCCCTCCGCAACCGCGCGCTACCCGGGGGCCGGGGAGCGCTGTCCACGTGCCGGGGTCGAGAGTTCGGGCGAGGACACCGGCCCCGCGGTAGGCCCAGTTCATGAGCGGCAGGCGTCGACGAGCGGCAGGGCCTGCCGTCTCGCGGTGTAGGCGCCAGGCGCACTCCAGGAGCGAAGATCGGCACGCCACGGAGCGTGCTCGGCGGGTTACGGCTTTCGGATTATCTGGAAGCCGAGCGGGCAAGCCCTGGAACGGCGGGGGTTCGGGCCGCAGTGGGAGAGGAAGCAGTACGCCTATGGGTACCGACGTTCGGCACGCCGTGGTGATCGGGGCGGGCCTGGCGGGGCTTGCCGCCGCACGGGTTCTGGCCGACAGTTTCGAGGCCGTCACCGTCATCGAACGCGACGCGCTTCCGAGCGCGTCCGGGCCCAGGGTCGGAGTGCCGCAGGGGCACCATGTCCATGCCCTTCTGGCCCTGGGAGCCAAGGTCTTCGAGGGGTACTTCCCCGGCCTGCGGGCGGAGTTGGAACGCGCCGGTGCGCCGGTGTGGGACTGGGGCGAGGGCCTCTGCGCCGTGCTACCCAACGGCATCCCGGAGCCCACGTCGATGGGCATGCCGATCCAGACCTTCTCCCGACCGCTCCTGGAGCATGTTCTCCGCCAGCGGGTGACGGCGTTGGAGCCCGTCACCTTGCGGGACGGACTGATCGTCACCGGCCTGCGCACGGCCGGCCCCGGCAAGGTCACCGGAGTGCGCGTCAAGGACGGCGACAGCGAGGACGAGATCGCCGCGGATCTCGTCGTGGACGCCTCGGGACGCTCCTCCCACCTACCGCAATGGCTGGCCGCGCTCGGCCTGCCCGCTCCCCGCACGACAACCGTGGACGCCCAGATCGGCTACGCCTCACGTATCTACACCTACCCGGAAGGGCAGACCCCGCCCTCCTGGATGGGTTTGCTGCAACCCCTCCGGGCCCCCGAATTCCACAAAGGTTGCTACGCGATTCAGGTCGAGAACAACACGCTCCACGTCACCCTGCACGGAGCCGGCGGTACCCAACTACCGCACACCGAGGACGACTTCCTCGCCTACGCCCAGTCCCTGCCCGGCCCCATCGCCAGCACCATCGGCTCCCTGACCCCCCTCTCCGCCGTGCGCCGCTACGCCCGTACCGTCAACCGCAAGATCGCCTACCACCGCCTTCCTCGCTGGCCCGCAGGGCTGATCGCCATGGGGGACGCGGTGTGCACCTTCAACCCCGCCTACGGGCAGGGCATGACCGTCGCCGGTCTCGAAGCCCGCCTCCTGGAGCGGACGCTCCGTGGCCGGCGTGCCGGTACGCCCCTCGACGGGCAGGTCTTCCAGAAGCAGTTGGCACGCCTGACCGTCTCGCCCTGGCTGATGGCGACCATCCCCGACCGTGCCTGGGAAACGTCGCGGCTTGCCTGGCCCGTCAAGGCAGGTAACTGGTTCCTGAATCGCCTGATCGACACCGTCCCGCACGACCCGAAGATCTACACCGCCTTCTCCGGCCTCTTCCATATGACCTCCGGGCCCCTGACGCTGGCCGACCCGCGCCTGTTCTCCCGCGTCCTCGTCGGCCCGCGCGCAGGCAGCAGCGGCACTCGCACAACGGCGGTCTGAATTCGCGGTGTTGGCACGCGCGGCATGGTGTCGCATGGCGTGCACACTGCCCTCACAGACACCACCTGGGCGAGGCCGGCCATGCCGAGGCTTCGGCTTCCGCGGGCGTCACATGGCCGTGCTCGCGCCGGCCGCGGTGGCGGCGGCGCCCGATGTGCGGACCGGGCGCCGCCGCTCATCGTCAGGCCGCTGAGGTGGCCGCCTGGCCAAGATGCCGGGCGAAGAACCGGACCGCACTGTCGGCCTCGAACCTGGGCAGTTCCAGGTGCTTGCCCGCGTTGGCGTGCAGCGTCTTCTCCTTCGAGGCGAAGGCGTCGAACAGCGCGAGGCCGGCCTCACGCGGGATGAGCTCGTCGTCCCACTGCAGGTGGAACTCGATCGGGACGGTGATCTGCTTGGCCTTGTCGACCAGAACATCGGGGTAGGTCGAGACGAAGACCGCGGCCGTGATCCTGGGCTCGACGGCCACCAGCGGCACCCCGATCCCGGTGCCCAGACCGATGCCGACGTAGCCCACCGGCCCCTCGGCGCCAATCTCCGGAAGTGCCTGAAGGGCGTCCAGGGTTGCCTGGTACTCGGGCACGGCGAGCTCCGCCAGGCGGGCGTTGTAACGGACGACGATCGGGCCTACCGGCTCGCCCGCCGCCTGCGCCCTGCGCAGCTCGGCGATTTCCTGCTCGTCGTGTGCGGTGCGCGGCCGGTCGCCGTGACCGGGCGCGTCGATGACGGCGACGTGGAACCCGCAGCCGGTCACGAGACGGTGGGCCCGGCCAGGCATCGACGGGTGCCTCTTGTGGGCGCCGCCGCCGTGGCCCATCAGGACCAGGGGCGCACGATCGGCGCCGGAGGCCGGCGACCAGAGAACTCCGGGAACGTCGCCCACGGTGAAGTCGCGCTCGACGATGCCGTTCGACGACGACTCGGCGGTGAATTGCAGAGAGTACATAGGTGTTGCCTTTCGGGAGTGCCTTGTGGTCGAGGCGCTCCCGGCGACACCTACGTCAATCGCCGGCCGTGACGGGAAGGGGGAGCACCCACGTCGATACTGCGTTCATGGGTCTCACCTCCTCGGGCGGTGTCACGGTCAACGGAAAGCTACAAGCCCGAGCGTCACCCCGTCCAATCCTTTTCCCCGTCTCCTTCTTCCCCGTCACGTGATCACGGCCCAGCCAGTCCTAGCCGTTGGCGCGGGCCTCGAAGAGGCCACGCAGGTGGGCCAAGCTCTGCTCGGCCAGCGGGCGCAGGGCCGGGGCGACGGTACGGGCATCGGCCGTCAGCCTGTCCACGGCCTGCGGGCCGAGGGCGTCCGTGGCCTCGGCGACGAACGAGGGTTCGGCGAGCCAGTCGTCAAGGAGGCCCGGCGTCACCTCCAGGTGGAACTGGAGGCCCCAGGCAGCCGGGCCGATGCGGAATGCCTGGCACTCGGTGGTGTCGGTACGCGCCAGCACGCGGGTGTCGGCGCCGGGCACGATGCGGTCACCATGCCAATGGAGAACGGCCGGAGCGTCCGCCAACGGGCCGACGACCGGGTCGTCACGGTCCACGCCGCGCAACGGGCTCCAACCGATCTCGCTCTCCCGGCCGAGCTCGGCGCCGCTCCGCACCGTCAAGCCCTGGGCGCGGGCGAGGAGTTGGGCCCCCAGGCACACGCCCAGCGTCGGCGTACCGCAGTGCAACGCCTCGGCGAGCAGCTCCCGCTCCAGCTTGAGTGCCGGATGGGCGGCCAGGTCATCGGCGGCCGGGTGGTTGGCGGCGCCGGCACGGTGGACGGTGCGCGTGCGGCGGGACATCGACCGGGCAGCCGCTCGGAGCGCGTACGCTGCGCCAACTGGCCCTGATGCGCGGGGTCGTCGGCGCGAAGTTGGCGACCGGCTCGGTGGACCAGGACGCCGTTGAGCTGTTGGGCTACCTGCCGCCCGACTTCGCCGTGCCGGCCTGGGAGGACGCCTTCCCCGCTCCGCTGCTCGCCCTCGGCGCGGCGGGCGGGGTCCTCGCCACCGGCCACCTGGCCACCCCGTGTTTCGTCGAGCTGCTCGATGACTGGGACAAGGGGAACGTGGAGTTCGCCCGCCCGCTCGGCCACCGGCTGGCAACGCTTGCCCAGGCGGTCTTCTCCGAACCCAACCCAGCCGTGGTGAAGGCAGTGTTGGCAGCTCAAGGGCGGATTCCCACACCGGCGGTACGGCTGCCGCTGCTGCCCGCGAGCGAGGCCGCGACGGCGCGGGCGTTGGACTGCCTGGCCGCGCTTGACGGGTGATCCCATCCGGCCGGCGAGCCGGGCAGAGCAGCGGCGCGGTCAGCCGGGCCGCAGATCGTCCGCCCGCCACGATGGGCGGACGGACGAGCAGGCGGCCGGGCAGACGGGCCGGATCAGCGCTTGGCGGCACGCGCGGCCAGCGTCTCGCCGCCGACCGACCAACTGTCGGTGTCGATCTCCTGAACGGTCACCCATACGCTCTCCGGCTTGGAGCCGGTGGCCTTCACATACGCATCGGTCAACTCGCGGACCAACTCGGCCTTCTGCTCGGCGGTCTTGCCGGGGGTCTGCTGCACCTGGATCAGCGGCATGGTGTTCTCCGGGGTATCGAAACGGACTCGACTGGGACATCGAGCTGGGATTCACCGCACGCGACCCCGGTTGACTTGGCTCGGGGCCGCGGCGCTGCGACCAGTCCAACACCGGACCCGACGCCGTCCAAGGCACAATCCGAGCTGACACTGATCACGAACCGTGATGTATCCGGGAGGCGTTGGGGCGCCGGATGACTGGGCCACCAGGCTGTTGGAACGTCGAGCCGTTGGGTTGCTTGGTGGCCGTGCCGTCGCGTGGAACGGTGTGGAACCGCGGAGCTGGGCACGGGTCAGAACCTGCGCACCGCGATCAGTGCCGCCAGCCCCATCGAAGCCAGGCACACCACGACCACCCCCAGCCATCCCACGCCGTGGTACGCGGCGGCCGCCACCGTGCCGCCGATGCTGTTGCCGACGTAGTAGATCGTCAAGTAGAGAGCGGATGCCTGGGCGCGACCGGTCGGGGCGTTGCTGCTCACCGAACTGGAGGCAACGACATGGCCGGTGAAGAAGCCGGCCGTGACCAGGACCAGCCCCACCACGATCGCCACGATGCTGTCGAAGACCGTGACCAGGACGCCCGCGGTGACCACCACGATGCCCGCGTACAGGGCCGTGCGGCGCCCGAAACGTTCGGCGAACCGCCCGACGTAGGTCGAGGTCACCGTCCCCACCAGATAGATCAGGAAGAACGCGCCGATCACGCCCTCAGGCAGGTCGAACGGTGCCACAGACAGCCGGTACCCCAGCACCGTGAACACCGCGCCGAAGACCACCATGAACAGCGCGCCGAGGAAGTACAGCCGCAGCAGCAGCGGATTACGCAGGTGACCGGAGACCGTGCGGGCCACCGCCTTTGGGTTGATGGGCGCGGAACGGAAGTGGGCCGCGGCGGGCACCGTGAGGCGGAAGACCACCGCACACAGCAGCGCGACGACGCCCAACACCCCAAGCGAGACACGCCAGTTGCTCCACTGCGCGACCAGGCCCGCCACGAAGCGCGAACTCATACCGCCGATGCTGTTGCCGGCCAGGTACAGACCGATCGCCGAGGAGACCGCCTTGGGTGAGACCTCCTCGGCCAGGTAGGCCATGGCGGTGGCGGGAAGACCCGCCACCGCAACACCCTGGAGGGCCCGCAGCGCGATGAAGACGCGGATGTCGGTGGCGAACGGCAGCGCCAGTCCGATCACCGTCGAGGCGAAGACCGCCGCGGTCATCACGCGTGTGCGCCCGTACTTCTCCGACAGCGCGCTCAGCGGCAGCAGGGCCAGCGCGACGGCTGCGGTGGTCGCCGAGACCGTGAGACTGGCCACTGCCGGGGTGACCTGCAACTCGTCGGATATCTCCGGCAACAGGCCCTGGTTGACGTACAGCAACAGGAAGACGGCGACGCCGGCGGCGAAGAGGGCGGTGATGGCGCGGCGGTAGGCCGACGTCCCAGGCACCAGCTTGCTGGCGTCGGCCGGTGGGGTAAGGGGAGTGGGGGCAGGGGCCCCCGTACGGAAGTGCACCATGGTGGCGACGCTAGGCAGCGCCGATCGATGCGTCCAATGGCACAACGGTGCGATACTGATGCGGATTTGCATCAGTGGAGGTAGTGCGGGTGCCAGAGCACGGCGACGGCGAGATAGCGGGCCCGGAGAAGGAGCCGGTCGGAACGGGAGCATCCCCGATCCCTCTGGCCCCCGAGTCCATGGCGCTTCTCCTCTCACCGCGACTGGCGCAGTTCGTCGCCGTGGCCCGGTCCCAACACGTCACCCGCGCCGCCACCGAACTCGGCGTCCCCCAGCCGACGTTGAGCCGCACCATCGCCCGACTGGAGGCGGACCTCGGCGTGCAGTTGCTCTCCCGACACGGCCGCAGCGTCCGGCTCACCTCCGCCGGCCGGGCACTGCTCACCCACGCCGAACGCGCCCTGGCCCACACCGAACGCGGCGGCCGCGCCGTCCAGGAAACCGCCGACCCGCACGGCGGTCGCATCGCCTTCGGCTTCCCGCACACCCTCGGTCCGTCCACCGTCCCCGACCTGCTACGCGAGTTCAGCGAACGCCGTCCGCGCATCCGCTTCCAACTCATGCAGGACTACGGCGCCGCGCTGCTGTCCCGGTTGCGCACCGGGGAGTTGGACCTCGCCCTCATCTCGCCACCGCCCGACGAAGTCGATGTGACGGCCCGTCGGGTACACCGCCAGCGGCTGCGCCTGGTCGTACCCGCCAGTCACCCGCTGGCGGGACGCCGCCAGGCCCGGCTTGCCGAGGTCCGGGACGACGCCTTCGTCTCCCTCCCCTCGGGCTACGGACTACGGCAGATCACCGACCGACTGTGCGCCGCGGCCGGCTTCACCCCACGGATCGCCTTCGAGGGCGAGGAGGTCGAAACCCTCCGCGGCCTGGTGGCCGCCGGCCTGGGGGTGGCCCTCCTCCCCTCCCCCGCGGTACCGCGCCCCGGCGTCGCCGAACTGACCGTCGACGGCCCGAACGCCGTCCGCGACATCGCCCTCATCTGGCTCCGCGGGCGCCAACCCACCGTCCCCGTGGCGGAGTTCAGGGACTTCCTGCTGGCGCATCGCGATCGTCTGCTGCGGGATTGACGGCGGGATTGACGGCAGGTCCCGCGGAAGCCTGGGAGGCTCACGGCCGGTCTTGATCGCCGCCGCCCTCCCCCGTCGGATGCTGTGCGAGTGCGGTCCAGGAGCGCAGGAGCAGCTCGAAGGCGTCGACGACGACGTCGTCGGGGATGCCCTCGGGGGTCAACAGACGCTGGATGAGCAGGCCGTCCTCCAGGGCGTGGACGATCAGCGCCAGGAACGCGGGGTCCGCGGGTGGTGCGACGCCGCGGGTGGCGAACGCCTGCTCCAGGCCGGTGGCATGGGCGTTGCGGGCGAGGCGTTCACGCTCGGCGAGCCGCGGGCGGAGTGCGTCGTTGCGCAGCGCGTGCAGGACGAGTTCCATGCGCAGGGCGAGCCATTGGGGCAGGTGCTGGGCGCGGTCGCGGTTCCAGGCCCGGAGCCTGTCGAGGGCGTCGGCGAGGGAAGTGGCGTCCTGGGTGAGGGCGCGAACTTCTTCGACCTCGCGGGATGTTCGGCTGTGGAGCACCTCGGCGACGAGGGCGTTCTTGTCCTCGAAGTTTCCGTAGAACGCGCCGCGGGTGTAGCCGGCACGTTCGGCGATCTGCTCGACGGAGGTGCCGTTGACACCGCGTTCGGTGAACAGCTCGGCAGCGGCGGACAACAGGCGATCGCGGGTCTGTCGTCGGCTCTCTTCGCGGGTCAGGCGCTTGCGTGCGGGAGTCACAGCGTCATCCTACGACGCACCTCCGCCAAAATATTCAATGTTGCATCCAGATACAGAACTGTATCTTGAGCTCCCGGAACGAGGGGAGGCCCGATGAGGGCGAGGGAACTGTGGGCGCTGGCGGCGACGGAGCTTGCGCAGCTGGTGACTTCGGGGGAGGTGTCCGCGGCGGAAGCCGTCGAGGCGCATCTGGAGCGGATCGCCGCGGTGAACCCGGAGGTGAACGCGGTGACCCGGCTGCTGGACGACAGCGCCCGGCAGGCCGCGCGCGAGATCGACCAACGCCGGGCCGCCGGCGAGGAGTTGGGACCGTTGGCCGGGGTGCCGTTCACGGTGAAGGAGAACATCCACGTCGCGGGATCGGCGACCACGCACGGCGTGCCGTACTTCCGCGACTGGGTCGCGCAGCAGGATGCACCCCCGGTGCGGCGGCTGCGCGCGGCCGGGGCGATACCGATCGGCCGCACCAACATGCCCGACCTGGCGCTCGCCGGACTCCACACGGTCAGCCAGTTGTTCGGCGACACCGTCAACCCGTGGGACCCCGAGCGCACTCCCGGGGGCACCAGTGGCGGCGACGCGGTCGCGGTGGCGACCGGTATGGCGCCGCTGGGCCTGGGCAACGACTCCGGCGGTTCGGTGCGCAACCCGGCGACGTTCAACGGCGTCGTGGGGCTGAAGCCGAGCTATGGGCGGTTCCCGGCCGACCACCGGATGAACGACCAGGAGCCGGTCCTGGGGCACCAACTCTTCCCGGTTGACGGGCCGTTGGCCCGGTCGGTGACGGACCTGCGGGCAGCGTACGAGGTCCTGGCGGGCACGGATCCCCAGGACCCGCGGGCCGTTCCGGCGCCACTGTACGGGCCGCGGCCCGACGCTCCGGTGCGGGTCGGCGTGGTGACCGACCCCGGCGGACGGGGCGACGTCCACCCGGACGTGCGCGCGGCGATCGAGGCGGCGGCAGCAGCGCTGGAGGATGCCGGCCACCCCGTCGAGGAGGTGGAGGTCCCGCGCTTGCAGGACGCCCTCGATGGCTACGGCGCACTGCTGCGGACCGAGTTCTCCCTTGCCTGGCCCGTGCTCAGGCGACTGCTGACCGACGACAGCGCCCGCCACATCGAGCTGGACACCCAACGCCACCCGGCCGTCGGCCTGGAGGAGTACGTCCGGCAGACCGGCGTACGCCTCGGCGTCCAGCGCGCCTGGGCCCGCCTCTTCGCGCACTGCCCACTGCTGCTGGGCCCGGTGTCCACACAGCCGATACCCGCACCCGTGGTGCCACGGACCGCGGAGGAGCGCGAGGCGACGTTCGCACCGATGCGGCTGCTCACCGCATCGACCTATGTGGGCGTGCCGGCCGTGGCCGTGCCCACCGGGCTCGCCGCCGGACTGCCGCAGGGCGTCCAGGTCATGGCAGGGATGTACCGCGAGGACCTGTGCCTGGACGCGGCACAGCGGATCGAGGAGCGCCTGGGCGTACTGACCCCACTCGACCCCGCGCAGACACCGAGTCGAGGGGGGCTGACGGCGGGGACCCCGGTCGGATCCTCAACCCCGTTCATGGCGCGGCGGACCATTCGATGAGTGGTGGCCGGACCTGGGCACACAGGGGGTGGCCCTTGGCGTCGGTGAGTCGCAGGCGGCCCACGAGCCGGCCGGTACGTGTCGCGGCGTCGACGGTGTCCGGGGCGATGGCATCGAGCATCAGCTTTGCCCGACGGAACAGGGTGAAGGCTCCCGTCTCGTCGACGGTGCCCCAGGACAGGTAGATGAACCGGGCTCCGGGGCGCCCCTGGATATAGGGCCCCTTGAGGTCGATGCCGGTATCGGTCGGCGTCGCCGTGCAGTCCAGCGTCCATGCCACTGACGGGGCATCACCGGGCTGACGGTCGAGCAACTCGTCGCTCCGCTCGCGTCGTTGGACCGCGACGTGGATGTTGTCGTAGCCGGGGAAGTCCGGGCTCGCACCACAGGTGCGGCCCGGCAGTTGGCATCCCTCGATCCGAATCTGCATGAGTCCATCCTCCCCTCAGCCGACCGTCGGTGTGCGCGTCGGGCCCGTCAGGGTTTCCAGGGAGAGGGTGGCGAGTTGTTCTTCCAGGGCGGAGTGGTCTGCCAGGACCGCGGCGCGGAAGCGGTGGGCGGCGAGCATGGAGAGGAGCCACCAGGCGCCGATGTTCGGGTCCAGGTCCGGGCGGAGTTCGCCGGCTTGTTGGCCCTTGTCGATGAGGTCGGCGAGGACCTCCGCCACGCGTCGGACGGCGGAGCGGGCTGCGGCGGCCACCTCGGGGTCGGCGGTGAGCCCCATGGCGTCGGAGAACAGTACGCCCGCGGACCCGTGGGTGTGCAGCGCTTCGAGGTGCTGCGGGGACATCTGCTCGGTGAGGAAGGCGAGGACCGAGCGGTCCGATTCGAGGGCGGGCCGGGCGTTGTCGGCGAGTTGGTCGGCGGCGCGTTCCAGTACGGCGGCGAACAGTGCTGACTTGGAACCGAAGTTCTGGAAGACCACGGGTTCGCTCACGCCGACGCGCGCGGCGATGGTGGAGATCTTGCTTCGCTGGTATCCCAACTCGGCAAAGACCTCGATCGCCGCATCGAGGATCGTCGCACGCCGTTCCGCAGCGGACATGCGGGTGCGTCGCGGTGTGGCTGGTGCGGGCGTCGGCTCGGGTTTGGTCACGGGATCAGGGTATCCGGGGGGAGGTGGGTGGTTGGGTGGCGAGTGGGTGGGGCGGCGCCCGCCCTGCGCGGGTGGCAGGGCGGGCGCCGTTGGTTGTGGCTGGTCAGAGGCGTACGACTTCGGTTTCTTCCTCCGCGGTCGCGGGCGTCGGCTCGTCCGTGTCCATGACGGCGCGGAGGGTGATCTGGCGGGAGACCAGGTCCGCGATGTCCGAGACCGTGGCGGCGCCGAACAGTTGCTTGGTGGGGACGTTGACGGACAGGCCGGACAGCAGTCGGTTGCGTAGTTGGACGGCCATGAGGGAGTCCAACCCGATCTCGTTCAGTCGGACGTGCGGGAAGGTGGGGCGCAATTCCTCGCGCTCGTGGGCGTCCATGCCCACCAAGAGGCCGACCTGGCGCAGCAGTTCGGAGATGACTGCCTGGGTGCCGGCCTCGGGTTCTTCGAGGACCAGGCGGGTCAGTTCGCGCAGGCGGTCGGCGTCCGTGTCCGTGGTGAGGTGCTGTTCGGCGGGTTCCAGGTCGGCGAGGAGGGTGTAGGGGAGGCGGCGGGGTGCGGTGGCGGTGAAGCGGCCCCAGTCGGTCTTGGCCAGGCCGAAGTGGGTGGAGTCGGAGGTGAGGAGCATCGGGAACGCGTCGGTGGCCTCGCGGGTGTGGATGCCGTGCATGCCCATGCGGGCGAGTCGGTCGAGTTGCTCCGGTGTCACCATGCCGTCGTCGGCCCAGGGCCCCCAGGCGACGCTCAGGGCCGGCAGCCCTTCCGCGGCGCGGCGGTGGGCCAGGGCGTCGAGAACGGCGTTGGCGACGACGTAGTTCGCCTGCCCTGGCGAGCCGAGCAGGGCCGCCATCGAGGAGATCACGACGAAGAGGTCGAGTGGTTGGTCGGTGGTGGCGTGATGGAGGTTCCAGGCACCTCGGACCTTCGGGTCCAGGACCTTGGCCAGGCGATCGTGATCCAGGTCCTCAAGGCGGACGTCGTCGGTGATTCCCGCGGCGTGGAACACGCCCTGGAGCGGCGGGAGTTGGTCGGCAATGCGGTCGACGAGTCGGTGGACCGCGGCGGGGTCGGTGACGTCCGTGGCATACAGCTCGACCCGTACTCCCTGGTCGCGGAGCGCCGTGATCCAGGCCGGCACCGGGCGGGGCGGTCGGCGGCCGGCCAGGGCCAGGGCGGTGGCCCCGCGCCGTACGAGCCACTGGGCGAGGGTGCGGCCGATGCCGCCCCAGCCGCCGGTGATGAGGTAGGTGACGTCGGGCCGGACGCGTGTGGTCTCCGCCGGCGTCTGCGGGAGCGCGGTCTCGTGGAGGCGCGCCTCGTACCAGCGGCCGTCGCGGACGGCCAGATGGCCGGAGCCCGGGTGCTGGTCGACGTGCCGGAGCAGGGGTACCAGGGGCACCGCGCCGTCCGCGGCCGAGGAGTCGACCTGGACGCACTTGAGGTCGGGGTACTCGTGGACGACGGCCTTGGCGAAGCCGGTGAGGACCGTCTGGGCGATGTCGATCCGGTGGCCGGCGGCGTCAACGCCCGTGGGTTCGGGGGACGTTCCCGAGTCCTGGGAGCACAGGACGAGTAGGGCCTGTTGCTCGACGCAGGTGGGGAGGAGGGAGCGGAGGGTGGTGCGGGTGGCGTCGGCGAGGGCGTAGAGCGGCTGGTGGTCGGGGGTGTCGGAGGGCGACTGCGGGGCGGCGGAGGGGGGCGGGGCGCCGTCCAGAAGGACGCCGCGCAGTGGGGGTGTGGTGGTGGTCGCTGCCGTGAGGGCGTCGGCGAAGGCCGCCTCGGATCCGGATGGGGGGATGCGGAACTCGCCGGGGTCGGCCGGGGCGAAGTCCGGGGCGTCGGTCACGGCCAGGAGGGGCCGGGAGCCGGCCCGCGCGAGCTCGTTGCGCCAGGCGCGGCCGGTCTCCGGGTTGCGGGTGATGATGAGCCAAGTGCCGGGCTGTGGCGTCCAGTTGTCCGTTGACTCGGCTGTTCGGTCGGGGATCGGCTGCCAGTCGAGGGTGTAGCGGCGCAGCGGTGGCACCGTCGCGTCGGGCAGGAGGGTGCGGGAGACCGCACGGAGTCGGAGGCCCTCGATGGTGGCCAGTGGCTTGCCTTCGGTGGAGAGGATGTCCAGGTCGGCCAGGCACTCGCGGTCCGTGTCCGTGGTGCCGTGCCAGCGGGCGTGGCACCAGAGGTCGCCGGTGAGGCGGTCGTGGACGGTGATGCGGTCGGCGGCGGCCGGCAGCCAGACGGATGCGGCGTCGGCGGCACGGGTAGCGTCGCTGGCGCTACCGGCCTCGGGTTGGGCGAGAAAGGAGGCGGCGATGTGGAAGCAGGCGTCGAGGGCCGCGGGGTGGAGGGCGTAGGCGTCGTCGCCGGCGCGGCGTTCGGTGACCTCGATGCGGGCGAGGGCTTCGTTGCCGTCGCTCCATAGTTGGGTGAGCCCCCGGAAGGCCGGGCCGTATGCGACGCCGAAGCCGCTGGCCCTGCGGTAGACGGCTTCGCTGTCGACTCGGGGCAGTTGGGCGGTGAGGGCGTCGGGCGCCGGCACCGGGCCGTCTGGTTCCCGACGAAGCGGCGACGCGACCGTCACCGTGGCGCACTCCGTCCACGGGGAGTTGGGGGCGTCGGCGTCGCGGACGAAACAGCGGACCCGTCGGGCGCCGGCGCCCCTGGCCTCCACGTTGTCTGTGGCGTCCGCGTTGTCTGTGGCGTCCGCGTCCTCCACCAGGGCCTGCACCGCGGTCGGTTGGTCCTCGTGGAGTGGGACGAGTTCGTTGAAGGTGATTCCTTGCAGGGCCCACGGGCCGGACGCCGGGGCGGCGTCGCGGAGGGCCGCCAGGGACCATTCGACCATCGCGGCGGCCGGGAGTACGGGGGTGTCGAGTACGCGGTGTTGGGAGGCGTACCAAGGGCGGTCCGCGGTCAGGGTGTTGGCATACCAACGGCCGTTGGTGCCGGCGAGTTCGAGGCGGCTGCCGAGCAGTGGGTGGGTGGTGGTCGCGGCGGCCGTGGTGTCGGAGCGGCCGGCGCGGTACCAGTGACGGGCGGGGCGGAGGGGGTAGGGGGGCAGCGGTACCGACTCGGGCGGGCGGGTGCCCGTACCGCCGCGTGCGGTGCTCACTCCGGACCAGTCGACGGTGCCGCCGTGGGCGTACCACTCGCCGAGGCTGCGCAGGAAGCGGCGGTCGTCGGCGTCGTCGCGGTGGGCGCTGGGCAGCCAGTGGCCGTCGGTGACCGTTTGCTGCCCCAGTCCGCTGAGGACGGGGTCGGGTCCCATCTCGATGAAGTATCGGCAGCCTTGGGCGGCGAGGGTGGCGATGCCGTCGGCGAAGCGCACGGGGTCCTGGATCTGGCGCACCCAGTAGTCGGCGCCCATCTCGGCGTCGGTGAGGGTCTTGCCGGTGAGGTTGCAGATGAGGGGGATGCGGGCCGGGTGGTAGGTCACCTTCTCGGCCTGTTGCCGGAATGCGTCGATCAGGCCGGCCATGAGGGGTGAGTGGGAGGCCCGGGTGACGTTGAGGCGGGTGACCTTGGCGCCGAGGGAGGTCCAGTGCCCGGCCAGCTTCTCCGCCGCGGTGGCGTCGCCGGAGAGGGTGAAGTCGTGCGGGCCGTTGAATGCGGCGATGGCCACCGTCTCCGGTTCGGCGGCGCGCAGTTCGTCGATGAGTGACCGGGGGTCGTCCGCGTGGACCGCGTACATCGCGCCGGGCGGGGTCCGGTCCTGCATCAGGCGGGAGCGGAGCATGACCAGGCGGAGGGCGTCGGGAAGGTCCAGGATTCCGGCCACGCAGGCCGCGGCGTACTCCCCCAGGCTGTGGCCCAGTACGTGGTCGGGTCGGACCCCGCACGCCTGCCAGGTCGACGCGAGCGCGTATTCGACGGTGAAGAGGGCGGGTTGGGCGTAGCGCATCTGCGTCAGGTCGACGAGTTCGCCGGGGCTGCCGCAGAGGGTGGGGAGGAGGGAGACGCCGAGTTCCGCCTGGACGATCTCGTCGCAGGCGTCGGCGGCCTCACGGAAGGCGGCGTAGCGGGAGTAGAACTCCTTTGCCATGCCGATCTGTTGGGAGCCCTGGCCGGGGAAGAGGAAGCCGGCGCGGGGGCGTTGGGCGCCGGTGGCCAGGCCGGTGGAGACGTGTGCGTCCTCCTCGCCGCTGCCGAACGCCCGTAGCCGCTCGGCGGCGTCCGGGGCGGTGCGGGCGAGGATCGCCAGGCGGTGGGCGTGGTGTTGGCGGCGCGCCCCGGCCGCGCGGCAGAGTTCGGCGAAGGCGAGGGGTGGTGCGTCGGCGCTGGGCGTGCCGGTGGCGGCGGGCGGGGCCTTCTCCAGCAGGTCGGCGAAGGAGGCGGCGAGGGTGCGCAGCGCCGGGTCGTTCTTCGCGGAGACCGGCAGCAGGTGCCATGCGTCGCCGGCGACCTCGGCCGTCGCGGGCGTCAGGCGCTCCGCGACGGGTGCCTCCTCGACGATGGCGTGGGCGTTGGTGCCGCCGAATCCGAAGGAGCTGACGCCGGCCGCCCGGGGGTGGTCCCCGCCGGTCCAGTCGCGGGTGCCGTCCGGTATCCGGGTGCGGGTTCCGTCGAGTTGGATGTAGGGGTTGAGTTCCCGCAGGTGGAGATGGGCCGGGATGGTGTGGTGTTCCAGGGACAGCACCACCTTGATGAGGCCGGCGATACCGGCGGCCGCTTCGAGGTGGCCGATGTTGGTCTTCACCGAGCCCACGTGCAGCGGTTCGCCCTCGACGCTTCCGTAGACCTCGTTGAGGGCGCCGATCTCGATGGGGTCGCCGAGGCTGGTGCCGGTGCCATGGGCCTCGACGTAGCCGATCCGGCTCGCGGGGAGGCCGGCGTCGGCCAACGCCCTTGTGATGACGGCCTGTTGGGCGAAGGCGTTGGGGGCGGTGAGGGTGTTGCTCTGGCCGTCCTGGTTGACGGCCGTCCCGCGGACCAGGGCGCGGATGCGGTCGTTCGCCTGGTGCGCGGTGGCGGTGCGGCGCAGTACGACGACGCCGCAGCCCTCGCCGCGCACATAGCCGTCGGCCGAGGCGTCGAACGTCTTGCAGCGGCCCTCGGGGGACATCATGCCGGCCTGGGAGAAGGCCACCGTGAGGTCGGGGTCGAGCAGCAGGTTCACGCCCGCGACGATCGCGGTGTCGCATTCGCCGAGCCGCAGGCTCAGGCATGCCTGGTGCAACGCGACCAGCGAGGACGAACAGGCGGTGTCGACGGCGAAGCTGGGGCCGTGCAGGTCCAGGAAGTAGGACAGCCGGTTGGCGGCCACGCTGAGCGCGGTACCGGTGCCGGTGTAGGCGTCGAGTTCGGCGCCCTCGCGGGTGCCGCGCTGGCGGTAGTCGTTGGAGCTGATGCCGACGAAGACGCCGGTGTTGCTGCCGGCGAGCGAGTCGGGCGCGATGCCGGCGTCCTCCAACGCCCGCCAGGCGGTGGTGAGGACGAGGCGCTGTTGGGGGTCCATGTTCCTGGCTTCGGTGGCCGAGATGCCGAAGAAGGCCGCGTCGAAGCCGTCGGCTCCGTCGATGAAGCCGCCCCAGCGGGTGTTCATCCGGTCCGGGGTGGGCGGACCCTGCTGGTAGTAGCGGTCGGCGGGCCAGCGCGCGGCCGGCACCTCGGTGACCGCGTCCCGCCCCTCGACGAGCAGCTCCCAGAACTCCTCGACGGATGCGGCGCCGGGGAAGGTACCGGCCATGCCGACGATCGCCAGTGGTTCACAGGCCGGCTCGGTCGGGTGGTCCGGCGTCGAGCGGGAGGGCGGCTCGTCGGCGGGAGGGCGGGTGAGTGCCTCCGCGAGGCGTTCGATGGTCGGGTAGCGGTAGAGGATGACGGGGTCGACGGCGATGCCCAGCCAGCGTTGGAGCTCGCCCGACACCGCGGTCAGGCTCACCGAGTCCAGGCCGTAGCTCCCCAACGGGGCGCGGAGGTCGAGGCGTTGGGGAGAGGTGCGGGTGAGGCGGGCCAGGCGGCCCCGGAGCCAGTCGACGATTTCCTGCTGGCGTTCGGGGGCGACGGTGGCCGGTGCCTGGGGGGCGTCCGGGGTCCCGTGGCTTCCTTCGGTGGTGCGGGGTGGGTTCTGGTGCCAGGTGTGGTCGGTGGTGAGTCCGCCCGTTTCGTAGAGGTGTCGGCAGTGTCGGCGGCGGACCTTGCCGCTGGTGGTGACGGGCAGCGAGGCGGGGCGCAGCAGGACGACGGCCTCGGCGCCGATGCCATGTTCCTCGGCGATTGCCTGGCGGACGGCGGCGACGATGTCCTCATGGGCGTACCGGCCGCGTTCGGTGCGCCTGATCTCGTGGATGACGACCAGGCGTTCCTCGCCGTCGGATTCGACGGGGAAGGCCGCGCCCCGGCCGCGGGCGAGCGCGGGGTGGGAGTCCGCAACGGTGGTCTCGATGTCCTGGGGGTAGTAGTTCCGGCCCCGGATGACGATCAGGTCCTTGCGGCGGCCGGTGATGTAGAGGTCGCCGTCGCGGAGCGCGCCGAGGTCACCGGTGCGCAGGAACGGGCCGCTGCCGTCGGCGAGTTGGGCGCCGAAGGTCGCGGCCGACTCCTGAGGCCGCTGCCAGTAGCCGCCGGCGACGGTGCGACCGCGGACCCACACCTCGCCCTCGCGGCCGTCGGGTACCGGGACGTGTGACCGGGGGTCGACGATGACGACATCCGTGTCGCCGCAGGCGGGTCCGTTGGCGACCAGTCGACGGTGTCGGGTGTCCGGGCCGGGGGCCGGGGTGAGTCGGCCCTCGCTCAGGGCCGCCGCGTCGGCGTCCAGGACCGTGAGGGGCTGGGCGCCCCTGCGGATGGTGAGCACCAACGTGGCCTCGGCCATGCCGTAACCGGGGCGGAAGGTGTCGAGTCGGAATCCGCACGGGCCGAAGGTGTCGGCGAACCCCTCCAGGGAGTCGGCGCGCACCGGTTCGGCGCCGATCGCCGCGACGCGCCAGCGCGACAGGTCCAGCGCGGCGCGCTCCTCCGGTTCGATGCGGGTGCGGCACAGTTCGAGGGCGAAGTTGGGGCCGAAGCTGACGGTGCCGCGGTAGCGGCTGAGCGCGGAGAGCCAGCGGAGGGGGTGTTGGACGAAGGCGGCGGGCGGCATCATCACCGTGGTGCCGCCCAGGCGGAGCGGGGCGAGCAGGCCCGCGATCAGGCCGAGGTCGTGGAAGAGGGGCAGCCAGGTGACGTGGATGTCCTCCTCGTTCAGGTCGAGGCTGTCGCACCAGAGGTTGAGTTGGTGCAGCAGGTTGCCGTGGCTGACCATCACGCCGCGCGGGTCGCTGGTGGAGCCGGAGGTGTATTGGAGGTAGGCCAGGTCGTTGCCGTCGAGTTCCGGATCGGTCCAGGACTCGGCGTCGGGCAGGGTGAGTTGGTCGATGGCCTCGACAGCGCAGCCGCCCCGCTGGAACGTCTCGCCGAAGGTGTCCCTCGCTTCGGACATCAGCAGGGCGAGGGCCGGCGCGCAGTCGTCGAGGACGTGCTCGATCCGCTTGGCCTGGGAGCCGCGGGTCGGCGGGTTGAGGGGCACCGGGATCGCCGCGGCGTACAGGCAGCCGAGCATGCCGATCGCGTAGTGCGCGCCGGAGGGCAACAGCAACAGCACGCGTTCGCCGGCGAGGCCGCGCTGTTGGAGGTCGGCCGCCAGACATCGGGCGCGGCGGTCCAGTTCGGCGTAGGTGAGGTGTGCGGTCTCGGTCTCCCCGTCGGGGAGGTCGCGCAACGCGATGTGGTCGCCGTTTCCGCGTGCGTGTGCGCGCAGGACGTGGACCAGCGTCTGGCGGTGGGAGCGGTGGTCGTCCCGGACTGCGCTGCTCATCGTTCCTCCGTGGGGGCCGGTGCGAGGTCGTGGGAAACGGCGGACAGGACTTCGGTGTGGTGGGTGTTGAGGAAGAAGTGGCCGCCGGGGAATTCTCGGAGGGTGCAGTCGCCCTCGGTCTGCGCGCGCCAGGCGCGGAGCTCCTCGGCCGTCGCCTGCGGGTCGGTGGTACCACCGAAGACCGAGAGCGGGCAGGTGAGCGGTGGTCCGGGCCGGTAGGCGTAGGTCTCGGCGACGGACCAGTCCGCGCGGAGCGTGGGCAGGATGGCGGAGAGGGCGTCGGCGTCGGCGAGGACCTCGGGCGGCGTGCCGCCGAGGTCCCGCAGTCGTTGGACGAAGGCGTCGGTGGGGGCGTCGTGGAGTCGTGGCCGGTTGCGGGGTAGTTGGGGCGCCGGGGTGCCGGAGACCAGCAGGCGCTCGGGTTGCGGCAGGCCGATGTGGCGTGCGGTGCGGCAGACCTCGAAGGCGGTGAGGGCGCCCATGCTGTGGCCGAAGTAGGCGTGCGGCCGATCCAGCCAGGGGCCGAGGGCGCGGACCAGGGCGGGCACGAGCCGGTCGAGGCTGGTGAACGGCTCCTCGCCGTAGCGGCGTTCGCGCCCCGGCGGCCGGATCGCGACCACCTCGATGTGCGGGGCCAGCCGCCGGGCCCACGAACGGTAGGCGTAGGCGCCGCCGCCGGCGTGCGGCAGGCAGAACAGCCGCAGCCGGGCCCGCGGCAACGGTCGGAAGCGCTCGAACCAGGCGTGGGTGCGGGTGACGTCCGGCGTGGTGGTCATCGTTCGGTGTCCATCCATTCCGCGGCCCGCTCGGCGAGCATGATGCAGCTGAGGTTGGGGGGTGCACTGGGGAGCGAGGGCATGGCGGAGGCGTCCACCACCCGCAGCCCGTCCATCCCGTGCACCCGGCAGTGCGGGTCCACCACGGCGCGGGGGTCGCCGGCCGGCCCCATGCGGGCGGTGCCGGCGGCGTGCCAGGTCGGGGAGACGAAGGAGGTGACGGCGCGCCTCAACCGGGCGTCGTCCTCGACCATTCGGTCGTTCCACAACAGCACCCGGTCGAGGAGGTCCGCCATCGGCCCGGACCGCACGATCTGCCAGGCGAGGCGGACGCCGGCCATCAGCCGCTCCACGTCGGCGGGGGCGGAGGCCAGCTGGAGGTCGATGACCGGCGCGGTGTCCGGGTGCGCGTTGGGCAGCCGGACCGCGCCGCGGGAGACGGGGTTGAGCAGCATCGCCGAGACGGCCGCCGCGATGGGGGCGCCCAACAGGCCGGTCAGGATGGGCAGTTGGTCGGTCGCCACGTTGTTGAGCAGGTAGATCTGGAAGTCCGGCGGGCCGGGGGTGGTTGCCGCGCGGGCCAGGACCTGGTGCCACGGTTCGCCGTCCCGGCAGGCCCCCGGGGCCGGCACCGCCCAGAAGACCACGGCCGGGTGATCGACGAGGTTCTCGCCCACCCCGGGGAGGGCGGCCACCGGGGCAACGCCGAGTGCACGAAGGGTCGTTGGGTCGCCGATCCCCGAGCGTTGCAGGATTCCGGGCGTCGCGAGGGCGCCCGCCGACACGGTGACGCGTTGCGCCCGCACCCGGAAGGAGCGGCCCCCGCGGCGGCCGCGGACGCCGACGGCGCACCGCCCGTCCAGCACGACGCGGTCCACCTGGCTGTGCTCGCACACGGTCAGGTTGGGCCGGGAGCGGGCGGGCGCCAGATAGGCGCCCGCGGTGGAAACCCGTTGCCGGTCCGCCACGTTGGTGGGGGTCGGGCCGCATCCGCTGCGGGCGTCGGCGTTGAGGTCGGGTACGAAGGGCAGCCCCAGGTCCGCGCATGCCTTGACGAACGCCTGCGGAAGCGGGCCGAGGCGATCGGCGCGCGGGCGGCGGATGGGGATCGGCCCGAAGTCGCCGTGGGCTTCTCCCCTGAAGTCGTGGTCGCTCTCCACCTTCCGGAAATACGGCAGCACTTGGTCCCAGGCCCATTCCGGGTTACCGGCCCGCGCCCAGGCGTCGAAGTCGTCGGGCAGGGCGCGCACGGCCATCGCCCCGTTGACGGCCGACGAGCCGCCGACCACCTTCCCGGTGGGGTAGGGATAGCGTCGGCCACGCTCGGAGGCGGGCCCCGTGTAGGCGGCGTGGTCCCAGTTGTGGCCGTCGAGCACCGGGGCGTGCGCATCGAGCAGGGCCTGGGGCGGCGGGGCGAGGGTGGTGTCGCTGCCCGCCTCCAACAGGAGCACCCGCCGCTCCGGATTCTCCGAGAGCCGGGCGGCCAGCACACAGCCGGCGGACCCGCCTCCCACGATGACGTCGTCCCAGACGATGTCCGGCACCCCGGCCGGTCCGGCTTCGGTCGCGGTTTCCAGCACGGTCGTTCAGGCCCCCTTCTCGTCGTCCAGGGCTTCGGCGAGTTCGGCGATGGTCGGTGCGCCGAAGAGGCGCGCAAGGCCCTGCTCCGCGTCGTCCTGGAGGCCGAACTCCTGGCGCAGGCGTTCCAGGATGCGGATGGCGTGCAACGAGTCGCCGCCCAGGTCGAAGAAGTCGTCGTCGACGCCGAAGTCGTCCCGCTCCAGCGCCTCGCACCAGATGCCGTGGACGGTCTCCTCGGTGGGAGTGCGGGGCATGGTGCGCTCGCGTGCGCCCTCCCCCTCCCAGGGCAGCGGCAGCGCGTGCAGGTCGACCTTGCCGTTGGGGGTGAGCGGAAGCCGGTCGAGGGTGACGTAGTGGTGCGGCACCATGTACTCGGGCAGCACGGCCTCGATCCGGGACCGCAGTTGGGCCGGGTCCGGGCCGGCCCGCCGGCCGGTGGCCCGGGCGAGCAGCACATGCTGCGCCATGGCACCGGTGACCGGGCCGTCCGCCGGGAGCGCGGCGAAGCCCTCGAAACCCGCCGAGCGCAGCGCCGTCCGCCACTCCTGGACGCCGAGCAGCGGCAGCTCGCGGCCCTGGTGCGCGAAGCCCTCGATGAAGCCGACGGTGATCATCTGGATCGGCGAGTTCTCGGTGCCCTCCACCAGGAGCAGCAGGCCACCGGGGGCGAGGGCGTCCCGCAGGCCCTCCAGCGTCCGGTGCAGGTCCTTGGCGTCGTGCAGGACGTTGGCGGCGATGATGCAGTCGGCCGAGCCGGGGGCGAGGGTGTGCGGGCCGGCGTCGTCGAGGTCGCAGACGCCGTAGTCGACGAACGGGTAGGCGGTGAAGCGCCGTTCGGCGCGCCGGACGAAGTAGGTGGAGATGTCGGTGAAGCGGTAGCGGACCCCGTCGGCGGGGAGTTGGGGCAGGACGGCGGCCGTGGTGGCGCCCGTTCCCGCGCCGACCTCCAGGAAGCGCACCGGTTCCGCGGTCGACCCGTCCGTGAACTGCCGGGCCACCTGCCCGGCCACCCGGTTCTGCAGCGCCGACACCGGATTGCGGGCGTAGAGCATGTCGGTGACCTCGGAACTGCCGCCGGGGAGCAGCAGCTCCAGCGGGTTCGACCGCCCGAGCAACAACTCGACCTGTCGGTCCGCGCAGTGGGCGACGTAGTCGACGAAGACCCGGTACGCGTCGCCGCCCTGGATCGCGGCGAGGCCGGAGCGGACCCGCTCGTCCGCCGCCTCGGCGTCGAGGGGCGCCACGCACTGGTAGCGCCCCTCCCCCGCGGCCTTGAGCCGTCCGGCCCCCGCCAGCAGCGCGAGCCACTGCCGGACCAGCCCGACGTAGCGGTCCTTGATGCCGTGCGCCGCGACGATGGTCTCGGCGCTCGCCTCCTCGCCCGGCGAGGTGAAGGTGTCCAGCCTTGCCAGGGTGCGCTCCATGACGTCCGGACACAGGTCTTCGAGCACCTGCCAGACGTGGGTGAACGCCCCCAGTTCCTCGGCGAGTTCGGCGCCGGCGGTGCGGCACTCCCGCTCCCCCGCCGCCACGAGCCGCTGCCAGCCCTCGGTGGCGCCCTCCTCGTTGCCCGTTTCACCAGCGGCCTCGCCGTCCGGCACGGTGTACGCGACGAGCTGCTTGCGGCCGCCGTGCGGACCGTCCGCCACCGTGACCAGCGCCTGACCGATCCCGGCCTGCCGCTCCAGCGCGGCGGTGATCTCGCCCAGCTCGATCCGGTAGCCGTTGATCTTGACCTGGTGGTCCTCGCGCCCGAGGAACTCGATGTCGCCACCCGGGAGATACCGCCCGAGGTCACCGGTGCGGTACAGCCGCTCCCCGGTGACGGGGTGGGTGACGAACCGCTCGGCCGTCTTGTCCGGGTCGGCCCAGTACCCCAGCGCGACGCCCTTCCCGCCGATGTGGATCTCCCCGGTCGACCACACCGGGCACGGCCGCAGGGCGGCGTCGAGGACCTGCATGGTCTGGTTGGCCAGCGGCTTGCCGTACGGGATCCGCGACCAGTGCGGGGGCACCTCGGCGATCGGGTAGTGCACCGACCAGATGGAGGCTTCGGTCGCCCCGCCGAGGCTGATCACCGCCGTCTTCGGACATCGGGCGCGCAGCGCGTCGGGCAGCGTCACCGGGATCCAGTCCCCGCTGAGCAGCGCCAGGCGCAGCTGCTCGCCGCCGGCCTGGGCGCTGCCGTCCGTGGCGTCCAACCACGCCTGCATCAGGGCGGGTACGGAGTTCCAGACGGTGACCCGGTGCGCGGCCATCAGCTCCGACCAGTGTGCGGGGTCGCGTTGCCGGCCCGGCGTCGGCAGGACGATCCGGCCGCCGGCCGCCAGCGGGCCGAAGACGTCGTACACCGACAGGTCGAAGCTGAGCGCGGAGAGGCCGAGCACGCTGTCCTGCGGGCCGATGCCGAAGCGGTCGTTGATGTCCTGGACGGTGTTGGCGGCGCCGCGGTGGTCGATCATGACGCCCTTGGGCCGGCCGGTGGAGCCGGAGGTGAAGATCACGTACGCCAGGTCCTCGGGCGCCGGGCCGGAACCCGGGGGTTCGGTGGCGGCGGCGGTGACCTGCGGGTCGTCGAGGGTCACCAGGCGGGTGCCGGCGGGCCAGGTCAGCTCGGAGCGCAGCCGCGCGGAGGTGACGACGGTGTGCACCCGGCCCTGGTCGAGCAGGTCGTCCCGGCGGGCCGCGGGCCACTGCGGGTCGATCGGCAGGTAGGCGGCGCCGGCGAGGTTGACGCCCAGGACCGCGGCCACCTGCTCCCAGCCCTTGTCCAACACCACGGCGGTCAGGGTGTTGCGCAGCGGGCGCCCGTCCTCGGCCAGACAGCGCGCCAGTTGGGCCGCGCGCCCGGTCACGTCCCGGTAGGAGTGCTCCCCCGCCCCGTCGACCACCGCCACCGCGTCCGGGGTGCGGCCCGCCTGCGCCAACACCAGTCCGCAGAGGGTCCGTTCGGGGATGTCCTGACCGGTGGCGTTGGCCGCGCGGCGCTCGGCCCGCTGCCAGTCCGGCAGCTCCACCCCGGCCCGGTCGTCGCCCCAGTACGCCTCGTCGTCGATCAGCCGGTCCAGGAGCCCGCGGTACACCGCGAACATGTCGTCAAGCATCCGGTCCGGGAAGAGCGCCTCGACGGCGTCCCAGTGGAATACCAGGTCGCCGTGGTCCTCCATCACCTGGTGGTCCAACCAGACCTGGGGCGTCTGGCTGATGCCGTGGACGATGTCGCCGATGAAGTCCCGCGCACCGGCCAGGCTTCCCTCCCGGCCCACGCCCAGCGCGCTGGTGAAGACGATCGGCATCGCCGCGGCCGGCCCGCTGCCCACCCTCCGGGCGCGTTCCCGCAGGGCGCGGATGCCGCTGAATTCGAGGTGCTCCAGGTCCTCCATCAGCTGACGGGTCAACTGCTGGGTGCGCTCGGCGAAGGAGCTCGTGGGCGACGGCTGCACGGCGAGCAGATTGAGGGTGGTGAAGTCCCCGACGACCTGGTCGATCTCCCCGTGGACCGGTGCCCGGTCGAACAGGGTCAGATTGAGCGTGAAGTGCGGCTGCCGCGACCACACCCCGAGCACGTCGCTGAAGGCCGACATCAGGACCGACGACGGCGTCACGCCGTGCTGCCGCGCCCGCTCCTTCAACCGCTCCCAACGCCCCTTCTCCACCACGCCGGTGCGCCGGGTGAAGTCGGGGCGCTCCAACTGGGCCGGCTGGAGCGCCAACGGGAGCGCGGGCGCCGGCGGCAGCGCCTCCAGTCGCTCGGTCCAGTACTGCTCGGCCTTCTTGTAGCGCGTGCTGGATCGGCGCTCCTCCTCGGCCAGGACGCAGTCCCGGTAGGACAGCGTCAACGGCTTGGGGGACCAGTCGGGCTCCTCGTAGAACCGCCGCCAGTCCGCGAACAGCAGGTTCACGCTCCAGGCGTCAACGATCAGGAAGTCGAGGCTGAAGTGCACGCGCAGCCGGTCGCCCGCCAGTTGGGAGGCGCGGATCTCGAACAGCGGCCACTGGTCGGCGGGGATCACCTGCGCCGCCAGCTCCGCCCGGGTCCCCTCGATGGCCGAGGCCCGCTGCTCCTCGGTCATCCCGCGCAGGTCCTGGGCGGCGATCTCGTACGGCGGGACCTCGGGCAGGATGCGCTGCCGGCCGTCCGGGTCGATCACGGCCCGGAGCATGTCGTGCCGGTCGATGACCTTGCGCAGGCTGTCGGCGAGGCGGTCCAGGTCGAGCCCGCCGCCTTCGAGTTCGAGGTAGAGGTGGGTGGACACCCCGCCGAGTTCCACGGCGGGACTGCGCCCGACCCAGTACGCGTGCTGGATGTCGGTGAGGGGGAACGGTTGGTTCCGTGCGGCCGGCTGCGGGGTGATCTGCGGAAGGGCCTCGTCGTCCGTGTGTCGGCCGAGGTCGGCGATGAGCTCGTCGCGGTGCCGGGTGAGCGCCTCGCGCAACTCTGCGGTCAGCGCTCCGGCCGGTGCGACGACGTCGAGGTGGCCGTCGGTCAGCCGCAACCGGATGCCCCGCCGGCGCAGTTCGAGCAGCAGGTCCTGGTTCATCGGGTACGTCTCCTGCCTGAGGTGTACGGGTGGGGTCACCGGGCGGAACGGTCGCCGGCCGGCAGCCGGCCGAACTCCACTGCCACGGCCGCGACCTGGGGTTCCATGAGGAGGGTGTGGTGGGTGCCGGGCAGCGTGGTGGCGCGCACGGTGCCGCGGGTGTGCGCGGCCCAGCCCCAGTCGGTGTCCCGGCCGCGGGGGTGGTCGGCGAACTCGCTCACCCTGCCGTCCCGGGCGCGCAGCACGGTGAGGTCCGCGGCGATGACGGGCGGTTCGTAGGCGTTGCAAGCCAGCACGACGCTGCGGAACACCGCGAAGGCGTCGGCCAGTTGGGCGGCGTCGAGGCCGTCGGCCGGCACGCCCTGTTCGCGGGCCAGGTCGAGTGCCGCGTCCAGGCGCTCCGCCTCCGGCATCCGGGCCAGCCGGGCGGCGTCCTGCGCGCCGATCGCGGAGGGGTCGAAGCCGATGCCGGTGTCCTCGATGAACCACAGCAGAAGCGCCGTCTCGTCGATCGCGCCGTTGTGCTCGCGGGTGGGGGCAGGCGAGTCGAGCACGACGACGTGTGCGACCGTCTCGCCCCGGGCCTCCAACTGGCGGGCCGCCTCGAAGGCGAGGACCGCCCCCGACGACCAGCCGGCCAGGACGTACGGTCCGTGCGGCCGGGCATCGAGCAGCGCCTGGACGTAGCGCTCCGCGAACTCCTCCACCGATGCCGGTAGTTGCCCGCCCAGCGCCGGGTCCGGGGCCTGGAGGGCGTACGACGGTCGGGGGAGCTGGTCGGCCAGCAGGCGGTAGCACAGCACCTGCCCGCCGGAGGGGTGCACGAAGACGACCGGGGTGCCCTCGCCCTCCTCCTTCAGCGTCACCAGCGGTGTCCAGTCGTCGGCCGGCTCCCGCAGGCGCTCCGCCAGGTCGGCGACGGTCCCGCCCCTGAGCAGTGCGCTGAGCGGGAGCCGCTGCCCGAACCGCTGGGCGATCTTCGCGATGACGCGGAGCGCGGCGAACGACTGCCCACCCAGGGCGAAGAAGTCGTCGTGCACGCCCACGCGTTCGACGCCGAGCACCGTCCGCCAGATGTCCACCAGGGCGGACTCCAACGGGGTGCGCGGGGCGGTGTACGGGCGCTTTCGGTCCGGGGCGGCGGATCCCAGCACCGCGAGCGCCCGGCTGTCGACCTTTCCGTTGGCGGTGAGCGGCAGCCGGTCGAGGACGGTCACCGAGGCGGGCAGCAGATAGGACGGCAGCCGCTCGGCCAGGAAGGCGCGCAGCTCCTCGGCGTCGGGCGCGGGCCGGTCGTCCAACGCGACGGCGAAGGCGACCAGTTGCTTCCCGGAGGCCGAGTCCCGGACGACGACCGAGGCGCGCCGCACGTCGGGGTGGGCGGCCAGGGCGTGCTCGATCTCGCCGGGTTCGACGCGGAAGCCCTGGATCTTCACCTGGAAGTCGGCCCGGCCGAGGAACTCGATGTCCCCACCGGGCAGATAGCGGCCCCGGTCGCCGGTGCGGTACAGCCGTTCCCCGGTCACGGGATGGGAGAGGAAGGCGGCGGCGGTCTTCTCCGGGTCGTTCCAGTACCCCAACGCCAGCCCCGCGCCGCCGATGTAGAGGTCCCCGGCGACCCAGTCCGGGGCGTCGTTCCCGTTGGCGTCCAGGACGTGCCAGGTCTGGTTGGCCAGCGGCCGTCCGTACGGGATGCTCGGCCACTGCGGGTCCACGTGGTCGATGGGGTGGCAGATCGACCAGATGGACGCCTCGGTCGCGCCGCCGAGGCTGACGACGGTGGCGTGCGGGGCGATGTCCCGGATGCGCCCCGGCAGGTCGACGGGGATCCAGTCGCCGCTGAGCAGGACGGTGCGCAGGGACGGCAGGCGGACCCCGGTCGACTGGGCCTCCTCGGCGAGGAGTTGCATCAGGGCGGGCACGGAGTTCCACACCGTGACGCCGTGCGCGCGGATCAGCTCGATCCAGGCCGCGGGGTCCTGGGTCGTGGCGGGGTCGGGCAGGACCAGGGTCGCGCCCGCGTCGAAGGCCCCGAACACGTCGTAGACGGACAGGTCGAAGCAGAGCGACGAGACGCCCAACAACACGTCGTCGGGGCCGATGCCGAAGCGCCGGTTGATCTCGCCGATGGTGTTCAGCGGGCCGCGGTGGTTGAGCATCGCGCCCTTGGGCCGCCCGGTCGAACCGGACGTGTAGATCACGTACGCCAGGTCGTCCGACGTCCGCGGGGCGGCCGGTGGCGCGGCCGGTTCCTCGACGGCGGGTTCGTCGACCACCAACACCCGGGCCTCGGTCAGGCCCCGCAACCGGTCGCGTTCGGCGCGCACCGTGAGCACCACACCGGCACCGGCGTCCTGCAACAGCTGCCGCAGCCGGTCGTCCGGCCAACCGGGGTCGAGGGGGACGTAGGCCGCGCCAGTGGCCATGATTCCGGCCACGGCGACGATCTGCCCGGACCCCTTGGGCATGACGACGGCGACCAGGGTGTGGGGCTCGGCGCCCGCGGCCCGCACCCGCCCGGCGAGGCGTTCCGCCTCCGCGTGCACCTCCGCGTACGACAGGGCCCCCTCCGCCGAGACGACCGCCGGCTGATCGGCACGGTCCGCCGCCCGCTCGGCCAGGGCGTCGTGCAGTAGCCGCGCGGACGTCGCACCGACCGGGCTGTTGAGCGCTTCCCGCCGGCGCCGCTGCTCGTCCGGCAGCCCCACGAGCGCCGACCGCTCCCAGGCGGCGTCCTGTTCCGCCAACGCCTCCAGCACGGCCCGGAATCCGGCGTGCATCGCCGTGATCAGGCCGTCGGGGAACATCGACTCGATCAGGTCCCAGGCCACCCAGAGGCTTCCGTCGTGCTGCTCCCAGAACTGGCAGTCGAGCACCACCTGCGGGGTCTCCAGCGTGCTGAAAACGGGACGGTCCATGCGTCCCATGTAGAGCCCGCTGGTGACGACGAACGGACACGGTGCGCGCCCCGGGGTGCCCCGCACCTGATTGAGTCCCTGGAGTACCTTCACCCCGCTCCAGTACGTGTGCTCCATGTCGGACATCACCTGGCCCTGGAGCCGCCGGGCGCGCTCCGCGAACGGCTCGTCCGCGCGCCAGTCGACCTCCAGGGGGTACAGCGAGGCGAAGTTCCCCACCACCTCCCCGATTTGGGGGTGCAGCGGCATGCGGTGGGTGACCATGTTGTTCAGCAGGAAGTGCCGGGAACCGCCCCACTGGGCGAGGACCTCCGCGTAGGCCGCGTACAGCACGTTGGACGGGGTGAGGCCGCGGCGTTCGGCCCGCTGCTGGAGCGCCTGCCACAGGTCCGCGGGGAACACCGTCTCCCGCCGGCTGAGGCGGGAGCGCTGACGTGAGTCGGCCCCGACGGCCAGCGGGACGGCCGGTGCGTCGGGCCAGTCGGCGATCCGGTCCATCCAGTACTTGCGCGACGCCTCGCCGAGCGGTGACTCCTCCAGCTCCGCCAGTGCGCGGACGCAGTCGCGGAAGCTCAACTCCAGCTCGGGCAGCGGCTCGTCCGGGTGGTGGTAGTGATGCAGCACGCTCTCCAGGAACTTGTTGCTGCCGATGCCGTCGCTGAAGAAGTTGTTGTTGTTGTAGTGGAACCGCGCCCCGCCGCCCGGATGGAGACTGATCTCCGCCTCGAACCAGGGCCAGCGGTCCAGCGGCAGTTCCCGCCGCTGCATGGCCTCCCGGATACCGGCGATCGCCTCGTCGATCTCCGGACCGGACCGAGCCCGCAGATCGTGGACCTTCACCTCGACGGGGACGAACTCCCGTACCGCCTGCAGCTGTACGTCCTCGGTGAGCACCACCAGGTTGTCCCGCTGCCGCGCCAGGCTGCGGTTGAGCGCCGCCTCGAAGCGGGCCGGGTCGAGTGAATTGAATTCCACTTCCATGTACTGGTGCGGCCGTACCGGATATTCGATTCCGTCCTGGCTGCCCATCAGGAATGAGGTCTGCAGGTCCGAGAGTGGAAAGGGTTCCCGGGCCCCGGCCGCATCGGGCGTGAGGGTGGGGAGTTCCACCGGAGTCGTCTCCGTGGCCGCCGTCCGCAGCAGTTCGTCAATCAGCTCGGCCTTGTGCCGTGCCAGCCGCGTACGCAGTTCGGCGGAGATCCGGCCTTTGGGCGCGCTGACTTCGAGTTGCCGGTCTTCGACGACCCGCAACTTGATGCCCAGCTGCGCTAGTTCGGCGAGTAAGGACGGCAGCAGTCCGGTGTCGGTCACGCATTCCTCCGACGACGAGGAGAGATGAAGGGGGAGGTGGGATCGCCTGGGTCGATCCTGGTTATGGCGCCTGCTCGGCAGCCTAAGCTCGGACCGGATCGGATCGTCGTCCGTAATCGGTACGTACTCGCTTACGCAATCACCGCCGACGCCTACGGCGACGCTCCCGAACGCCCTCAGTAAGTAAGCGTTTTACGGGCCACGACCGCGGCTCCCGCCGGCCGACGGCGCTGCGGCGCACCACGCCTACCGGCCACAACGCGGCCAAGCCCGGCGAATCCGCCCAACCCCGAAGAGACCCGCCCGGGCGCGGAGAGCGGCCCGGTCGCGCCCGACGGTGCGGGTTACCCCGAACAGGGAGTCGGGTAGATACGCGCCATGCGCGAACGATGTTGGGCAATAGGACGTTCCGAGGAAATAGACCAAGTAGTCCAGGCGGTACGCAAGCGGTCAACTCCCCTGGCGGTTATCACCGGAAGGCCGGGGGTCGGCAGGTCACGGGCCCTGGAGGAAAGCCTTCGCTTTCTCGCCTCCGAAGGTCACCCCACCCTGCACATATGTGGCACCTCGACCCTCACGCAAGTACCTTTCGGGCCACTGTTACGGGAATTCCCGCCAGGCATTGAGGAGAACTCCGTACCGGTAATTCTCCAGAAGATGCGCCGGCACTTCGGCACCAGCGGCCCGACCGGACGCCATCTCGTGCTGGCAGTTGACGATGCGCATCTGCTCGATGCGGAGTCCGTCGCCCTGCTCACCCTGCTCGCCGCGGAGGGAAAAGCCGGAATCGCGGTGACCATGCCGAGCACCTGCGACCAAGAGGAACTCCTCGCACCGCTGTGGAAGGACTACGGCGCCCACTGGGTGGAGCTGCATCCGCTGGCCGCGGGGGCCACTGCGGAGATGGCACACGCCTTGCTGGAAGGGCCCATTGACGGCGCGCTCGCCATGGAGCTCCACCGGCTCTCCGGCGGCCTCCCCCTCTGGCTGCGCGAACTCATCCGCTCCGCCCACGACGAGAACGCCCTGACCCGCGCCGACGGCGGCCTGTGGCACCTCGCCACCCCTCAACTCCCCCTGTCCACACGGCTCCTCAAACTGGCCCGGATGCGCCTGCCGCACTGCTCCCCGAGGGCCCGCCAGGCCGCCGAACTCGTCGCCCTGGCGGACAACCACCTGATGCTCTCCTGGCTTCAGGCCCTGGTGGACACCGAGGACATCGCGCACGCCGAGGCCGCGGGCCTGTTACGGATCAGCGGCTCCGAGGAACCGGTGGTGACCCTGCATGACCCCGTCATGGGGATGCTGCTCCGACACGATCTGCCGCTGGTGGCCGCCAGGGAGGCGTACGGCCGGCTCGCCGACGCGGCCACCTCCACCGGACTGCTCGCCGAGGCCGACCTGCTCCGGGCCGCCCGATGGCAACAGGAGGCCGGCAGCAAGCGCCCGCTCGACATGCTCGTCGGCGCGGCCGCGGCGGCCGCCCGCAGCGGCCGCCACCACCTCGCCCTCGACCTGGCCCACGAGGCGGGCGTGGACGCCGCCGACGCATCGAGCGAACTCCTCCACCTCGCCACCGCCGCCGCCTTCTGGTCCGGAGACCCCCAACGCGCCAAGAACTACGCCCTACGCCTCCACCCCGCAGGCCAGGACGGCACCGAAGCCCCCACACCCCGGTCACCGAGCCGGGCGACCACCAACGACGCACCGCTCACCGTCAGCGCCAGCGCCTCCGCCCAGGCGGAGAACGCCCTCGTCGACCTCACCCACCACACCGGCCCCACCAGCCCACTGAGCGAATCGGCGGTGGCGTTGCGCGCCCTCTCCCACCTCGAAACCGGCGATGTGACCCTCGCGTTGCACCTGATGAAGCAGCAGGGCGAGGGCCAACGACAGCAGGGCGAAGCCCTCATCGGGGCCCGCATCACCGCGCTCTACACCGCGGGCCGCCCGTTGGACGCCCTGGCCCTCGACGAGCGAACTCCCCGCCGCGACGCGGACTTTGACCGCTACCGCATCGGCCTCGACACCTCCTCGCTCGCGCTGGCACTGTGCTACGCCGGCGACCGGGAGCGCGCCGTGGAGCTGGTACGGACCGGCTACGCCCGGGCGGCCGACGACGGCGCCGACCTCAGCCGGGCGGTGTGGGCACACACCGAAGGGCATCTGAGCCTGGTCCTCGGCGACCACGAGAACGCGGTCCGCTCCCTGCTCGAAGCGTTCGAGCTGCCGCGCCGACTGGGCACCGCGTTCTGCCCGGAGATCGTCGCCGGCTGCCTGGGACGACTGGCCCGCGCCCAACTCGGCGCGGGCGACGCGGAGGGCGCCGCGCGGACCCTGGCGCGCCCCGAAGCCTCCTGGCCGACGGCGCCCGTGGCCAGCGTGGAGATCGCCCGGGCCTGGCTCTCGGCCGTCGAGGGCGAACACCAGGCCGCGCAGGAGCGCTTGTGGCGCACCGCCGCGTTCAACCGGGCCTCCGGCGCCCTGCTGCTGAGCGCCACCGCACTGCTCGAACTCGCCCGGATGGGAGTGGCCTCCCAGGTGGCCGCGCCACTGGCCGAGATCTCCCGGCTCGCCCAGGGCCCGGTCATCAGGGCCTGGTCCTGCACCGCAGCCGCACTGGCCGACCCGGACTCGGAGCAACGCTCCTCCTGCGCGGCCGAGTTGAACCGACTCGGCTTCCACCGGCTCGCGGCCGACATCGAGGAGACCGCACACACCCTCGACCGAGCGGCGACCGACGCGGTGCTACCGGCCAAGGAGCGGGCCTGCCGAGCCGCGCAGCTCCTCCAGCGGCTCACGCAACGCGAATGGGAGATCGGCCGCCTGGTCAGCGAGGGGTTCTCCTCCGCGGCGGTCGCCGCCCGGCTGCATCTGTCCCGGCGGACCGTCGAATCCCATCTCCAGCGCGCCTACCACAAGTTGGGCGTGCACTCCCGCCGGGAGCTGGCCGTACTGATCACGGGCGACTACGCACCCGCGAGCTGACCGCTCCCCCGGGCCGGCACCCGCTCCCCGCCGGCATTCCGTCCAGTGAAACCTCCTTGCGCACTCTACTTAGCCGTCACTAAGTTTAGTCACGACTAAGTACGTCGACCCCGCGGTCGACCGACCCGCGCCTGCGCACACTGGAGGTTGCTGTGCTGGATGCCATCGTCATCGGTGCCGGCCCGGGAGGGCTACAGACCGCCCTCACCCTGGGCCGCTCCCGACGCTCCGTGCTCCTGCTGGACGGCGGCCCGGGCAGGAACGAACCGGCGCACGAGGTGCACAACTTCCTCAGCCGCGAGGGCACTCCACCGGAGGACTTACGCGCCATCGGCCTGCGGGAACTCGCGGCGTACCCGACCGTCGAGGTCCGCCCCGCCGAGGCCGTCGCGGCAATCAGCCAGGAAGGCGGCTACACCGTCCGCCTCTCGGACGGCACCGCCGAGAGCGCCCGACGCCTGGTCCTGGCCACCGGGGTCGTCGACGTCCTGCCCGACATCGAGGGCCTGGGCCCCCTCTGGGGCCGCACCGCCGTGCACTGCCCGTACTGCCACGGCTGGGAGGTCCGCGACCGCCCCTTCGCCGTCCTCGCCATGCGCCCCCAGGACGCCTACTTCGCCGCGCACCTGACGCGCTGGAGCCCCGACGTCGTGCTCTGCCTCAACGGCAAGGACGAACTCCCCGACGACCAGAGCGCGTTGCTCGCCTCCCTCAACGTCCGGGTCCGCCCCGAACCCATCGCCCGCCTGGAGGGCAAGGGCAGCGAACTCCAGCGCATCGCCTTCGCCTCCGGCCCACCCCTGGACCGCGGCGCCCTCTTCCTCAAACCACCCACGCAACAGCGCAGCGACCTTCCCCGCCTGCTGGGCTGCGAGATCCTCGACGACGACTCCGTACGGGTCGACAACTTCGCCCGCACCTCCATCCCCGGCGTCTACGCCGTCGGAGACATGGCCCGCCGCCCGGAGATCCCCATCGCCACCCCCCAAGTCGCCCTCGCCGCCGCCGAAGGCGCCACCGCCGCCGTCGCCATCGACACCGAACTGGTCTACGGAAAGCTGCCGTGGGAATGAGCAACACCGCACCACAGACCAAGGCCGGCGCCATGCCGCCCTGGCTGATCGTCCTGCTCGCCAGCACCTTCGTCTTCGGCACCGGCGACTACGTCGTCGCCGGCATCCTCCCCGAAACCGCCAAGGGGCTCGCGGTCAGCGAGGCGGTCGCCGGCCAACTGGTCAGCGTCTTCTCCATCGTCTACGCCCTCTCCGCCCCCGTCCTCGGCATCGCCACAGGCAAACTCCCGAGAAAGACCCTCATCACATCCGGCCTGGCGGTCTTCGCCCTCGCCAACTTCCTCTGCGCCACCGCCTCTTCCTACGGCCCGCTGCTGATCTGGCGCGTCCTGGCGGCACTGGCCGCCGGCACCGCCACGCCCGCCGCCCTGGCCGCCGCGGGCACCCTGGCCCCACCCGAGCGCAGAGGCCGAGCCCTGGCCGCCGTCTCCGCCGGACTCACCGCCTCCCTCATCGCCGGAGTACCCGTCGGCACCTGGATCGGCGGCGCCTACGGCTGGCGAGCCACCTTCACCTTCGTGGGCGCCGTCTCGCTCCTCGTCCTCGCAGCCGCCCTGGTCTTCCTCCCCTCGGTCCCCGCCACCGCGACCGACTCCTCCGCCGGACAACGACTGGGCGGCCTCGCCCGACTCCCCCTCGTCGCCGGCCTCTTGGGCACCGCGGTCGCCACCAGCGGCGGCCTGATGTTCTACACCTACATCGCCCCGGCAGCACGGGAAGCCGCCGGCGCCACCTCGGGCGTACTGGCCGTCATCATCGCCGTCGCCGGCGTCGCCGGACTCGTCGGCCCGCTCATCGGCGGCAAGTTCACCGATTCCAATGGGCCGCGCCCCACCATGACCACGGCGTTCGCCGGCTGCTCCCTGGTGCTGTTCGCCTTCGCGGGCGCGATCGCCTGGGGACACACCCCCGCCGTACTGTTCTGCGCCCTCGGCGCCGCCTGGGCCATCACCTCCTGGGGCGCCTATCCCCCCACCCAACTCCGCCTGCTGACCCTCGCGGGCGACTCCGGAAACGAGGCCATGGCCCTCTACAGCAGCGCGATCTACCTGGGCACGGCAATCGGCGGAGCCGGCGGCGGCGCCCTCCTCACCGGCTTCGGCGTCTTCGCCCTCCCCCTCGTCGGCGCAGTCCTCCAACTGCTCGCGCTAGCCCTCTATCTGCTCGGGTACCGCCCCCGGTTCACCACCTCACCGGCGGCCCAAACCTGAGCACCAAGGGCCGGGCAACCTCGGGGGAGCTGCCCGGCCCTTCTCCTTCTTCTTACTTCTTCGCACCGGCTCCGGGCGCTTACGGGCGGTCGCCCGGCGAGCCGATCGGCGTCCGCGCGCTCCACACGAGGGCCACGGTCGTGGCCGTGGCGGCGGTGACGAGGCCGAACGCAACGGCAGCGGCGGGGCGTTGGGGGTAACCGGGAGACACCGACTGGGCGACGTTGATCAGGGTGTGGATGACGACCGCCGTGAGCACGGCTCGGCCAGTGCGGTGGAACAGCCAGACCATGAGAACCCGAAGCGCCACTGTGCTCAGGCACTGACCCACAATCCACCCCACGGCGCGGCCCCCCTGCGCATATCCCACAACGTGCCACACCGCCCACACCACCCCCAGGACCACAGCGCCCCCGAGAACTCCCCACCGGTGTTGCAGGGGCCTCAGGGCATAGCCCATCCACCCCGCCTCCTCGCAGAGCGCGGCGACGGCATACACGGCGAAGAGCACGGGGACCGCCGCGAGCGGCTCATGCGGCCCGTCGAGCGGCACACCGGCCAGCGGTAACAACCCGTACGACAGCAGCATCGTGGCAGGCACCAGCAAGACGACGGGAACCCACCAGGCCCGCTGCCCACGACGGGGGACGGAGAACACCCTCCTCAACAGCGCCGCCACCCCGCGCAACCCTTCCTCCCGACAACTGCAAACCGACGCCACGACGAACGGCAGGACGAACTGGAAGGCGCTCACCGGCATGCCCATGGGCAGCAAGCCGGGCCCCTGGAAGACGGCCCCGGCTATCCAGAACGGCAGGGACAACGCGAACAACAGCACAAAGAACCTGGTCATGACTCCGGATCATCTCAAGGGCGTAGCCCGGTCGCGGACTGCGAATTTGCCCACGCCGTAAGGGACTTCGGTTCACAAGCCAGCCGCGAGCGAACCAAGCCTGCGGGCATCGCGGAGCGGGTGCATAGGATCGTCGGCATGGCACTGCGACCAGTTCAGGTGAACATCAAGGCCCTCGACGCCTCGGCGGTCGGTCGGTTCTGGGCGGAGGCGCTCGGTTGGAGTGCCTACAGTCCCGGCGTGACCACCTACGTCGGCCCCGCCGGGGGTCTCGTTTGGCCGGACCCGGTCGCCGTCTGCGTCGACGTCGCCCCCGTGCCGTGGACGGTCCTCGCCGATCCGAACACGCCGGACTACGAATTCTACGGGTCTGCCCTGGTCAGCGCATAGAGAAGCCCCGCCACACACCACCACGGGGCAGTGCACGACGGGGCCGGTGTCGCACCTCTCACCACTTGATGCCGGACAGCAGGACCATCCCGCCAACCCACAAGCCCAGCAGAACGACACAGGCCGCTACTACGAGGCCAGCCGAGAGAACACGCTCTTCTGCCTCCTGCTGGTTTCGCTTCTCCACCGGCGCCTCATGTGCCTAAGCGTCGCACCTGGGACACCCGCTGACCTTGTGCTCCGGCTCGCTCATACCGCCCCCTCTCCGTGCAGAGCTGGCACGGGAACGGACACGTAGCAACGGGCGCTCCCTTGGCCTTGGGGACGAACGTGACGCCCGGCAGCACGTAGCCCTCCGGCTCGCCGCAAAGCTCTCTGGACTCAGCCATAGCACCTTGCCCTGAGCTGGTGTCGCCACATCTCCTCGCTGGCAACAGCAGCCGCCGCGTAGTCGTTGCGGGCACGCGCCTGTTGACGCTTCTCCGCCCAGGACCCGCACTTGTTGCAGCCCGCGTTGGGGCTCGGGTTCAGCCCGGCGAGTTCGCGCAGCGTTACGGGCTCTTCCTGGGCGCGGAACTCATCAGGGACGTAGTCGGCCACCGCTACCACGTCCGCTTCGTGTTCTTGCCGCTGTCGGTGGTCTTCGACGACTGCCTGTTCTTCTCGGCGTTCTTCTTACCCACGTCCTCGGTACTGCCGCTCACTGCTGCCCCTCCTCGACGATCTCGCACAGCAACTCCGCCTGCTCCAGGTCGAACAGGGGCGGGGCCACCACGTCCACCAACTCACCGCTGCGGGTGCCGATGGTGGCGATCAAGGGCGGGTCAACGAGGATGCCAGCGGCCTTGAGGGCGTCGTGAAGACGCTTGCACAGCCCTTCGACCGTCAGCCGGGCCGGTTCGGGGGTCGCACGCACGGATGCCTCCTTGGCTCTCAGTAGCCATTCCGCTACCGGGTTGCCTCAGCGTGGATTACAGTCGGTGCACCCATCAACTAGGGAAACCTGATTGCTGAGTTGAGGCTGACCATGGTGAACCGCAAGGAGTTGGCCCCCGAAGCATCACCCGCTGCCCGCTTCGGGGAACGATTGCGCAGGTTACGAGACGAACGGGGCTGGACGCAGGACGAATTGGGTGAGCGTATCGGGTGCACCGGGGCGCATGTCTCTGCCGTCGAAACTGGGCGGAGGCCACCAACTCAACGGTTTGCGGTAGGCGCCGACAAGGCTCTTGGGACCGGCGACTTGTTCGAGCGCGAGTGGCGCGAGATCAAGCACGGCAGCCTGTTGGAGGGGTTCCCGGAGTACCTCAGGCACGAGAGCCAGGCCGCGGAGATCCGACTCTTTGAAATGGGCGTAATCCCCGGCCCGCTTCAGACACGGGAGTACGCGGAAGCTCTGGAGGCCGTCAACGTGCAGCGGGGGGATCTCACTGCCGATCAGGCCGCAGAGCGGGTGGACTTCTTGATAGAGCGGCAAACAGCGCTCGTCCGCCCCCAGGCTCCATTGGTGATTGTGGTACTGGACGAGAGCTGCATCCGACGGCCGGTCGGAGGCCCCGCAGTCATGGAGCGCCAGTTGGCCCGTCTGATCGCGTTCGCCGAGGAACCGAACACGTCGCTACAGGTGGCTCCGTTCACCATGGGTGAGCGACAGCCGTTCCGCAGGGTGGTGCACCTGCTCACGCTGGCGGACCGGTCCGTGGTCTCCTACGTCGAGTCGCAAACTCAAGGACACCTAGACCGCGAACTCGCCTCCGTGGTGCCGCTGGTGAGGGCCTACCATCAGCTACAGACCGAAGCGCTCTCCCAAGCGGATTCCGTTGCCATGATCGAGCAGGCACGAAAGGGCACCCCGTGACAACCGAACCCCTCAACTGGATCAAGTCCTCCTACAGCGGTGGCAACGGTGGCACCTGCGTCGAATGGGCGCCGGAGCACGCAGTGGCCACGGGCGAGGTCCTGGTCCGTGACAGCAAGGACCCGAACGGCCCGCAGCTCACGCTGACCCCCTCGGCGTTCGCAGGGCTCGTCGCCTTCGCCAAGTCGCAGGGCTGACCAGCCTCACCACACACCCCTCCTGCCCCCGCCGCACTGAGTGGCGGGGGCAGAAGCATCTTGAACACCGAAGACCCCCGACAACCACCCCACAGCGGGACAGCCATCGGGGCCAAGGGGGGCGCTCGAAGGTGGTCAACCCGCGCTGGACCAGCGCCTGTTGGCGGACTATCGCCGCGTGGCCAGCCGATCGGTGGCCATACTCAACTCCTCGGAGAAGAAGGGGGATTGCCGCAGCGGCGCGCCCAGGAGCTCCTTGATGTTCGCGACCCGTACGGCATCCAACGGGCCGTACGCGCGGTAGCCGTTGTCCGCGCGCTGCGGGGCCAGCAGGCCCTGCTGCTCGTAGTAGCGCAGGGATCGGGGGCTGACGCCGGTGAGGTCGGCCAGCTCTCCGATCCGCATCTCGATCTCCTTCAACATGGTGGGACGTTAAAACCCTGACGCTAGCGTCAGGGTCAAGCCGAGGAGCAGCCCAAGCAATGGTCAGGCGCGGTGACTACAGGGGCACGAACGGCCCGGCCGACGGATGATGAGACCGCTCCCGGCACGGATCACTGCCGTGTGCCCGACGGGCAGAGCAGGGTCTGCGAGAGACGGGTCTGGGCACGCAGGATGTACGGCCCCGCCCACAGGCCGAGGAGGATCTCCGCCACTCCCACCCCGGCTGCGAGGTGCGTGGTGTGACTGCTCAACGGAACGAACACGAACCAGCTTCCGTCGAAGGCGGGGGCCACGGAATCCCAGAGGTACGGCAGGGCGATGCCGAACGCGCCATGGACGAGCAGCGTGAAGGGGAGCAGCGCGAGGAACCCGAGGAAGGTGACGGCGAGTTGGGCCCAGCCCAGGTCGCACCAGGTGGCCGGGCTGCGGAGCACGGACAGGACGCGCCGCACGAACGGCGGGGTGGAACGCGAGGTGGACGGGGCGGCGTTGGAGCCACCCGGCGCGGTCGCGGGCATGCCGTACCACCGGCGGCCCAGTTCGAGTTGACGGTTCGCCAGGACGCGCAGAGCGCGGGCCGCCTCGGGCACCAGCGCGAAGCCGAGCCAGATGAACAGCAGGCACATCGAGACCAGCAGCAGCCAGGACACCACCGCGGAGGCCACGCCCAGGCCCAGCAAGGCCAATCCACGCCAGGGCGCCAACAAGCGGTCGAGCACGGTCGGCCGCCAACGCTCCGCCTCGGCCCGCGGCCTCGGCGTCCCTACATGCGGCTCCGCCTCGTACGCGACGTGGTCTGCCATGTCCCCTGTCCCCGTTCCTGGTCGCTCGATGCAGCAACGCCCGGTCCGGCGTACCGCTGCACGATCATTGTCCCAGGAGGGACACCACGGGATCACTGGGGTTATCCCCACCTTTTCGACAGACGCCCATCCGTCAGGGCGAGCGCCCAATCTCCGAGGCGGAACGCGGGTCACTGCGTGCTGCCTGGCGCCCAACGAAGGGTCATGTCAGGCAGGTTCTCCATGTTGCGGCTGCCGTCGCTGGAGTCGAGGACAGTGAAGCCGTGATGCTGGTAGAACGCGCGAGCTTCGGTGTTCTGCTGGAAGACGTGCAGGGACACCCCACCGGGGTTGTGCCGCTTGACCTCGTCGAGAAGCAGCGTACCGATGCCTTGGCGCCGGAAGTCCGGTCGCAGATAGAGGTGTTCGAGCATGTCACCCTCAACGGCCGCGTACCCGAGAACCTCCGGGCCGCGTACCGCAACCCAGGTGCGACATTCCCTGAGCAGGACGTCCTCGACCCATCGGGCCACCTGCTCGTGGCTGCGCTTCTGAGGCGGCAGGTACGGCATCGCCGCAGCCCGAGAGTCCCTGTGGATGCGCGCGATCACCGCCGCGTCCGCCGCGTCCGCACGTCGCACGCTCACCTTGCTGCTGCCATCGGTCACGCCAGGAACCTACAAGGCCGACCGAGACCCCATCCAACGGATATCCGGCGACTGGTTCCGGCCACCGCACCGGTTGACGCAGCTTGATGGAACTTGACACAGCGTCATCTCATGCCGGCGCGCTGCGGTGGCCAGAGGGCCACCATCCCCGCCGACCCCAGACCCGCCACACCCAGGCCGACAGCCCCCGCTTGCGAGCTTTCTTAGTCGCGACTAAGTTAGCTGCATTCTTAGCCGTCACTAAGTTGCAAGGTGAGAGGCATGGCCCTCGGAAGATTCCTGCACGGCACGCCGCGGTCCGATACCCCAGGTGTCACCATCGGCCCGGCCCACGCCTACGAACTGTTCAGCGCCATCGGCTTCGCCGGCCGGCGGCGGCGCGCCTTCGCCCAACTCGCCGCGCTGAGCGGCGCACAGCCCGGCGACCACGCCCTCGACGTGGGCTGCGGCACGGGCGGCCTGACCCGGCCCATGGCCCAACGGGTCGGCGCGGAAGGGACGATGCTCGGCATCGACCCCTCGCCGTCCGTCCTCGCCTACGCCCGCCGCAAGAGCCTCGACCAGAGGATCACCGCCGCCGCGGTCGCGTACCAGGAAGGGACCGCCGAGTCGCTGGACGTGCCCGACGCCTCGATGGATGTCGTGGTCAACAGCCTCATGCTGCACCACCTCCCGGAGGAGCTGCGCCCGGTGGCCCTGGCCGAGATGTACCGCGTGCTGCGGCCAGGCGGGCGCCTCCTCGTCGCCGAATTCAGGCCCCCCACGGGCCGCCTGGGCCGCAGCCTCGTCCACGTGTTGGCGGGTCACGCCATGGAGCACTCCGGAGTGGACCTTCTCGGGGACCTCCTCACAGACACCGGATTCGAGTTGGTGGGCCACGGCGATATCCGTCCCTGGCTGACCTACTTCCAAGGCGTGCGCCCGACGAACACGTAGCGGTCACCGGTCAGTTGGACCACCAGGCAGGCAGTCTGACGGCCCGTCGATAGACGCTCCCTCCGACGCCGCCCTCCCCCGCAGCACCTCCACCACGCTGGCGAACTCCGTGTCGCCGTACCCCGCCGCGATCGCCCGGTCCACGAAGCCCTTGACCGCGCGCAGTACGTCCGTGCTGACCCCGTGGTCCTGGGAGGTCTTGATGATGTGGGCAAGGCCCGAGGTGTGGATCGCGAGGACGTCCGCGTCCTTGGAGTAGTGCCTGGCGTCGATGTCCCCGGCCATGCGCGCCCCGATGGCGGGGAACTGACTCAGGATGACGTCGAGGTGCGGTGCGAGGTCCTCGGCCGGAACGCCCTGCGCACCGGCCAGGGCGAAGGCGTTGGCCATTCCGGCCAGGCCGGCGTAGTAGAGGCTGAGCAACGCCACGTCGTAGACCGTGGCGGTTCCGGCGTCCGGGCCGAGGTAGGGCGCCCGGCCGGCCAGGACCTTGAGCGTGGCCTCGTGCTCTTCGTGGGCGCGGCGCGAACCGCTGTAGAGGATGGTCGCTTCGGGCCTGCCGAGCAGGGTGGGCGGCGCCAACATGGCGCCGCTGAGGTACGCGATGCCGTGCCCGGCCGCCCACGCGGCTGCCTGGCGGTTGCGTTCGGGGGTGTCCGAGGTGAGGTTGGCCAACACCCGGCCGGAGAGCTCCGCCCCGACCGGCTCCAGGATCCGAAGGACGGCATCGCAGTCCAGTACGCACACGATCACCAACGGGCTCGCGGTCACCGCGTCGGCGACCGTCCGCGCGCGTAACGCGCCCCGGGCGAGGAGCGGTTCGGCCCTGGCGGGCGTGCGGTTCCACACCGTGGTCGGATGGCCGGCCGCCAACAGACAGCGGGCCAACTCCCGCCCCATCGCGCCGAGTCCCAGCACGGATACGGGTGTACGGGGCCGTTGCCCAACAGTTGCGGCTCCAACTGCGTTCCCGACTGGGGTTGCGTCCGGGGTCCCGACTTGCGTTCGAGGTTGCTCCATTCCGTTCTCCTTCTCCTTCTCCTCCTCAAAGGGCCGTACCGCACCAGGGTGCTGTAATGCTCTTATGCAGCAGAACCCTTACGGAGAAGATCCCGTGCGACTGATGGTCCAGCTTGCGACCACACCGCCGCGCACTCCCGAGGAGCTCGCGGAGCGCTGCCTGGCGGCGGGGATGGCCATCGACCGCCCGGTGAGCGAGGGGGACTTGGCGGAGGTCCTGGAGTTCATCCCGCGGTGGCTGGCCGTGGCCGACGCCGGCACCGATGCCCAACGGGCCACCCTGCTCAACGCGTTGCTGGCCTCCGCCTCCGCACACCCACGCGTGACCGACCACGCCGACGGGGGCTGGCATATCCACTACCGCGACGACGGCCTCGGCCTGGGCGCCGTGGTCCGGGCGGTGGTCAGCGTGGGCACGGCCCTGCACCTGACCGGGCGGGGCATGGACCGCCTCGGCCGCTGCGCGCTGGCCGAATGCGGCCGCGTGTACGCGGACTTCACGAGGGGCGGCCGGCAACGTTACTGCTGCCACGCGTGCGCCAACCGCGATGCGGTACGGCGACACCGAGCCCGGCGGGCAGCACGGCGTTAGGTACGTATCGCGTCGCGTCGCGTCGTGTCGTGTCGTGTCGTGTTCAACCGATAACCCGGGAAAGGAAAACCCCGTCCGTCCGTGTGTTCAGTTCGCAGACGTGCGCCGATCGTGCAGCGCGGCCGCCACCGTCACACCGGTGCCTGCGAGCAGCGGCAGCAGCATCGCCGCGAACAGCCAGGCAGACACCTCCTGATCGGCGCTGGAGCGCCACAACACCCCGCAGCCAACCAGGAGTGAAATCCCCAGGGAGGCGTTCAGTACCAGCAAGGCCCGGGCGGCGCGGAGTGCCGACGCACGGGTGCGGGGACGGTTGAGCGAGGCTCCGGCCAGTCCGTTGCCGAACGATGCCGCGTCCTTGGGCAGTTCATCCTGTGGCGTCACCCGCAACGTCAGTTCGGCGCAGGCGGTCAGCAGCACCGTCACACCGAGGTACACGAACACCAACACAAACGCGCTGCCGATGGACCGCTCCGTCCAGGCATCCACTCCGTCGAGGCCGATGTGCCGAGGTATGCGGTTCGGCAGGTGCGGGTATCGAAGGACGCCCCAGAGGGTCAGCACGGCGAGCAATGCGGCATTGGGAAGCAGCCACAACCGGACGGGAGAGGAGAAGACCATGGGTCAATTGTCCAATAGAGGCGAAGAGCTACCCCTGCATGTATGGGACGACGGCGGGAGACCGCCACGCACCGCCTCCGAGGCGCCCGGAGGCGCCCGCCATCACGGCATTGGACCGGACGGATATCACCATGAAATCCTGCACCTTATGCACGTTCTGGACATCCTTACGCCCTTCGCCCAGACTGCGCGCATTGGAGCGGCCCGCGTAGGGGCTCAACTCAAGGACGTCACCGAGGTGTTGGGACCTCCGTGGGCTTGCGGCTCCTCGGCCGGAGCCGACGGGCTGCCGTATCTGTACGCCTACGGCTGCCTGGAGTTCGCCACCTGTCACGCCCACTGCCAGGCAATCGAGTCGATCGTCGTCCAGACAGACTGGACCACGATGGAATGGCCGTCGCAGGAGCCTGGCCGGTCGGAGACGTTCGCCGGGTACCCCACGTACCGCGAAGTCCTGCGGGCCCTGAGCGAGGCCGGGTGCCCCTGGGAAAGCTACGAGCCGCTGACTGATGCTGACCAGTCCGCGATCCGCGTCCCCGCATCGGGCGCCATCTTCGTCTTCAACACCGAGGACGTGGCAGAACCCGTACTCTGCCACGCTTCGGTCGCCGAACACCGTCCCCACACCTGCGGCTAGACGCCACCGGACGGCATCATCACAGGTGTCACTGGCATCACTGGAATTACTGGAATTACTGGCAACACCCGCATCACGGACATCGAGACGCACGCCGCTGCCCGGCGCCGCCGGGCGCTATCAAGCGCACCGGCCTCGTCCGCCGCGCCGGATCTGCCAGGCAGAAGTCAAGTCCGCAGATGGGATGCGCCGTTGAGGTCCACGATGGTTCCCGATGCCCACATCGCCGCGGGCGAGGCCAGGAAGTGCACGGTGGCGGCGACCTCGTCCGGTGTGCCGACCCTGCCGAACGGGCTCTCCGCGCGCAGGCGTTCACCATCCGGTCCGGCCAGTTTGGCCGCCTGGCGCTCGGTGGCCACGAACCCCGGCGCGACGGAGGTGACCGCGATGCCGTGCGGCGCCAGCGCGACAGCCAGTGACTGGCCAAGCGCGTGCAGGGCGGCCTTGGTCGTCCCGTAGGCCGGGAAGTCCGGCTCTCCCCGGAACGCGCCGCGGGAGCCGACGTTGACGATGGCGCCCCCTGCTCCACGGTCGATCAGGTGGTGGGCGACCGCCCAGCACAGGTCGGCCGGGGCGAGCAGGTTCACCTCCACCATGCGTCGCCACACGCGCTGCCAGTCACCGAGCGGTGTGTCGGCGACCGGATGGCGGTTGGTTTCCGTCGGCGCCACACCGGCGTTGTTGACCAGGACGTCGATCGATCCCAGGGCGGCAACCGTCTGCGAGACGAGTTGTTCGGCGGCGTTCGGTTCGCCGAGGTCGGCCTGCAGCAGCACGTGGTCCTCGCCGGGCAGTTGTCGCAGAGTCTCCTCGGCGTCCGCGCGGTTGCCCGCGTACTGCACCGCGACCCGGTCGCCGCCCCGGGCGAACGCCAGCGCAACGGCTCGACCGATGCCCCGCGAGCCGCCGGTCACCAGGACGGCCCTCATCGAGCGACCGCCCTACACGTGCCGCGCAGCTGCCCCGCGGGGCGCGGCCGGCGTGCGAAGCGATGGCGGTGCTGCTGGCGCGGCGGCATGCGCCGACGGACCGGCACGGCCGATGCGGCCGATGCGGCCGATGCGGCCGATGCGGCCGATGCGGCCGATGCGGCAACGGAACGGGGTGACATGGGGAACCTCCTGATAGGTAAACCTGGGTCCATGGGCAACTGCCCCTCTGCGGTGGAGCGTTCACCAGGGGCAACCGGGTCACAGTGTGCGCCATGACCCGCCTACAGTCTGCCCCGGACCGGCGTTACGCCCCGGCTGCCGCCCGAGTTTCCGCCCCCGTCCGGAACGTTCTGCGGTATGCCTGCGGCGAAACCCCGATCGCCGACTGTAGGTGTTGCCGCAGCGACGTGCCGGTGGCGAAGCCGACCTCTGCCGCGATGCGATCGACCGAGAGGTCGCTGGATTCGAGCAGGTGCCTGGCCCGGTGCACGCGCTGCTGGATCAGCCACCGGCCGGGGCTCGTGCCGGTCTCTTCCTGGAAGCGTCGCGCGAAGGTGCGCGGGCTCATCCCGGCGTGCGTCGCCAACTCCCGTAGGACCAGGGGACGGTCGAGGTTCGCCAGGATCCAGGCACGGGTGGCGGCGGTGCTGCTGGTCTCCTCCTGTGGCATGGGTTGTTCGATGTACTGGGCCTGTCCGCCCTCGCGCCACGGCGGCACGACACAGTGCCTGGCAACGTGGTTGGCAACCGCGCTGCCGTGGTCGCTTCGCACCACGTGCAGACACACGTCGACGCCGGAGGCGGCGCCCGCCGACGTCAGTATGTCGCCGTCGTCGATGAACAACACCTCGGGATCCAGGGCGACTTGGGGGAAGAGCTGCCGGAAGAGGTCTGCCAGTGCCCAGTGCGTCGTAGCCGTCCGCCCGTCGAGCAGTCCGGCCGCGGCGAGCGCGAAGGCGCCGGTGCAGATGGAGACGATGCGGGTGCCTGGCCTGACCCGGGCGAGGGCGTCGCGCACCGGGTCCGGCAGCTCGCGGGTGAGGAGCCGGAGGTCGTACGGCGGGATGACGACCGTGTCCGCGGTTTCCAATGCCTGGGGCCCGTGCTCGACGGTGATCGTGAAGTCGGCGTTGGTCGCCACCGTGCGGTCGTCGCTCACCGTGCACGTCACGACCTCGTACGCATCACCGGGGACCAGGGGGAAGATCCGGTTGGGGATGCCCAGCTCGAAAGCGTAGACGCCGTCGAGGGCGAGGACGACGACGCGGTGCGGGCGGCGCTCAACAGTCATGGCACGATTCTATCAGAAAGTGACCATCTTGCCATTGCCCAGGTCAGGGGCGCCCCGGCAGGCTGGCTACATGACTGAGAACACCACCTCCACCCCCGCCCCGACGATGAAGGCCGTCAGGACGATGAAGGCCGTCAGCCAGCACGCCCTCGGCGACGTCGACGTCCTTGAGCTCGTCGAGACCGCGCGCCCCGAGCCGGGCGTCGGCCAGATCCTCGTCGCGGTCCATGCGGCGGGGGTCAACCCCACCGACTGGAAGCACCGCAGGCACGGCATCTTCCTGGGCGAGCCCCCGTTCACGCTCGGCTGGGACGTGTCGGGCACCGTCGAGGCCGTCGGGCTCGGCGTGACGCTCTTCCAACCCGGCGACGAGGTGTTCGGCATGCTGCCCTACCCGCACGGCGCCGGTTCGCACGCCGAGTACGTCACCGGGCCCACCCGCGCCTTCGTGCCCAAGCCCGCCGCACTGAGCCACGTCGAGGCCGGCGCGCTACCGCTGGCGGCCCTGACCGCCTGGCAGGCACTGGTCGACAATGCTCAACTGGAGCCGGGGCAGCGGGTGTTGGTACACGCGGCGGCCGGGGGCGTGGGGCACCTCGCGGTGCAGATCGCCAAGGCGCGGGGGGCGTATGTGATCGGCACGGCCAGCGCCGCCAAGCACGACTTCGTGCGGGGTCTGGGCGCGGACGAGGTGATCGACTACCGCACCGTCGACTTCACCGAGGCGGTCTCCGACGTTGACGTGGTGCTCGACGCACTGGGTGGCGAGAACGCCCTGCGCTCCCTGGAGGTGCTGCGGCCCGGCGGCATGATGGTGTCGATCCTGCCCGGCGAGGTGGCCGAAGTGCCGGAGCGCGCACGGGAGTTGGGCGTGCGGAGTAAGGTCATGATCGTGGAGCACGACCAGGCGGGCATGGCGGCGATCGCGGCGCTCGTCGAGTCCGGTCAGTTGCGCGCGCACGTCTCCGGTACGTACCCGCTCGGCGAGGCCGCGAAGGCGCACGCGGAAGGTGAAACGGGCCGCGTCACGGGCAAGCTGGTGCTCACCGCCCGTCCGTGACCGAAAATCACCGTCCATGCAACGCCGCCCGTTGGGGACCGTAACGGGCGGCGCGCCATCTCAGATCACCTGGCTCCCGGCGCCCAGCTCACGTCATCTGGTCGATCAGCGCATTCAGGAAGTCGCCGGTCTCCTCCGGGGTGTTGGCCTCCGTGCACAGGCGGTCCATCACCGCCGTGTACTGGTCGATCGACTCCTGCTTGTCCAGATACAGGGCGCTGGTGAGCTGCTCCAGGTAGACCTTGTCGGGCAGCTCCGGCTCGGAGAAGCGCAGGATGCTGAAGGGCGCGCCGGCCGCCGCGTTCGCCCCGACGCTGAACGGGGCGATCTGGAGCGTCACGTTGGGCATCTGCGCCGCCTTGAGGAGGTGCTGCAACTGGGCGGCCATCACCTCGGTGCCGCCGAAGGGGCGGCGCAGCACGGCCTCGTCGACCACCGCCCACAGTCGCGGGGCCTCGGGCCGGTTGAGCAGCTTCTGGCGCTCCATCCGCAGCGCGACCATGCGGTCGACCTTCTCCTGCGGTGCGTTGGGGTAGCCGATGCGCGTGACGGCCTGGGCGTAGTCCTCGGTCTGGAGGAGTCCGGGCAGGAACTGCACCTGGTAGGTGCGGATCAGCGCGGCGGCTTCCTCCAGGCCGAGGTGGAGCTCGAACCAGTCCTCCAGGACGTCGCTGTACTCGTGCCACCAGCCGGGCGAGTTGGCCTGGTCGGCGAGCTCGAAGAACTCGGCGCGGCGCTCGGGGTCCAGCACCTTGTAGAGCGTGAGGAGATCGGCCAGATCCGGTCTCTTGAAACCGACCTGGCCCCGTTCAAGACGGGTGATCTTGGCGTGCGAACCACGGATGGTCCGGCCCGCATCCTCACGCGAGATACCGGCCGCGGTACGCAGCCGCCGGAGTTGGGCGCCCAGCACGATACGCGCCGCAGTGGGCCCCACCTGGGGCTCCTGCAGATAGCGCGCTATCGACAGCTCGCCCTCCGGCCGCATCATGGCGGTCATCCCAACTCCCGTAAGCGTCAGTGTTGATACGCCAAGTGTCGCACTTACCGGCCGTCAGGTACAGAATCGCGCCATCCTCCCGCCGGGAAGGGTGAGATGAGGGGTGAGATGACGCCCCTGGGGCACTTGGGGCGGTCATGCGGGGCGGGCCCACCCGGGTGGGCCCGCCCTCAGGCGGCGCTTCAGGCCACCATCGCGTCGAAGTCGCCGTCCTTCGCGCCGCCGACGAACGCGACCATCTCGGCACGGGTGTAGATGAGCGCCGGCCCGTGCGGGTCACGGGAGTTGCGGACGGCGAAGCCGCCGTCGGCCAGCTTGGCGACCTCCACGCAGTCGCCGCCGGGGGCGCTGCGCTTGCTCTTCCTCCACACCGCGCCCTCGATCAGGTCCGCGGACACACCGTTGTCGAACTGCTGCATCCCGCTGCTCCCTCGCTCTCCGTACAGGCTTCTCATCCAGCATCACGAACTGCCGCACGTGCGGCTGCACTTACCGATGCAATTACGTTCGTCTCGAATGTAATTGCAGATGCACTTGCAGCGCCAGCGCTGGCCAGGGATAGTGGTTCAGGATCACCGTTCGTGACGAAGGTCTGAGAGGCGCCACGGAGCTCGTGATGACCATCCGCCCGGCAGGATCGACTGCCGCCCCGTTCCCCACCCTGCCCCTCGGCCACTGGCTCGCGCAGGCACCGGGCATCCTCCCGCTCACCGACGACCGCACCGGCCACCCCGACGGCCACCCCGACGGGCTCGCCGCCCGCGCGCTCGCGGCGGACGGCCAAGCGGCCGCGGAGGCACGCCGGTTCACCCACACCACGCTCAGCGGCTGGAACCTCAAGCCCGTGGTCGACAACGCCGTCCTGGTCGTCACGGAGCTGCTCACCAACGCCCTGCGCTACGGACTCACCAAGCCCGCCGGGCACCTCCGCGACACCGTCCCGCACCCGCTCTGGCTGGGCCTGTTGCGCTGCCGGGACCTCGTCCTGTGTACGGTCTGCGACCACAGCCCGGACGTTCCGGTACTGCGGGAGCCCGACCACCTCGCCCAGAGCGGCCGCGGGCTGCACATCATCGACTGCCTGAGTTCCTCGTGGGGTTGGACCACCCCGACCGCCGACGGCAAGGCCGTATGGGCAGCGCTACCGGCCGCGGACTGACCCACCGGACGCGCCACCCGCCGGACACACCCAACGCGCCCGACCCGCCCAACGCGCTCGATGCACCCAACGGCACAGCGTCCCCACGGCACAGACGAAGGGCCCCCACCCGCAACACCCGTGCGAATGAGGGCCCTTCGCTCTGCTCGCCCTAGCGCTTCACCCCTTGCGGCCGAGCCCCGCATACAGCGGAACATCCGCATCGGACCAGGTGATCGCGCCCAACTCCATCGGGTCCGGACGCCAACGGTGGACCAACGTCAGGCCGGGCTCGACCAGTTCGAGGCCGTCGAAGAAGCGCAGCACCTCGCCCTTGCTCCGCGCGTTGACGTGGGAACCCCTGGACTCGAAGTTGTCCGAGACCTCCTGGAGCGCCTCCGGCTCGAAGTCACCGGTGACATACGTCAGCGCCAGATAGCTGCCCGGCGCGAACGCGTCCATCAACTCCCCGACGACGGCATACGGGTCGCACTCCGGCGGGAGCCAGTGCAACACCGCGATCAGGGTCAGGGCCACCGGCTGGCTCAGGTCCAGCGTCCGTTGCAGCGTCTCGTTCCGCAGGATCTCGCCGGGGCGGGTGAGATCGGCCTGGATGTAGGCGGTTCGACCCTGCGGGTGACTGGTGTGCAGCGCCCGCGAATGCGCCAGCACGATCGGGTCGTTGTCGGCGTAGACGACGCGGGACTCCGGCGCCCCCACCTGGACGATCTCGTGGAGGTTGGGCGGGGTCGGGATGCCGGTGCCGATGTCCAGGAACTGCTGGATACCGGCCTCGGCGGACAGGTGACGGACCGCGCGGTGCATGAAGCCACGGTTCTGACGGGCGATGGTGGCCGCGAACGGCAGCGCCGCGAGCGTGCGCTCGGCCGCCTCCCGGTCCGCCGGGTAGTTGGTCTTGCCGCCGAGCAACACGTCGTAGACCCGGGCGGCATGCGGCCGATCCGTGTGCAGCTCGACCGGCTCCTGCGGCCGCGCCCCCATCCAGTCCTCCGGCACCGCCATGTTTCGGCCACCTTCCGTCCACTACCGACCGATCGTTCAACTTCCCCGCCAGCTTAGTCCGTTGACCGGAAAGCGCGTTGCCCTACAGCGTCGGGCCACCCGGAGGAGGAGGCCGCGACAGCGCCGCTGACGTGCGTAACGCGCGACCGCTGGCGAGCATCGGGAGCGCCGCCATGGCACAGTGTCGGTAAGGGAGGGTTTGCGTACTGTGTCTGCTCACATGGCTCGGCGAGGCCGCTCCGCGCTGCTCGCCCTCCTCACCACCATCGCCCTGCTCGTCCCCGGGCTCACGGGAATCGCCACGGCAACCGCCAACGCGGCGGTGCCCGGCACGACGACCACCCACGCGACATCGCCCGCCACGGCGACCGCCACTGTGGCACCGTCCGGCCCGACGGCCTGTGCGCGCCCCGCCGCCTCCGACGACGCCGCGGGGCACCCGCACGATCTCCCCCGCCTCACCGTCCCGACACCCCGTCCTCTCCCCCTCCCCGCACCGGCAGCGGCCACCCTCCCGGCAAACCGCTCGACGGGCCCACCGCGCCACGCGCGACTGTCCGCCCCGCCCACAACCACCGCCCCCGACTCCCCCAACTACGCCGGCCGGTGCCGCGACCGCGCCCCGCCCCCGCCTCCAGCCCCCTCATCCACCCATCCCACCGGGCCGCACCCGCGGCCCGCGCATGCCTGCTGGAGGCACCTTGACCCGCGCCACAAGGGTGCGGGCGCTCCTCGCGCTCGCGATCCTTGCCCTGTCCACCTTCCTCGCGCTGACCCAACCCATCCGGCTCGGTCTCGATCTGCGCGGCGGAACCCAACTCGTCCTGGAAACCCGGGACTCCCCCACCGCAACCGCTGATCGCGACGCCACCGACCGCACCCTGGAAGTGCTCCGCCGACGCGTCGACGCCCTCGGCGTCAGCGAACCCCACCTCACCCGCGCCGGCGACCACCGCATCGTCGTGGAACTGCCCGGCGTCCACGACCCCGACGAGGCCGCCGAGGTCCTCGGCCGCACCGCCCAACTCACCATCCACCCGGTCCTGGGCACCGCCCCCAACGGCACCAAGCCCGCCGACGGCGACCGCACCACCGACCCCAACACCGTCCTCCTCCCCGACGAATCAGGCACCCCACTACGCCTCGGTCCCGCCGCCCTCACCGGAGCCGAAGTGCAGCGCGCCGAGGCCGAGTTCGACGCGGAACGCGGCGGCGGCTGGTCCGTCGGCCTCGGACTGCGCGGCACCGGTGAACGTGCCTGGGCCCGGCTGACCGGCCAGACAGCCTGTGCCGCACCACACGACCCGGCACGCCGCGCAGCCATCGTCCTCGACAACAAGATCATCTCGTCGCCGTCCGTCGAACCGTCCGTAGCCTGCGGCACCGGCATCACCGGCGGCCACACCCAAATCACCGGCGGCTTCGACCAACACGCGGCCCAAGAACTGGCGCTCCTCATCAACGGCGGGGCACTGCCGGTACCGGTGGACCTCGTCGAACAACGCGCCGTCGGCCCCACCCTGGGCGCCCAGGCAATCGCCTCCAGCGCCACCGCGGCAGCCATCGGCATCGCCCTGACGGCCCTCTTCCTCACCGTCATCTACCGCCTGCTCGGCGCCCTCGCCACGCTCGCCCTCGCCTGCTACGCACTCATCTCCTACGCCGCCCTGCTGGCCCTGGGCGCCACCCTCACCCTCCCCGGCCTCGCCGGATTCGTACTCGCCATCGGCATGGCCGTGGACGCCAACGTCCTGGTCTTCGAGCGCGCCAGGGAGGAGTACGCGGCCGGCCCAGGCACCCGCCCCCGCACCCTCCGCAGCGCCCTAACGGCCGGCTTCCGCAACGCACTCAGCGCCATCGCGGACACCAACATCACCACCCTCCTCGCCGCGGGCCTGCTCTTCGCCTTCGCCTCCGGGCCGGTGCGCGGCTTCGGCGTCACCCTCTGCATCGGGGTGGCCGCCTCCATGGTCAGCGCGCTACTGATCACCCGCGTCCTCGCGGAATACGCCGTCGCCCGCGGCCCGGTGCAACGCCGCCCCCGACTGACCGGCCTGGCCGGCCTCGGCCGCATCCGCACCTGGCTCACCCACCGCCAACCCCACCTCATGCGCCACCGACGCCGCTGGCTGGCGCTGAGCGGCGCCGCCGTCCTGCTCGCCACCTCCGGCATCGCCGTCCGCGGCCTCGACTACGGCGTGGAGTTCACCGGCGGCCGCATGATCGAGTACACCACCTCGCGCCCGGTCGACGCCGAACACGCCCGCACCGCCCTCGGCAGCGCCGGCCTGGACCGCGCCCACGTCACCACCTCCGGCGACCGCTCCCTGACGGTACGCACCGAACGCCTCACGCCCGCCCAACTCACCACCACCGACCGCATCGTCAACGAACTCGGCAACGGCGCAGACAAGACACGAGACGAGCTCATCGGCCCGAGCCTGGGCGACGAACTGCGCCGCGGCGCCCTCATCGCCCTCGGCCTGGCCCTGGCCGCACAGTTGGCATACCTAGCGGTGCGCTTCCAATGGGCCTTCGCCCTGTCCGCCGTCATCGCCATGGCACACGACGTGCTCGTCCTCGTCGGAGTCTTCGCCTGGCTCGACAAACCCATCGACGTCGTCTTCCTCGCCGCCCTCCTCACCGTGATCGGCTACTCCGTCAACGACACCGTCGTGGTCTTCGACCGCATCCGCGAACTACGCACCACCACCCGCGGCACCCCGTTCCCGGACCTCGCCAACCACGCCGTACTCCAGACCGTGCCACGCACCGTCAACACCGGCATGGGAGCCGTCTTCATCCTCGCCGCACTCGCCGTGCTGGGCGGCGACACCCTCACCGACTTCGCCCTGGCCCTGCTGATCGGCATCACCGTCGGCACCTACTCGTCACTCTTCACCGCCACCCCACTGGCCATCACCCTCACCCAACACGGCAACGGCAACACCACCGCACCACGACGGTCACGCCGCCCTACGGCCCGCCGCAGGGACCCACGGGACACCGGCGCCCGCGTCTAGGGTCTGTCCGATGGGTCAGGGTCGGGTAGGCCGGGGCGTCTGGTGCGGTGCATCGCAAGGCGCCAAAGCGGCCTGATAGCGGAGCTATTGGGACGGTTCGGCAACGCCGCGAGGTGCCGTGCCAGGCGCCCCGGCCCCGGCCATGACCCGTCGGACAGACCCTAACCCCCTAACCGCTAAGGCACGACCCACGCTTCCTCACCCCGACCACCGCAACCGGTACCGCCTACCGGCTATCGCTACCGCTCGGCGGTGAGGAAGCGGGCGTGCACCGCGGTGCGCCCCATCATCCCGGGAAGCTCCCGCCCGTACCCCGCGGCGGCCTCGGGCACCGGCACCGCCCGAACCTCCCACCCCGCGGCAGCAAGCTGCCGATCGGGATCCCCCTTCCCCTCGAAGTGCCACAACTCCGCGATATCAACACCGAGTTGCCGCGTCACCACGCGATACTCCGGGTCCTCCACCACCGGTCGGACACTCGCCGCCACATGCTCCGCAGCCAACCGACTACCAGGCGCGGACAACGCACCGATGCGCTCAAAGAACAACCGCTCCGCCTCCCCAGGCAAAAACGGCAACAACCCCTCCGCCAACCACACGGTCGCCCGCCCCGGATCGAACCCGGCACCCCGCAACGCCGCCGGCCAGTCACCCCGCAGGTCAACCGGAACGACATGCCGACCACACCTGGGGCGCGCCCCGAGCCGACCCAACACCCCCTCCTTGAACTCCAACACCCGCACCTGATCGATCTCGAACAACTCCACCCCCGCCGGCCAGTCCAACCGGAACGCCCGCGCATCCAACCCCGCGGCCGGCACCACCACCTGCGCGATCCCCCCAGCCACCGCCCCCATCAAGAACCGATCGAAGAACCGCGACCGCACGCCCACATACGCCGCCGACGAGACCCACATCTCACGTGCGCGCTCGGGCAGTTGGGCCAGCTCACCGACCCGCCGCGGCACCGGCACCGGCGTCTCCTCCGCCGCCGCCACGAACTGTCCGGCATACGGATCGCTCACCAGCCGATCGTCCCGCTCGCTCTCCAACGCCCGCCCCGCGGCCACCCCCAGCGCGGTCAGCCCCACCCCGGAAACAATGTCCCACTGCTCAAACTCCGCCATGCAGGACTCCTCCACGAATGCGGACGCACAAGAAAAATCGGACCCACCTCAACCCCTGTCACCCTGACCCGCCCAACGGGTGCGCGCAAGCACCCAGGGCTCGTGGTCACGCTGCCGCCGGCCGTGCGGGGACGAGAAGAGCAGGGTTCGTGGTCATCCGTGCCCGGCATCTGGACCCCATCGGAGCCGAGCCTCGGTGCACAGGCTTCCGCTCGGTTGTTGACGTTGCCCGCCGCGTCGTAACGACGGCGCGTGGTCACCCCGCTCGGACTGGTCTGGGCCGTCAACTCGCCCCGGGCGTTGTATGCGGAGCGGGTGATCCAGCCACGGGGGTCGACCGTGGCGATCACCCGGCCCGCGGGGTCGTACTCGGTGCGGCTGGTCAGGCCGACCGGGGTGGTGACCGCGATGCGGCGGCCGTTCGCGTCGTAGGCGGAGCGGGTGATGCCGCCCTGCGGGTCGACGGTCTCGGTGATGCGGCCGCGGGTGTCCCGCCGGTGCGTGATCTGCCGGCCCAACGGATCCGTGACAGTGGCGAGTTGACCGCTGGGCATCCACCGCGTCTTCGCCGTTGCGCCGGCCGGGGTCGGTGACGGACAGCGGGTAGCCCGCCGCGTCGTGGCCGATCCGCCAGGACCCGCCCTCGGCATCGGTGACCACGGCGAGGCGGCCCGCCGGGTCGTAGGCGTAGTGGGTCGTCGCGCCGGTGGGGTCGGTGACCGAGACGGGGTTGCCCTGGGCGTCGTAGGTGTAGCCGGAGCCTAGTCGGTGATCTTTCCCGGCCCCAAGAGCTGGGATTCGTTCCTCTCTGCAATGACGATCTTCACGGAACACGGGATGGTGTGGGCGTCGAGCGGGTGCGGGGGCCTCGGGAGGACGAGGGTGTGGAGGTGGGGGAAGCAAGCGAGCCAGTTCATGCCGTGGAGGACAGATGTGTAACCCTCGCGCAGCCACAGGTGCGTCAGGCGCTCCGCCGGAATCTGCGACGCGAGGTCGCGCGGGTGGTGCATGCCGAGAATCTGGATGCGTGCACGGCCGCCCAACGCCCGCAGGGCACTGAGGTGTTCGGCGCTCGCGGCGGTGAAGTAGAGCTCTCCGTCCTCCGGAAGGTGGGAGATGATCTCCTCGGCATAGGTCGAGCAGTCGAAACGGTGCCATGACCAGGCCAGTTGGCGACGAACGGCCAGCGACGGGTGCCTCCGGAAGAGCGCCAGGTAGGCGATAGCGGCGTTGGATACCAGCCGGGTGGCGGTGACGACACACGCCTCGGCCTGGCCCTCGTCGAGGTCTTCCGGCCCGGGCAACATCGACACGACGTTCGGCCCGCCGTACTCGGCCAGACGGCGGGCCGCCGTGAGATTGCTCGGCGGCAAAAGGCCACGAGTGAGCGACATTATGGACTCTTGGAGTACGGAATCCACCTCGGGGGCGTGGTCCAGACACGATCGCGCGAGGAGGACGCGGCGGAGAGGGAGCCTGCGCCGCCCGTTCTTGTCCGAGGAGGGAGCCATCCGCGCCCGCTGGAACCTGATCTGTGGCCGCCCCGGACTCATTCCCTCGTCGGGCTGCTCGTCGGTGAGGACGGGAACGAGCCCGCGCAGGATGCGGGCCCGTTCGTCCGGTCGCCCGTGGGCCACTGCCATGCGGATGACGTCCTCCCACTGGGAGTTCTCGGCATTGTCCTGAAGCCAGGGAAAGTCACGGGCCTCGACGATGGCCTTGGCCGCCAGGTAGTCCTGGAACGTGCGGTGAATGAAATCCATGGTGTCGGCGGTGGGCTGCCGCAGCACTCCACTGCGGTCGAGCAGATAGCGCAGGACCGTCTCCGCGTCGGCTTCGATGTGCGTCATCGACGGAAGGTGCACGGCCAGGACTTCACGCGCGTCCTCCCTGTCCATCTCCGACCGGTCGTTGCGGACCATCCAGTGTGCGAGGCGCTGCAGCAGCGCGATCTGAGGTTCCCTCCCGATCCGTAGGTCGCCCCTCTGGTGCATGCCCCGCTCAAGGTCACGGCGCTCCAGCAACATGGCGAGGGCGGCGTCGTAGAGTTCCTTGCGGTCCTCGGGCAGGAAGCCGCGACGTTCGCGATGCAGGGCGCACAGCAAACCGCACATCAGTGGGTTGACAGCAAGGTGCCCGAGGTCGGGTTTGGTGCGGACGGCCGTCAGCAGGGCGTCCGCCGATTCGTCCCCGGGCCCTGCCGCGGCGTGCCACCGGCGGATGAACGCGGTGATGTCTCCCTCCGACATCGGCATCAAGGACAGTTCGGCGAAGGTGTCGGCCTGAAGCCAGTCGTCCTGCACCGCGGAGGGCCGCGTCGTCACCAGCCACAGGTTATTCGGGAAGGCCGCAATGAGCCGGTGCAACCACTGCCGCGCGGTCTCCCGCATGTGGCGAGGGACTTCGTCCACGCCGTCGATCAGGAGGAGCCCGCGGCCGGCCGTGAGTACACGTTCCGCCCAACCCTGAGGCTCGGTGAGGGGAAAGCCGACCGAGGACAGGAACTCCGCTGGCCGCGGAAGCGCCTGACGGGCGATGGTACGGAGCGGAAGCACGAACGGCACACGTCCGCGCAACGCACCCAACTCGTCAGGTAACTCCTGACGGACGGTGGAAACAGCCAACCACTGCAGGAGGGTTGTCTTGCCAGAGCCCGCCAGGCCGCGCAGCAACACCCGGTCCCGCCCCGCCAGGATGCGCTGGGTGGGGACGGGCACCGTTGGGCCCTGGCTGGTCTCGGCCTCAAGAGAGATGTACGCGGCATCGAGCTGCCACTCGCGTGCCTGCCCCAGGTCCAGCCCATAAATCGTCAACTCACCGTGCCGGCGGATGAGTTGTTGCGCGTACCTTGTCTCGAACTCCGCGTCCTGGGTGGCAACACTGGAAACGCGCTGCAGCAACGTGGAAACGTCGGACTGCATACGCCCCTGGCGTCGTGTCTGCTCCACAAGCGTGCGCGCCACGAACGTGGACCGCTGAGTGAAGAAGTGAAGAATGTGCCGGCAAGCCACACGCAGCACGGCGTCGTGCAACATCACAGCGTCCTGCGACAGGAAGAGGAACGTGTTCGCAGGTACGGCCGCCTTAAGACGCAGCGCGAACTCTTCCTCCCCCAGCTCCACGGCCTGTACGTCATTCATGTCGAGATCGCCGAGCGCATGCAGGGTGAGAGCCAGGGCGTGCGCCGTGGCAGCCTCCTCGTCCGCTGCCGGCCGATCGGTCGCCGGCAACGGTTCGACCGCCCGCCACACCAGTTCCGTCGCCAGCTTGAGCAAGTCCTGTTCACTGAGACTCTTCTTCTCGCCACGGTAGGACAGCCACCCCGAAACCCGGATGGGACGCTCCACTATCCCGGCCCCCGGCACGTCCGCGGCCAGCAACTTCTGCACCAGCGGCTTGAGTGCGGCCGCCCCCAACCGCGTTCCGATGACCGACAGATCCATCCTGGGCTTCCCTCCCGTGTACCGCGGTGACGCGCTGTGGCGATCGAGTATGTCTGACTCTCCCCTCCGCAGGTTTGTATTCCCGGGACTTGCCGGGATCGGCGCTCCGGGCGGCCTCGCGGGCGAAGCGGTCGTGGTGTCCCCGGTTATCCGAAACCGGCGAAGAACGGGGAAGAACAGCGACAAACCGGCACGTCGCCGCGAGGTTCTGACGCTCGGACGGAGGCCGCAACCACCCTCACCCACCCACGGGGCCATTCCGGCCAGCGTCACCGAGATGGGGAAACAACAAACATGATCGAACCCGGCGCTCCTCCCTCGCCTTCAGCCACGCCGGCGCGCGCCCTCTTGCCTGCAACTGCTCCCAGAACTGGGCGTGTTCGCAACCGCGAGCGGGAGGAACGGCATTTCCCGGTCTGATGCGGAGGAGTTGGCTGGGGCGGTACCGGACGCACCTCCGGCGGTCCTCCGCCCCAGTCACACCCCACTCCCCTACCTCCGCAACGTCTCCGAAGGGGGCTCCCCGAATCGTTCGCGGTAGGCGATGGAGAAGCGGCCCGGGTGGAGGAAGCCCCAGCGGGAGGCGATGGTGGTGACTGTGGTGGTGCCTGGGTCGGAGGCCAGGAGTTCCTTGCGGATGTGGTCGAGGCGGACCTCGCGGAGGTAGGCGAGCGGGGTGGTGTCGAGGTGGCGGCGGAAGCCTTCCTGGAGGGCGCGTACGCCGACACCGACGCATTCCGCGATCTCCGCGACGGTGAGCGGCTCGGCGGCGTGACCCTCGATGATTTCCATGGCGCGGCGGACCGTGGGTGGGGCGACGTTTGGTTGCTCACCAAGGAGCGCCGGCGAGTAGTTGTTGGGCTGGGCCATCAACAGCTGGGTCATGAGGAGGGATTCGAGCTGTTTTGTGACGATGGGTTGGTTGGCCATCGTCATGCCCTCGGGCCCCTCCGCCTCTCTGCGCATCAGGTCGACGATGTTGAGCCAGGAGCGGGAGCCCGGGGTGGTGAGGTTCATGCCGAGTGAGAAGAGGATCGGGCGGCGCACGGTGCGGCCCAGCAGGCTGCCCAGGTGCGACTCCAGGGACGGCCGGTCGAACCACACGATCAGTTGCGGGTTGCCGGCGCCCCAGCGCATGTCCAGTTTCCCGGTCGGCGAGGGGACGGAGGCGAGTTCGGGGGAGGAAATGATCTCCTCGCGGCCGCAGGTGATTTCGGCGTAGCCGGCGAGCGGGATCTGGACGAGGAAGAAGCTCTCCAGGTCGCCCGGCGTGATGCGGACCTCGGTTCCGTAGTCGAGGTAGTACAGACCTGTCCGGTCGAAGGGCGCGCCGTGCATCCGGGCGTCGAGCGTTGCCGAGCGCTGCGTGATGCGCAGGTCATGCGGACAGAAGGCGCGGCCGACCTCGGCCCGGGCCTCCCAAATGTCCGTTGTGTGGAACCGCTGGTGGTTTGCGAGGGGCGGCTCTTCAGCGGGCATCTGGAACCTCCACCGCCGAGATGCGCAATCGGGACAGCAACCCGCGTGCTGCGGATAGCGGAGGTGATCTTTCCATACCAAGGTTGATCACCGACCGCCGCGGGCCCGAGAAGAAACCAGGGAAGCAACGATGCACGGAGTGCCGGGCCGGGCTGCGCTCGTCACGGGCAATGTCACGGGCAATGTCACGTCCAGCAGACAGCACGCCGCAGGCGGGTCGCCACGCGTGCCGTCCGCCACCGGGCCGGCGAGAGCCGACGGGGGCGCGCCCCCACACGCCTCGGCCTCCCGGCAACCGCTATCCCGGCCCGCCGAGCCGGTCAGCCCCCGTTAGCCAGCCGGGTGCCCTAGGACCCATCCCCCGGTCCTAGGTGACCCAGCTCCCCGCGGCTGCCCGCCGGCCCCCCTCCGGCGGGCAGCCGCATTCCCACACCCCGACCTCCGGAGATCCCCTCATGCGCAAGATCACCATCGTCGGAGCTGGCCAGGCCGGCCTCCAGCTCGGTATCGGCCTCATCGACCACGGTTACGACGTCACCCTCGTCTCCAACCGCACCGGCGACCAGATCCGCGAGGGCCGGGTCATGTCCAGCCAGGCCATGTTCGGCACCGCGCTGGCCCACGAGCGTAATCTCGGCCTCGACTTCTGGGGCGATGCCTGCCCGTCGATCGCCGGGCTCGGCGTGAACATCGCCAACGGCCAGGGCGGCCGGGCGCTCTCCTTCGACGCCCGCCTTGAGGCCACCGCCCACTCCATCGACCAGCGCGTCAAGATGCCGCTCTGGATGGGCGAGTTCGCGCGCCGCGGCGGCCGCCTGGAGATCCACGAGGCCGGCGTCGAGGACCTGGAGCGCTACGCCGCCGAGTCCGAGCTGGTGATCGTCGCGGCCGGCAAGGGCGAGATCGCCGGGCTGTTCGAGCGGGACGCCGAGCGCTCCCCGTACGACGCTCCGCAGCGCGCGCTGGCCCTGGCGTACGTCACCGGCATGGCACCGCTGCCCGACCGCCCCGGCGTCAGCTTCAACGTCATCCCCGGCCTGGGCGAGTACTTCACCATGCCCAGCCTCACCACCAGCGGCCCCTGCGACATCATGTTCTTCGAGGGGGTCCCGGGTGGCCCGCTCGACTGCTTCGACGGGCTCGCCCCGGACGCGCAGTTGGCGAAGTTCCAGGAGCTGCTGCGGACGTACGTCCCGTGGGAGGCCGAGCGCTGCACCGATGTCGCGCTCACCGACTGGAACGGCACCCTCGCGGGCCGCTTCGCACCGACCGTCCGCAGGCCCGTCGCCACGCTGCCCTCCGGCGCCCAGCTGCTCGGCCTCGCCGACGTCGTCGTCCTCAACGACCCGATCACCGGCCAGGGTTCCAACAACGCCTCGAAGTGCGCGGCCTCCTACCTGGCCACCATCCTCGACCACGGCGAGCGCCCCTACGACGCCGCGTTCATGGAGCTGGCCTTCGGCCGCTTCTGGGACAACGCACAGTCCGCCACCGCCTGGACCAACGCGATGCTCGGCGCCCCGCCCCAGCACGTCCTGGAGCTCTTCGCCGCGGCGAGCGCCAACTCCCGTATCGCCGCCCGCTTCGTCAACGGCTTCGACGACCCGCGCGACTTCTTCCACTGGTTCATGGACCCGACCGCCGCGAAGAACTACCTGGCCGGGGTCACTGCCTGAGCGGCGGCGATGCGTACGTGGCGGTGATACGTACGTAACGACAGACAGAGCGAGAGACGCAGCGAGGGACGCGGCGAGAGCGGGGCGGCTGGGCATGAGAAGGATCGCGGTGGTCGGGGCCGGGCAGGCGGGGGCCCAACTCGCCCTGGGGCTCCAGGCGCACGGCTATGACGTCACCCTGGTCACCGACCGCGACCCCGACGCGATCCGTCGCGGTCCGGTCATGTCCAGTCAGTGCATGTTCGACACCGCGTTGCAGAGCGAGCGCGAACTCGGCCTGCACCACTGGGAGGACCAGGCCCCGGACATCTCCGGGGTCGCGCTCTCGCTCATCGGCCCGCACGGAACTCCGGGCGTCTCCTGGCACGCACCGCTGGAGGGGCCGGCCCACTCCGTCGACCAGCGGGTCAAGTGTGCTGCCTGGATAGAGCAGTTCGCGGACGGCGGCCGCGGCGAGATCGTGCTGCACGAGGCGGGCGTCAACGACCTGGAGTGGTACGCCCGCACGCACGATCTCGTCGTGGTCTCCACGGGCAAGGGCGAGCTGAGCCGGCTCTTCCCGCGCAACTCCGAACTCTCGCCGTACGACCGGCCGCGCCGCGCGCTCGCCCTGACGTACGTCACGGGAACGGCGCCGCGGGAGGGGGAGGCCGCCGTCCACTACCGCCTGATCCCCGGCGTCGGCGAATACTTCTCCTTCCCCGCCCTCACCACCACCGGCCCCTGCGACATCATGGTCTTCGAGGGCGTCCCCGGCGGCCCGATGGACTGTTGGGACGACATCCGCACACCCCAGGGCCACCTCACCCGCTCCCTGGAGCTCCTCCACCGGTTCTTCCCCGACGAGTACGGGCGCTACCGGGACGCCCAACTCACCGACGCGGGCGGTGTGTTGCGCGGCCGGATCACTCCGACCGTCCGGCACCCCGTCGCTCGGCTGGCCTCCGGCCGGCACGTCCTCGGCATGGCCGACGCCGTCGTCCTCAACGACCCGATCACCGGTCAGGGTTCCAACAACGCGGCCCAGGCAGCGACCCACTACCTCGACAGCATCCTCCGCCATGGCACCGCCGATTTCACCCCGCAGTGGATGCAGCGCACCTTCGACAACTTCTGGCGCGGCTGGGCCCAATGGGCCGTCGGCTGGACCAACTCCCTCCTGGCCGACCTGAGCCCCCACCACCGCGAACTTCTGACGGCCGCGGCCGAAATCCCCTCGGTCGCAAGCGCCCTCGCCGCCGGCTTCGACGATCCGCGCACCCTCTACCGCTGGTGGTTCGAGGAAGCCGAGGCCCACCGCTTCCTCGCCGAGAAGCGCGCCCAGCACGCCGCCCGCTTCGACGGCCGCGAACTGCGCCGCGCACTGGGCCAGTACGCCACCGGCGTGACCGTGGTGACGGCCCGCGCCCCCGACGGCCGCAACGTCGGCATGACCGCGAACTCCTTCACCTCCGTCTCCCTGGACCCACCCCTCGTCCTGTGGTGCCCCGGCAAGAACAGCCCGAGCCTCCCGGACTTCACCGATGCCTCGCACTTCGCCGTCCACGTACTGGCCGCCGACCAGCACCACCTCTCCCGCCAGTTCGCCACCCCGGCCGACGACAAGTTCCGCGGCACCCCCACCACCCCCGGCATCGCCGGCACCCCGCTCTTGGACGGCGCGGTGGCCCGCTTCCAATGCCGCACCGTCCAACGCCTCGACGCCGGCGACCACATCGTCTTCCTCGGCGAGGTCGAGCAGTACGAGGCGGACGGCGGCACCCCTTTGGTGTTCCACTCGGGCTACTACCACGTGGCGACGAAGCACCCCGATGTGTGAACGAGCGGACGGGGCCGCGCCGTTCGGGGCCATGACGGGGCGAGGCTTTCTGCGGTCGTCTTTTTCGGCTAGCGAACTCTGGCGTCTCATTCACACCGGGCTGCATGCAAAAACATGCAACTGGTGCAGAACTCTCCGGGCGGGTTGGCTCTCCCGAGCCAACCCCCCAAGCACCTCAAAGCGTCACGCGAGCCCCCGATGCGCGCGCACAGTTCCCGCATAGTCACAGAAGACGTCGTCCAGGAATAGCGCATCGGGATACCCGAGCGGCCTGCCCGTACCCCACGCCCCGCCCTCACCACACATGCCCTCAAGTTCCCCGGCGGCTTTCCGCAAGGCGCTCTCCACATCGACGGACGCGTTCACGACGGCTTGCGGAGCCTCCAGGTCCTGTTGCAGCGCCAAGTCACCCAACACATCCAAGAGTCGATATGCCTCCCCCGAGATCTCCCGCACCTCGGCAGCACGGTCGGGCGTCCACTCCTGCTCAACCTGCGCCCACCACTCATGAAGGCACTGGCGAACGGCCTGGGCCCCACGGAGGAAGTTTTGAAACACATCGCCGTGGGACTGCACGTCACCAACGGTGAGCTGCCCGCGAAGGGTGCCGATCTGCACAGCATTGCTGACGCTTCCGCCACTTACCTCATTCGTTGCCACCTGCTGAGCCTAAAGGTTGCCTCGCGCCGCTCTGATCGGCCTCCCCAGAGCGCGCGGCGACACGGGCGCGACAATCGCCAACTCAATGCCCTCATTGGTGAGTTGAGCGCGGCGCGCCATCGGCTAACGACTTCCGTGGCACGCCGGGCTCCAGAGGGTGTCGAGCCAGCGAGGTAACGCGGCGGCGAGGAAATGCCAGGAGGTCAGGGCCTTGACGCAGTTCCCAGGGCGGGAAGATAGCCCTTGCGCTGGCCCTGTGCGGTGGGGTGGTACGACGCGTCGACGCTGAGCAGTGACGGCGGATTGATCCAGGAGTCGGCGGAGCAGACCCCGTGTCCGGCAAACGCCGGCCGAACGTCGGCGAAGGCGGCGCCCTTGTGCGCACGGGCCCGACCGGCGATGACACGGTCGAGGTGGTCGGCCGCCGCGTTGACCGCCGACTGGCTTCTCCGTGTCACCATCCCGGCGGCGCAGGCCCGGTCGGCGTACAGGTGCGGATAGCCGAGCACGACCACACGGGCGTGGGGTGCCGCCTTCGTGACGCTCCGCAGCAGGCCGTCGTACGCGCCCGGCAGGACATGATCCATGGTCCGCTCAGCGCGGGCGATGCTCTTCAGACAGGCGCTCTCACCGCTCGTCACGCAGGTTTTCATCACGTCGGTGAAGCCGATGTCGTTTCCGCCGACCGTGATGCTCACCAATGTCGTGCGAGAGCTGAGGCCGGAGAGCTGGGAGGTGATGACGTCGTGGATCCTCGCGCCCGAACAAGCGGCGAAGTTGAACGGTTCACCGTGGTGGGCGGCGGCCCACAACGCGGGGTAGGCGTTCGCAACGCGGCGACAATTACCGCTGGACGCACCGGCACCCACGCCCGAGGCAAACGAATCACCCAGGGCCGCGTATCCGCCTTGGCGGGTTTCACCGGATGGCTTGCTGCCGGCGTGGGCGGGGGCGGACGTGGCAGCCCCCGCCAGGAGAAGGGACAACGGACATGCGAGCACCGTTGTAAGAAGACGGCGCCATGTAGTTCGCCTCATGATTCAGCCAACGACGAGGACACACGGAAGTCACGGCGCATGGCGATTATCAGAACCGGGAAGGGGCGCCGAACCGTCCCGCTCAGTCCTCACAGCCCTCTCAGTTCTCTCACTTCTCTCCGTCACAAACCCGCCAGTGACTGGATGTTGTGCCACGGCCGGGAGTCCGCCGGCCGACGAGGGTTGCCGCGAAGGCCGTCATGCCCGTATTTCTCCCTGTTGCCCACGCATCGACGCAGCCGGTGCTCCGCACGCTCGGCGCGACGACCAAAAATGATTAATTCTGGCAACAAACTCTCCGCTTGGAGAGCGACAGGGGAACTCCACACCGAGCCAACCCGCATAAAGCGCCGCATTGTGACACCTACGGACCGACGGGCACTCCCCAACTCGACTACAGAACCCCGGTCATGACGCCACCTCCGCTCCACCCGCGCAGGGAGGCGTCAAAGCGTCTTGCCACGTCTTCTATAGTTTCTGTATGGCTCAGAAAGTAGTAACCATCATCACGGACGACCTCACGGGCGAGGAAAGCTCGGAGGCTGCCACTCATCGCTTCGGCCTCGACGGCGTTGAATATGAAATTGACCTGGCCCCCGAAAGTTACGACCAGCTGCTGGAGGCGCTTGCACCGTTCACCCGGTCTGGACGGCGGGTCGGCAAGTCCCGCAAGGGCCAGAAGGCCGCGGCCCGACGCGATGACAGTGCGGCCGTGCGCGCTTGGGCTCGGGAGGCAGGTTACGAGGTCTCCGAGCGTGGCCGTGTGCCGGCCGACGTTCGCGAGGCGTACGACAAGGCTCACTGACCTATCCACCCCCGGGGGCCTTTCACCGCGAAGGGCCCCCGAGTTGACTTCAGGCAGTCCTTCCCTGGGAACGTCCGCAAGCGGGTGCGGGCGACGCCCGGCCCAGACGATGGCGTTCAGAGAGTTACGGGGAACGGGCGCTGCGTAACCCCGTGCCTTGATCCACCGCAGTCCCGTCGGGCGCTGCGGGACGGCCCGAGCCCCTGGTCAGCGGGCGTCGCCGAGGCCGTACCGCGGGCTAGGACACCGTGGGCCGACAAATTTGCTGGCGCCTCGCGAAAGCAGTCCCTTATTCTCGGTTGTAACGCGATGACGGAGACAAGTAACCCGGATCCCGCGAGCCGAGAGAGCCGCCAGGTGCTGTGACGGCGGCCTCGCGTCCCGGAGTGAATCCCCTCCCGAGTGCGAGGAGGAACGGTCACCCAGCGTGACCCGATGCCTCGCCGGCCGACCCCCGTCACAGGGTTGTGAACGAGGCCGCCACACTGTTGGCGGCGAAGGCGCGGTGGCACCGCGAGTTGCCCCTTCTCGCCCGCGCCCCCAAGGGATCACGCCCGCAGAGCGGGCCTGGTCGAATTGGAGAACCAGCTGATGCTGGACATCACCCTGATCCGCACGCGACCCGAGTACGTGCGCACGGCATTGGCCAAACGCGCCGTCCATCTCGACATCGATGCCTTCCTCCGCCTGGACCACGAGTTGCGTGAGGTGCGCCGTGAGGTGGAGCGGCTGCGCGGCGAACGGAACGCGATCTCGGGCGAGATCGCTCGTAGGCAGCGCGCCGGTGAGGCCGTCGAGGACCTGCGCGCCCAAGCCAAGCTGCTCATCGGGCAGTTGGGCGAGGCCGAGCAGCGGCTGCGCGGGCTGGAAGAGGCCCATCGGGCGTTCTTGGAACCCTTGCCCAACCTTCCCGACGACGACGTGCCGGCCGGTGGCAAGGAGAACAACGAAGTCGTCCGTACCGTCGGTCAGCCCCCTCAGTTCGCCTTCCCGCCCAAGGACCACATCGAGCTCGCCGCCGGGCTGGGGCTCGTGGATCACCAGCGCGGCGCCAAGCTCGCGGGCAGTGGGTACTGGATCTACCGCGGCAACGGCGCGCTGCTGGAGTGGGCACTGCTCAACTACTTCGTCGACGCGCACGTCCGCGACGGCTACGAGTTCGTGCTGCCGCCGCACGTCCTGACGTACGAAGCGGGGTACGCGGCCGGGCAGTTCCCGAAGTTCGCCGATGAGGTGTTCACCGTGGAGGGCGACGAACGCGGCCCGGGGAGGTTTCTGCTGCCGACCGCGGAGACCGCCTTGGCCAGCCTCCATCGGGACGAGACGCTGCCGGAGGCCGAGCTGCCCAAGCGGTACTTCGCCTACACGCCGAGCTACCGCAAGGAGGCCGGCGCCCACCGGGCCGCGGATCGTGGGACGTTGCGTGGGCACCAGTTCAACAAGGTCGAGATGTTCCAGTTCACCACGCCCGACCAGGCACCGGCCGCGTACGACGAGCTCCTGGGCAAGGCCGAGCGTCTGGTCGCGGAGCTGGGCCTGCACTACCGGGTCAGCCGCCTGGCGGCGGGGGACATGAGCGGTGCGATGGCGAGGACCTTCGACGTCGAGGTGTGGTTGCCGAGCCTCGGCACGTACGTCGAGGTCAGCTCGGTGTCGGACTCCCACGACTACCAGGCCCGACGCGGCAACATCCGCTACCTGCCCGGCCAGGGCAAGTCGACCTACGTCCACACCCTCAACGCCTCGGGCCTCGCCACGAGCCGCCTGCTGCCGGCCATCCTGGAACAACACCAGCGGCCCGACGGCACGGTTCCGGTACCTGAGGTGCTGAGGACGTGGCTGCCGTGCGAGGTGCTGACGCCGAACACCGGGCGTTGACGGCATCGGCAGGCAGCGGTCGCAGAGAAGCTCCGGACCCCACAACAGGGGTCCGGAGCCCTCACCAGCCAGGTGGTGGGCCGCTACGCGGTTGCGCGGGTCAGCCTGCGGGTGGCCAGTTCTGCGTAGAGGGCGGTGCCGTCGGCCAGGACCGTGTCGTCGAATTCGGCGCGCGGGGAGTGGTTGTTGGGGGCGTTTTCGGGATCGGCGCCGACGGGTGGGGCGCCGAGGGTAAGCATGGCGCCGGGGATTTCGGCCAGGACGCGGGAGAAGTCCTCGGAGCCGTGCAGGGGGCGCGGCAGGGGCGCGAAGCGCTCCTCACCGAGAGTCTCGCGGACCGTGTGGGCCGCGAATTCGGCCTCGGTGTGGTCGTTGACGGTGACCGGGTAGAGGTGGCTGAACTCGGCGTCCACCTCCACCCCGTAGGCCGCGGCGATGCCCCGACAGACCTCCACCGTGCCGTCCTTGAGCCGGGCCTGCGCGGCGGGCGAGAAGCTGCGGACCGTCGCCTCGAAGACCGCGGTGTCCGGGATGACGTTCTGTTGGGTGCCGGCGTGGAAGGTGCCGACGGTCAGGATCACCGGGTCGAAGACGTCGAAGGTGCGGGTGATCCATGCCTGGAGGGCCGTGACCATGGCGCAGCCTGCCTGTACCGGGTCCTTGGCGCGGTGTGGCATCGATCCATGGCCGCCGGCGCCCCGGACGGTCACCCGCAGGTCGTCGGCCGCGGCCAGCGCCGGGCCGCCGCGGGTCCCGAAGACGCCGGTGGGCAGTCCGGCGGACATCACGTGGACGGCGTACGCCGCGTCGGGCCGCCGACCGGCCGCGTCCAACAGGCCCTCCGCAAGCATGTGTCGGGCGCCGTCGAAACCCTCCTCGCCTGGTTGGAACATGAAGACCACATCGCCGGCGAGCTGGTCGCGGTGTGCGGAGAGGAGGGTGGCGGCGCCGGTGAGCATGGTGGTGTGCAGGTCGTGGCCGCAGGCGTGCATCCGCCCGTTGTCGGCGGCGAAGTCCAGGCCGGTGCGTTCGGCGACCGGCAGGGCGTCCATGTCGCCGCGGAGCAGGACGACGGGGCCGGGGGCCGCCCCGCGCAGTACCGCCGTGATGGAGCTGAGTCCCTCGCCGAGGGTCAACTCCAGGGGCAGACCGTCCAGTTCGGTGAGTACCGCCTCTTGGGTGCGGGGCAGGTCGAGGCCGACCTCGGGGGTGCGGTGCAGGCTGCGGCGCAGTCGTACCAGGTCGTCGGAGAGGGCGCGGGCGTCGTCGCGGAGGTTCATGCATGCTCCTTGCGGGTCGGGGAGGTCGGGGGGCGGATGAGGTAGGTGCCGAGGAGGGAGAGGGCGGCGGTGCCGGCCGCCCACCAGGGCACCAGGGTGAGCCGGCCGGCGTTGGCGAGTGCCTGGGCCAGCAGCGGGAAGGTCCCGCCGAAGAGGCCGGTGGCCAGGGTGAACGGCACGCCCATCGCCACCACGCGCACCGGCACCGGGAACAGCCGGGCGAAGAGCACGTTCGCCAGTCCGATGGGGGCCGCGATCAGCAGCAGATAGCCGACGGTCACCAGCCACATCGGCAGCGTCCGGTGGGCCAGCGCGGTCATCAACGGAACGGTGTCCAGGGCGAGTAGCGCCAGTCCCGTGCGCAGGGTGGGCAGCGCACCGAACCGGTCGGCGAGCTGTCCGGCGCCGGCCATCGCGACGATCAGCGCGAGCAGCGGCAGCAGCATGGCCGCGGCCGAGGCGGTGTCCGAGGCGACGCCGAGTTGGGCGGCGTAGTGGGGGAGGTAGGTGGTGCCGAAGTAGTAGCCGACCGTCGTGCCGAGGGTGATCAGGAAGACGGCGAGGAGGTGGCGGGCGTGGGCGCGCAGGAGTGTCCGCCGCTCGCGGCCGGTGGGCCGGTGGGCGGCGTGCGCGGTGAACTCGGCGCTCTCCTGCGCCCCGCGCCGGATCCACAGCGCGAGCAGTCCGAGCGCGGCCGCCGCCAGGAAGCCGATCCGCCAACCGCCGCCGGCCACCCCGTTGTTGCCGAGGGTGGTCAGCAGCAGGGTCAGCGCGCCGAAGGAGAGGATGTTGCCGACGACGACGCCGGAGTAGGACAGCGCGCTGTAGCGGAACCGCAGGGCGGGCGGCGCGGTTTCGGTGACGTACGCGGCGGCGCTGGGGTTCTCGCCGCCCATCGACAGGCCCTGGACGAGCCGCAGCGCCACCAGGAGCACCGGCGCCGCCGCGCCGATCGCCCCGGCCGTCGGGAGGGCCGCGATCAGCACGCTCGCCGCGGAGATCACGGCCATGCTGATGGTCAGTCCGAAGCGGCGGCCGTGGGCGTCGGCGATCCGGCCCATCAGGTACGAGCCGAGCGGGCGGACGATGAAGCCGACGGCGAAGCCGAGGTAGGCGCCGAGCAGTTGGACCACCGGGTCGTCGCCGGGGAACACCTGCGCGGCGAAGAACGGCGCCAGTACCGCGTAGAGGGTCCAGTCGAAGGACTCGACGACCCCGCCGACGGTCGCCGCGAGCAGTGCGCGGCGACCCCGGCGGGCGTCGCCACCGCCCTCTCCCCCACCGTCGTTGTCGCGGGGCGTTGGCGGGGACGGCACCGCGCGGCCGCCCGCGAGCGGGCAACCGGCGTTCTCGTCGGCGGTCTTGGCGCGCGGCTGGTCCATGCGCAGCAGATGTCCCCGACTGCGGTCCGGCAAACCGCCGGAGCCCCAGGGCGCTGCCCAGTGTCAGTCAGTTCGTGACGGGCGCGCGTCCCCTGCTCGTCGACCGCGCAGGAAATCAAGGACGGTGGCGGTCTGGCCGAGGAGGGCGTGGCCGTGTTCGGGCAGGAGGTGCACTTGGGCGTGGGGCACGTGGGCGCGCATCCGGCGGGCGGTCCGTGCCGAGTCGAAGAGGGCGTCGCGGCCGCCGACGATCGTCAGGACCGGCATGGTCAGCCGGCCCAACTCCTCGTCGGTGAAGGTCGGGAGTCGTTCCATGCGCGGTTTGAAGTGCCTGAAGGTCAGGACGACGGTGTCGAGGACGGGTGCGAACTCCGGGGCTTCCAGGCCCGTTCCCTTCTGTGCCGACCGCCGTACGCCCTTCGGGCCGAGGGCCCGTAGCAGCAGCGCCTTGAACAGCCAGCCCATGCGCTGCCGTCCGACGCCGCCGGGGCAGAGCAGTGCCAGTCGCGTCACCCGCTCCGGGCGGCGGTTCGCGTAGTCCAGCGCCAACCATCCGCCGAGCGACGTCGCCACCACGGCCGTCTGGTCGACGCCGAGGGCCGTCAACACGTCGTCCAGCCAGTCCGCATGGCCGTCGGAGGCCAGGGGCAGGCGGGTGGGGGCGCTGTAGCCGGGCTCGCCGATGGTGTCCACGGCGTAGGTGCGGAAGTGCCTGGACCAGGCGGCGATGTCGTCGCGCCACATCGAGGCGTTCGCCCCCGAGCCATGCAGCAGCAGGACGGGCGGCGCGTCCGCCGGCCCGGAGACGACGACGAAGGTCTCTCCGTGCCTGGTCGGCACCCGCATCTGCTCCGCCGGCACCGGCCAGTCGTCCAGCACCTCTTGGTACCGGCCCAGGATCGCCGCCGCCCCGGCCTCGGAGTCGTAGAGGGCGCTCGCCCCCGCCGACGTGCCGCCCGAGGGCCCGGCCGACGGCGTTGCCTTCCGTTGCGTCGCCGCCGGTTGACTTGTCGTCGATTGGCTTGCCGTCGGTTGACTTGTCGTTGGTCGGCTTGTCGTTGGTCGGCTTGTCGTCGGTTGGCTCGTCGTTGCGTTCTTCTCTGCGCGCGTTCTCATGACGCGAGCACCCCCTCTATGCATTCCAATAGCCGGGCCGTGTCAGCCAGTCCGCCGAGGACGATGACCTTCATCCGGGCCCGTTCCCTGTCATGGACCGTCTCGATCCGCAGCGACCGGGAGCCCGGCCCCCGGTCGGCGGCCGCGGCCATCAGCATCGTGCTCAGGCGGTCGACCGTGTCGCGGTCGATGTCCTCGATCTCGACGATGGTCGACGCCTCACTGTGGCGCGGCCGCCCGGCAGTTGCGCCGTCCGGCGCGGGGACCGGGCGGCCGGTGAAGGTCTCCAGGTCCTCGTGGGCGATGCGGTACTGCTTGCCGATCCGGACCGCGGGGAGCCGCCCGTCGCGGACGTAGTTCCGGACGGTGCGGACATGCAGCTCCAACCAGGAGGCCACCTGCTCCACGGTGTAGAAACGATCACTCATGAGAGTACCTTAACCTTCCCCATCTGCACGATGAATAGGGAAGGTTGGGGAAAATGGGGAAGTTGAGCGGATCTAGGGGGGACGTAGGGGTGCCATGCCCAATGGTTATGAGGCCGATGATGAACGTGTCTTGGACAGGTTCGTACCGGACTGTGCATAGTCAAGTTCCGGCGCCCCTTACGACACGTCGGCGGGGCCGGGCGCAGGTCCGGTAACGGACGAGGTGGGCGGGAGCAGGAGCGGGGCGATCGCGCGCTCCTTCCCCCTGCGCCGGACAACGGCAGAGGAGCTATGGATGAGCCAGCAGACCGGTGATGACGTGCTCGCCGCCGGGCATCGGCTCGACGCCGTGGAGGTCGCCGTCTACCGGTGGGTGGCGCGGCACGGTTGCCTGGCGACCGCCCAGGTAGCGCAGGCGGAGGAGCTGCCCGAGGAGCAGATCCACCGGGCCGTCGAGAAGTTGGAACGGCTCGGACTGGTACAGCCGGACGCGGACGAGGACGGCCGACTGTGGGCCGTCGATCCCCAGCTCGTCGCGGCGGTCGTCACCGGCCCGCTGAAGGAGTCCATCCGCCGGCAACAGACCCAACTGCGCACCGTGCACGACCAGTTCGCCCGGCTCGCCGAGTACTACGGCGACGGGTTGCGGAGCGCGCCCTCGGACCTGTCCACGATCCCCGGCCCCACCGAGGTGCGGGCCGCGCTGAACCGGGCCGCCGACGAGTGCCGGGAGGAGATGCTGACCGTCCAGCCAGGCGGCACCCGACGCCCCGAGGTGCTCAAGGAAGCCCTGGCCCGGGACACCGAGCTGCTGCGGCGCGGGGTCGCCATCCGCACGCTGTACCACCACACCGCCCGCTTCAACAGCCCCAGCCAGGCATACGTGGCCACGGTCAGCGCGATGGGGGCGGAGTACCGCACCGCACACCAACTGTTCGGCCGGGCCATCATCTTCGACCGGAAGCTGGCCTTCCTGCCCGATCACCGCGGCACTTGGGGCGCGGTGGTGATCCGGCAGCCGTCCGTGGTCCATTTCCTGTGCAACCTCTTCGAGCAGTCCTGGGCACTGGCCCAACCCTTCTCCGACGCCGCCGAGGACGGGCTGGAGTCCGTCGCCAAGGACCTCGACCGGACCATCCTGCGGCTGCTCGCGGCCGGGGTGAAGGACGAGACGATCGCGCGTCGGCTGGGCATGTCGCTGCGGACGGTACGCCGCCATATCGCCGACATCATGCAGATGTTGGGGGCGGAGAGTCGCTTCCAGGCCGGGGTGGCGGCAGCGACCCGAGGGCTGCTGTCGGTCGACGAGCCCCCGCCAGGCGTCTCGGAGACGGGCACCCAGGCAACGGACCACCAGGCAACGGATGACCAGGCAACGGATACCAAGGCAGTGGGCGGCTCGAAGGCGGAGGTGCCTGTCCGCGACGGCGTCGCCGTCTGAGGCCACCGCCCCCTTGGCACCATCCCGCCAAATCCCACCAAATCCTCAGACCTGCTCGCCAAGAACGAGCACCAGCAGGACGGTTGGGGTGTGCACGTCCGACACCTTGTAGACGTGGCCGCCGGGCACGAAGAGCGACTCGCCCTCCCGCAACCGTAGGTCCGGCGCCGCGCACTCGGTGCCCGTGAGCGACCACAGGCGCATCCGGCAGGCACCTTCGGCGACGCTCAGGGTCACCTCGTCGTCGCCGAAGCCGACCCGCTCGCTGGCCCCTCCCACGGGCAGTACGTGGTAGTACGCCCGCACGGAGCAGCCGAGGGTCCGGCCGAGGGCGGCGGCGAGCGGCGCGGCCTCCGGACCGGCGGCAACCGGGCCGCTGGACTCCGGCATGTCAGAGACGGGCACGCCAGACACGGGCGTGTCAGACACGGGCGCGCCAGACACGGGCAGGCCAGGCATCGACGACAGGCGGCCCAACAGCCATACGTGGTACAGCAGGAGGAGATGTTCGTCGGCCTCGGTCCACAGGAGGGCGGCCCCCTTGTCCCCGTAAGTGGCCACGCAGAGCGCGAGTTCGTCGACGAATAACTGGAGAGCCGGGGGTAGCCGGCTTTTCTCAGACACCTTTCCTCCGATGGTGCGGGATGGCTCGGGACGACGGATGGCTCAGGGCGGCAGATGGCCCGGGACGGCGGATGAGGCGGGACGGCGGGGACGGCGGATGGCGCGCGGCGGCCGTCGGGGAGGCCACGGTCCGGGGGCGTCAGCCCCAGCCGCTGTCCTCGCCCGACTGGCCGGCGGTCGGGTGCGCGGCCGGGGCCTCGGCGCCTCGGCCGGCGTGGGCGGTCGTTCGCCCGGCGGTCGGGCCGGTGGCCAGCGCGAGGCCGAGCAGCGCGATACCGAGCAGCTGAAGGGACTTCATCGGACCTCCTGGGCGGACGCGGCGAGTTGCGGACAGGTGCGGCGCAACGGCGGTGCAGTGCGGGGGTGTTGCCCTTCCAGGGTGATCACCCGGAGGCGCCCTCGCTATGTCATGGGCTCTTCAGCAACCTGCCGGACGCCAAAGCGACAGGGGGAGAAGACGGGCGAAATACAAACGAACCGGAAACGTACGCCTCGGAACGGACGGGTCCGCCGCGTAACACCCCAACCCAGGGCCCAGGACCCAGGCCCCTCGGGCGTGCCTCATCACCCCACCAAGGCCCCTAGTGACCGCGGCCGATCGCTCGATTAACGTTGCTGTCCCGAACCACCGTTCGCCCTACGCCCCCACGCGCCCCACGCCCCACGCCCCACGCCCCACGCCCCACGCCCCGGGGAGGAGACCCCACATGCCGCAGATCACCGTCGACTACGACGCCTCGCTACGGGAGTTCCTCGACCGCCGACGCTTCGCCCGCGAGTTGCACGCCCTCGCCGCGAAGACCGTCGACGGCATCACCGTCGAGAGCTGCAAGACCCGCTTCCGGTGCGTCGACGACGCCGTCATCGCCCACGACGATCCCCAACAAGCCCTGATCCACCTGGACTTCGCGATCCTGCCGGGTCGCACCGCCGAGGCCAAGGCCACGCTCGGCGAGGTGGCGCTCGACCTGGTGCGCCACCACACCGCGGCCGCGACGGGCCTGACGGTGCACGCCTCCGTGGAGGTCCGCGACCTCGACGCGGCGTACCGCAAGCACGTCGCACCGGCCGACGACCGCATCTGACCGCCGATCGCGTAGGGCCGGTCCGACCCTGAACCATCGGACCGGCCCCAGGGGCGCGCCGGGCCCGGAGATCAACCCCCGGCCGCGTCCCTTCCCTTACAGTCCTGCTCATGCTAAGGAAGCACGTGATCGTGTCCGGAACGGTGCAGGGAGTCTTCTTCAGGGACACCTGCCGCCAAACCGCCGCCGAGAGCGGCGTCTCGGGATGGGTGCGCAACCTGCCCGGCGGGGAGGTCGAGGCGGTCTTCGAGGGTGCCGAGGAGGGCGTCGCGCGGATGGTCGACTGGGCGCACCAGGGGCCGCCGGCCGCCGAGGTGACGCACGTGGAGATCCGCGACGAGGAGCCGGAACGGCTCAGCGGCTTCGAGGTCCGCCCCACGCCCCGCTGAACTCGACTCCGTCGCCCGCGTGTTGGCCGTCGTTGGCCGTCCCGCCCAGCATCCGATTCATCGCCACCATCGCCGGGCCGCACAACCTCCTGGTAACGGCCTGGCTCCCCACCACCGACGGCGCACACCGGCTCGAAGCCGAACTGGCCGCCAGGCACCCCGCGTTGCACTTCCACGGGCTCAGGCGCCGTCGTGCCGCCCCCGTTGGTTGAAGCGGTCGGCCGCCCGTTCGTTGAGCACTCCCAACCACTCCCGCAGGCGAGGTGCCGGCGCCTGGCCCTGTGCCTGGACCTCGATCCCCTCGGCCGTTCCCGGTCCACCGCCGGTGGGCAACAACCGGCCCGCCGCCGTGGTCAGCCGCGTCGTGGTGGCCGGCGCCAGGCCGTGGGCCACCGCGCCCAGTTTGGCCAACGGACTGAGGACGATCCGCGGACGCCGGCGTTGCACCGCCGTCACGATGCGTTCCGCCGCGTGTTCCGCGTTCATGGACAGCACCGGCGCACCCGCCAGTGCCTGGAACCAGGCGTACTCGCGCCGCCGGTCACCACCGAATTGGGCATGGAGATGCGAGCCGGTCCGCAGCAACCCGGGGTGGATCCCGGTCACGGAAACGCCGTGCGGCGACTCCTCCGCGTGCAACCCCTCGGCCAGGACGGCCACCGATGCCTTGGCGCACGAGTACGGCAGCAGGTGCGGCACCGCCAGCAGCCCGCCCACGGAACCGATCAGCGCCAGCCTGCCGCCCGCCGGGCTGCTGCGCAGATGGGGAAGCGCGGCGAACGCGGTGTTCAACGTGCCGTTGAAGATCGCGTCCATCGCGTCGTGGAACCCCTCCGTGCCGAGCGCGTCGGCCGGCCCCACCTGGATGATGCCGGCGTTGGCGACGACGATGTCCAGGCGCCCGTTGCCGTCGACGACCTCGTCGATGCGCTCCCGTACCGCGGCCTTGTCCCGCACATCGCAGACCGCGCCGCGTACGGAACCCACGGTGGACGGCGTGAGCCGGCCGACCGCCCGGTGCAGCTCGTCCCCGTCGCGGGCGAACAGCACCACATCGCAACCGCGGGCCATCAGCTCCCGGGCCATGAGAAACCCCAGTCCGCGCGAGCCGCCCGTGACCACCGCGGTGAGCCCCTCGATCGACGGCGGCGCCGGAAACATCCCCATGTCGCTCCCTTCCGCTGGCCGCGCGGGGGCCGGACCGGGCGCACCGCGCCCCACACCCACCGCTCACGACCGATCGCGCACCGCACGGCCTTCGTGCGCCGCTGCCGGGTTCAGTCGCCCGGTCCCCAGTCATGTACGTTCCGGGGGCGCGACCACCGGCAGACGAGCCGGGCCAGGCAGGCGAGCGCCAGTCCCCAGACCGAGGCGCACACCGACACCACGGCCGCCGCGACGGCCGTGCCGGCCCTGGCCAACAGGCCCCGGAACATGGCGCACACCGAGCGGGCACCCGGTTCATTGTCGAGTCGGGTGGCCGTCGATGGCTGCGGCCCCGGAGCGTCCCAACGCATGGTCGTCAGGCGGCGGTCCAGCGCGGCGTCCTCCGCGCTCAGGTCCTGTTCGATCTGTGCCAGGAGAAAACGCTCCCGGCGGGAGAGTGCCTCAGTCATTGCGGTGCGCCTCCCTACGAACGCGCCCACATCTTCCGCCTCCCTCCCACTCTGATCCCGCCCCGCCGCCCAGGCAATCGCACCGGGCCACGCCCCAACACCGGCCCCACCACCGCACTCCCAGACACAACCCCGCCGATCCGGCAACTCGCCACCATGACCAGCCCGAACGCGCCGGTCAACAGGTCGACAACCCACGCCAGGCACGCTCGCAGCACGAGCTCACAGCGTGCGCAAGTTCCCACCGCGGGCGAGCTCTTCGAGGGTGTCCAGGGCACGCCGTGCCTCGGCCGCCGCCGCCGGATCGCGCGTCTCGATCCCGCTCTGCTCGAATTCGTCCTCGTCCAGCCGGAGCACGCGCGCGCCGTCGGCCGACTGCCACAGATCCAGGTCCAGGTCCTCGACCTCGATCTCGTCGGCCCCTATCCGCGCCGGGCGCACCACATCGCAGTACCAGCCCTTGACCGTGCCGTCGGCGCCCCGCACCTCCTTGACCGCGTACCAACGGTCACGCCAGTAGTGCTCGGTGAAGACGTCGCCCGGCTCGAACCGCACGAACCCGAAGTCCCGGACCGTGGGCCTCGCCCATTGGGCCCGCACCACGGCACGCGTCCCGTCGTCGCTCACGACGGTCGCGGGGTACTGCACCTTCGTCCGCCCCGCCTTCACCAGCCTGACGCGCACGCCACTGCCCACCGCCACCGCCGCTCCCGTCGTCACAGTCCCCACGCTCCTCTCCTTGCGGGGGCCACCCACAGCAGCCGCCGGCCCCCATAGCCATACGCCGAACGCACCTTCTCCCGCACCGGAGCCCCCGGGCCACTCAATTTCCGCGCGACCACGAGGAGTTGCGTTGCCAGACAGCTGGGACAGGCAACCTCGGGCCATGCCACAAGGACATGACCCGAGGAACTGGAGAGTTGGGGAGTTGAGGAGCTACGCACGTACTTACGACGCCCTGTCGGCGCCTCGCCCGCAACGTCTCGCGCAGAGGCGAAGCCCTCCGTCTCCCCTGCAAGCGTCGAGGAGGGCTTCGATCAACGGGGTGGGGCCCTGCGACCTTGGCGCCAGGCCCCACCCGGAGACGCGGCCATGCCCAGGCACTACTTCTCGACGCACACAGTCATCAGCTCCATGAAGTGCCCGGCCGGGTCCAGGAAGTACACCCGCCGGCCGTCGTCGTTGCGGTTGATCTCGTTGGGCCGTCGTCGATGCGGGTCGGCGTAGTGCTCGATGCCGCGTTGCCTGATCCGTGCGTAGGCCGCGTCGAACTCCGCGTCGGAGACCAGGAAGGCGTAGTGCTGCGGGGCGAATTGGCCGTCAGGGATGGTGGCGAAGTCCAGCGTGATGCCGTTGTTGAGGCCGATCGCGATGAACGGGCCCCATTCCTCGGTGATTTCGAGGTCCAACAGCTCCGCGAAGAATGCGGCGGACTCCCGGTTGTCCCGGGCGTGGACGATCGTGTGGTTCAAGTCGACTGGCAAGGAATGCCTCCGAGGGCATGTCCCGACACCTCCATGCCTCGCCCAGTCGACGACCGGCACGCGATGTCGCAGTCGACCCTAACGGTTGGCGGCTTCGCCCCTCAACACTCCCAGGACTCAACGACTTCGCCGCCCACCCCTTGATCAATATACCCCCTAGGGGTATTCTCCGAAGGTCGAGGAGGAAAGCGAGCCCATCAACCCCACCCACACCGGGAGACCTGACGCTCATGACCGAGGCACGTGGCTACTGCACCCTCTGCAAGTCCCGTTGCGGCGCGATCTACCAGATCGAGTCGGGCGCGATGGTGGGCGTGCGCCCGGACCCCGACCACCCCACCGGCGCGGCGCTGTGCCCCAAGGGCCGGGCCGCCCCCGAACTCGTCCGCAACCCGGCCCGACTGACCCGCCCACTGCGCCGCACGACACCGCGCAGCGACCCCGACCCCCGCTGGCGGGAGATCAGTTGGGAGGAGGCCATGGCGGAGATCGGCGAACGCCTGGCGTACTTCCGGGACACCACCGGACCCGAGAGCGTCGCGTTCTCGGTCACCTCCCCCAGCGCCACCCCGATGAGCGACTCCATCGAGTGGGTGGAACGTTTCATCCATCTCTACGGCAGCCCCAACATCTGCTACGCCACCGAGAACTGCAACTGGCACAAGGACTTCGCGCACGCCTTCACCTTCGGCACCGGCCAGCCCGCCCCCGACTTCCCCGCCACCGACCTGACGGTGCTCTGGGGGCACAACCCGGCCAAGACCTGGCTGGCGCGCTCGGCGGCCCTCGCCGAGGCGCGCGCCCGCGGGGCCCGACTCGCCGTCATCGACCCCCGCCGGACCACCAGCGCGATGCAGGCCGACCACTGGCTGCGGGTCAGGCCAGGCACCGACGCCGCCCTCGCGCTCGGGCTCGCCGACCTCGTCCTGCGCCGCCACGGCGGCGACCAGGACTTCCTGCGCTCCTGGACGAACGGCCCGCTCCTGATACGCGAGGACAGCGGCCGTTTCCTGACCGCGGATGAACTCGCCCCCGGCCAGGCCGGTTTCGTCGTCTGGGACGAGGCCGGCCGCGGCCCCGAGATCTACGACACGGCGTTCGCCGCCACCGCACCGGACCGCTTCGCGCTGCGCGGCAGCTACCGCGTCCACACCCGCTCCGGGACGCTCACCTGCCGGCCCGCCTTCCAACGGTATCTCGACGCCGTGGCCGCCTGGCCGCTCCAACGCACCGTCGACGTAACGGGAGTTGACGCCGACGCCCTCACCGCCTTCGCCGACGACCTGGCCACCGCCCGGTCCGTCAGCTACGGCACCTGGACCGGCGTCGGCCAACACGCAGACGCCACCCAGACCGACCGCGCCATCGCCACCCTGTACGCGCTCACCGGCAGCTACGACGCCCCCGGCGGCAACGTCGTCCTGCCGCAACAGCCCCTCACCGCCGCCGCCCGACCGCTCGCCCCCGAGCAGGCGGCCAAGGCACTGGGACTGGCCGAACGTCCCCTCGGCCCGCCGGCATCCGGCTGGATCACCTCGCGCGACCTGTGCCGGGCCATCATCGACGGCGACCCCTACCCGGTGCGGGCCCTCGTCTCCTTCGGCGGCAACATGCTGCTGTCCCAACCCGACCCCCGACGCACCGCGCAGGCCCTGCGCCAACTCGAATTCGGCGTCCACATCGACCTGTTCGAGAACCCCACCTCGCGCTTCGCGGACCTCCTCCTGCCCGCCAGCACGCCCTGGGAGAGGGAGGGGCTGCGCGCCGGCTTCGAGGGCTCCCACCAGGCCCAACAGCGCGTACAACTACGCCCCCGGATGCTCGATCCGCTCGGCGAAACCCGCTCCGAGCTGGAGTTGGTCTTCGACCTCGCGGGCCGGCTCGGCCTCGGCACGGAGTTCTTCGACGGCGACATCGAGGCCGCCTGGAACCACCAACTCCGGCCCCTCGGCCTGACCGTGGACCAGCTCCGCCAGGCACCCGGCGGCATCGACGTGCCGCTACCGATGCGGTACCGGAAGTACGCCGAGACCGGGCACGACGGCCGGGTGACCGGCTTCGCCACCCCCACCAGGCGCGTCGAGCTGTACTCGCAGCGCCTCCTCGACCACGGCTACTCCCCCGTGCCCGAGCCGACCGACCCGCCCACCGACCCCGCCTTCCCGCTGACCCTGACCTGCGCAAAGAACGGCTACTACTGCCACAGTCAACAGCGCGGCCTGTCCTCCCTGCGCAAGCGCTACCCCGAACCCCTCGTCGAGATCGGCGAACAGGTGGCGGCCGACCGCGACATCGGCCACGACGACCTGGTGGAAATCAGGACCCGCAACGCCACCGTCCGGATGCGCGCCCGCATCGACCCCGGCCTGCACCCCAACACCGTGCTCGCCGACTACGGCTGGTGGCAGAGCTCCCCCGACCTCGCCCTGCCCGGTTCCAACCCCCTGGCCGACGGCGAGCAGAACTACAACCTCCTCATCGACGACACCGCGCACGACCCGGTCAGCGGCGCGGTCCCGCTGCGTTCCACCGCCTGCGACCTCCGGCGGGTTCCCACCCAATCATGGGGCGGGGCACGGGAGTTCATCGTCGACACGACCCATGCGGTGACCGACGACATCCGCGAACTGCTGCTGCGGCCCGTCGGCGGCGGGCCGCTCCCCGCCTTCCGCCCCGGGCAACACATCACCCTGGCCCAGACAGGCAACCCCACCACCCGCGCCTACTCCCTCACCGGCCCGGCAGGCAACGACGCGTCGGGGACCTACCGACTGGCCGTGCGCCGCGTCGACGGCGGCGCCCTCTCCCCCCTCGTCCACCGCGACCTGGCCCCAGGCACCCGGGTACTCGTCACCGCACCCTCGGGCAGCTTCGCGATCCCCACCGACCACGACCAGCCGGTGGTCCTGCTCGCGGCCGGCGTCGGCATCACCCCCTTCCTCGGCTACCTCGAAACCCTGGCGGCCAACGGCGGTTCGGTACCCCAGGTCGTACTGCACTACGGCAATCGCAACCGCCGCACCCACGCCTATGCGACCCGGATCGCGGAACTGCAACGGTCCATCCCCCAACTCACGGTGATCGACCACTACAGCCGCCCCGACGCCACCGACCGCCCCGGCGAGCACTACACCGCCACCGGCCGCATCGCCGCGCACCACATCGACCCCGCACTCGTCCGCCGCCGCGCCCGCTTCTACCTCTGCGGCCCGCAGGACATGATCGACGCGCTGACCGACGGACTGACGGCGCGCGGCGTGCCGAAGTTCGACATCTTCGCCGAACGGTTCCACGCCACCCCACGCGCCGTCGGACTCCCCCCGAACGCCACCGCAACCGTCCGTTTCGCCCGCTCGCAGCGCGAGTTGACCTGGACCAGCGGGGACGGCACCCTGCTCGAACTCGGCGAGAAGGCGGGGCTCACCCTCCCCAACGGCTGCCGACTCGGCCAGTGCGAAAGCTGCGCCGTCCCCCTCCTCAACGGCCAGGTCGCCCACCTCGTCGCCCCCGCCGACGACCTGCCCGAGGACCAGATCCTCAGCTGCCAGGCCGTCCCCCTCTGCGACATCGAACTGGACGCCTAGGCCGAACCACCGAGGTACTGGAGTGTTCACGGACGATCCCCTCTGATGGGCCGTCAATTTGCGCCAACTTACCTGGCCTGGTGGCACATTGAGCGTGCCGGCTCACCGTCCCAGGTACGCACCACAACACGTCACGTCTCGGCCATGACCGCCCGGTTGGCGCACCGACCCTGCCGCGTGCGCCGCCTGGCGCGCGGGCGCGCCCACCCGACCGCCCCGCACGCTCCAGCGGGTAGTCTGCGGGCAGCGCCGGCTCGGCAGCGGCTCTGTGGCGTGGGCCGGTTCTCCTGAGGTTGGTTCCCCTGGCGTGAGGGCGGTTCTTCGTTGAGTGTCCCCGGTAGTGCGCACACCCGCTTGATCGTGCTGCGGCACGCGAAATCCGCCTGGCCGGAGGGGGTGCCCGATCACGAGCGTCCGCTCGCGGGCCGGGGCCGTCGGGATGCCCCGGCGGCCGGCCGGTGGCTGCGGCAGCGGCACTGCGCCCCGGACGTGGTGCTCTGCTCGACGTCCCGCCGCACCCGCGAAACCTGGGAACGCATCGCCGCGGAACTCGGCCCGTCGGAGCCGGAGCAGGCACCGGAGCAGGCACCGGAGACGCCCCAGACACCCCCAGCACTCCGGCCCTCCACGGCTTCCCAGGCGCCTTGTCCGAGCCCTGCCGCGCACCCGGCTCCGGAGGTGGTCTTCGAGCCGCGGGTCTACCAGGCGAGCGGGGCGGCCCTGTTGGAGGTGGTCCGGGCGGTTCCGGAACGGTGGCGGACCGCGCTGTTGATCGGCCATCTGCCGGGCGTACAGGACCTCGTCCTGTCGCTCACCGGCGGCGGGGACGACGAGGCGCTCGCGCGGGCCCGGGAGAAGTTCCCCACCTCGGCGCTCGCGGTGCTGACGCTGCCCGGCGGGTGGGCCGACCTCGCGCCGGGCCGCGCGGAGCTCACCGACTTCGTCGTGCCGCGCGGCCCCAAGGGCGGTGCCTGACGGCCCGGTCCGTTAGGGCACCGCCGAACGTTCACCCCCATGGTCCGCACGCCCCCGCGGGCCCGTCGTGCGGGCCGGGAAGTCCCCGGTGATCCTGTGGGGCATGACGGAAGGCGCAGGCACCGGAGGCCCGACGGGCGACGATGGACGGGGGCGTGGCGCGCGGCCGGACGAGCCGCACGCACCCCGCGCCAATTACGGGGGCGCGGTCTACGGCGCCCTCCAGGCCGCCTCCGTCGTGGCCGGTACCGCCGCGTTCGGGCCGTTCCCCCGGGCCGGGCTCATCCTGCTGCTGGTCATCACCGGCCTGGTCTTCTGGTTCGCGCACGTCTACGCCCGGCTCGTGGGCGAACTGCCCTCGTACCGGCACCTGACCTGGGCCAGGATCTCGCACGTGGCAGGCCATGAGTGGCCGATCGCGCAGGCCGCGCTGGCGCCGGCGATCGCCGTGGCGATCAGTCCGCTGCTGCGGCTGGACCTGCCCGGGACCGCGTGGTTCGCGCTCGCGGTGGCCGTGGCCGAGCAGGTCGGTTGGGCGAGCGCGGCGGCGATCCGCGCCGGTGCCTCGCGCCGCCTGGTGGTGGCCTCGGCCCTGGTGAACCTCGTACTCGGCCTGATCATCGTGGTCCTCAAGGCAGAGTTGCACTGAGGCGGATCGGCCGCGGGGAGGGCCGGGGGCATGGGGCCGCGTGCCGGCCTCGCCACGCGCGCCGCCGATCACCCTCCCGGTGCGTCCGGTGTCGTCGGGCCGCCGTGCGAGGCGCGGAGCACCGCCAGTCTGCGCCGGTACTCCTCGTCCTCGATCTCGCCGCGGGCGTACCGCTCCGCGAGGATCTGCTCCGCCCCTGGCGCGGGACCGCCGGGACGCCAGTCGGGGTGTCCGCGGCCCTCCCCACCCCTGCCATACGCTCCCGGGCGGACCAGGGCGCGGAAGATCAGTACGGCGACCGTGATCACCAGCGCCCAGAACAGCACCATGCCGACCGTGACGGCGAGCCACCCCAGGCCGCCGCCACCGTGCCCGTACCAGAACATCGTGGGACCTCACCTTCCGGCGCGGAGCGGGGTGCGGACCCTGGCGGGGCCCGCACGCACCCGCGTGCCCTCCCTTCGATTCTCGCTCGCCGAGGCGGCACCAGGCGCATCCTGGGGTGAGGAGCGGGGCCCGGTGTAGCGCCGCCCCTCGGGTCGGCCGGTGGCCGCTGACGCGCGGGACGCCGGGCGAACGGCTCGACGCCAGTCGAAGCAACTCGCGCTGAACGAGGGCGAGTTACGGCCGTGCGGTGTGCGGACGGTCCGCGGTGAACGCGCGGAGGCGGCGCCGGGCCGCGCCCTGGTGGGGACGGGCGCGGAGCTGGCCCTCGTCCCCACGCGACTGCTTCGACTGCGGGACGGCGCGGGCGCGTTGCTGCGGTACGCGGGCCTCGACGGCGGTAGGCCCGCCTTACGGAATGCCCCGCTTACGGAATGCCGCTACCCGCCCCCGGCGGCTGCCGCAGTACGTCGAGGACGACCGCCCCGTCGATCGTCTCGCGGGTGGTGAGCAGGTCGGCGAGGCGGTCGAGGGCCGGGCGGTGGTCGCGGAGCAGGGCGACGGCGCGTTCCTCGGCCTCCCGGACCAGGCGGGCGACCTCCTCGTCGATCAGGCGCTGGGTCTGCTCGGAGTAGGGGCGGTGCAGGCCCTCGCCGGGGCCCTCCTCGCCGAGCCGGTGCGCGGCGCCGGTGGTGGCGTAGCCGACCGGGCCGAGGGCCGGCGAGAGGCCGAAGTCGCGGACCATGCGGCCGGCGATCTGGGTGGCCCCGGCCAGGTCGTCGGCGGCACCGGTCGAGCCCTCGCCGAAGACCACGAGCTCGGCGGCCCGACCGCCGAGCCGGACGGCCAGCAGGTCGGTGAGGTAGCCCTCGCTGTAGAGGTGCCGTTCGGCCTCCGGGAGTTGTTCGGTGGCGCCCAGCGCGGGGCCGGAGGGCAGGATGGTGACCTTGGCGACCGGGTCGGCGTGCGGACACAGCGCGGCCACGAGGGCATGCCCGGACTCGTGGACGGCGACGGCCTGGCGTTCCTCCGGGAGCAGGGCGTTGGAGGTCTCCCGGCGTCCGAGCAGCACCCGGTCCCGGGCGCTGTCCAGGTCGCCGGCGGTGATGACGGTGGCGCTCGCGCGCACGGCGTGGATGGCGGCCTCGTTGAGGAGGTTGGCGAGGTCGGCGCCGGAGAAGCCGGGGGTGGCGCGGGCGATGATGTTCCAGTCGACGTCGGGCGCCAGTTTCTTGCCGCGGGCGTGGACGGCGAGGATCGCCGCGCGTTCGGTCTGGTTGGGCAGCGGGACGGTGACGTGCCGGTCGAAGCGGCCGGGGCGCAGCAGTGCCGGGTCGAGGGCCTCGGGGCGGTTGGTGGCGGCCAGCACCACGATGCCGCTGCTCTGGTCGAAGCCGTCCATTTCGGCGAGGAGTTGGTTGAGGGTCTGCTCGCGCTCGTCGTTGCCGCCGAGCCGGATGCCGCCGCGGCGGCTGCCGACGGCGTCGATCTCGTCGATGAAGATGATCGACGGCGCGCGCTTGCGGGCCTCGTCGAAGAGGTCGCGGACGCGGGAGGCGCCGACCCCGACGAACATCTCCACGAACGCCGATCCGGTCACCGACAGGAACGGCACCGCCGCCTCACCGGCAACGGCCCGGGCGATCAGCGTCTTGCCGGTGCCGGGCGGGCCGACCATGAGCACCCCGCGCGGCCCCTGGGCACCGACCACCGCATACCGCTCGGGGCGGCGCAGGAAGTCGACGACCTCGCTGATCTCCTGTTTGACGCCCTCGTAGCCGGCGACGTCGTCGAAGCGGGTGGTGGGCCGCTCGGCCTCGATGATCTTGGCGCGGGAGCGGCCGATGCCGCTGAGCCCGCCGCTCAGCGTGCGCGCGGCCTGCCGCCCGGTCCACAGGAACAGCGCGCCGAGGAGGAACAGCGGCAACAGCACGAACGCCAGCGGCGCCACCCAACTCCCGCCGCCGGCACTGCTGGACGCGTTGATGCCGACGTTCTTGTCGCGCAGTTGGTTCTCCAGCCCGGTGTTGCCGAGCGCGGTGGGAATCCGGGTGGTGAACTCCCGGCCGTCCTTGAGCTTCCCGGCGACGCCGCCCTTGTCGTCGATGTCGACGGTCTTGACCTGCCCGGCGTCCACCTTGCCGAGGAACGCGCTGTAGGAGAGGGCGGTGCCCGAGGGCTGGTGCAGCCGGCTGAGCAGCAGGACGAACACCGCGATCAGGATGATCGGCAGCAGCCACGGCCGCCAGGCAGGGGGCCCTGGCGCGGCGGGCGGCTTGGGCGGCTCCCGCGGCGGCCCCGGCTTCGCCGACCGCGTGGCATGGCGCCACGGCAGGCGCACTGCGGTGATCACGACGGCTTCCCTACGGCTCCCGCTTCCATCGTGCTCCGGGATCGCGAGGACCGTTCCCGGCCTGCGCACGTTTCCCCTGTTCACCTTCCACGATCGACCGTTCCGCCCCGTTCCGCAGGGCGGGCCGGCCGCCGCGGTCCGCCGTGGTGTGGGAGGTGGCGCCCAGGTGTGGGACGCTCGAAGTGCAGGCGAAGGGGGTGCGTGATGCCTCTTGCTAAGCCCCGCCCGCCCTGGCGCCGAGGTCCCCTGCGGCGCGGCACGGACGTGGCGCAATCCTGGCTGGTCCTGGCCACGGGAGTGCTCATCGCCGTGGCGGCGCCGGCCGCGGGGGTGGCGGCCGGCAATGCGGTGGACGCGGCGGCGAACCGGCAGAGCGCCGGCTGGCACGCGGCCTCCGCGGTGATCGCGCGGGAGCCCGCGACCCGGATCAGCGGCGTCGACAGCGGGAGCGCCACCGGCGACCGGGTGCGGACGACGGTGCGCTGGACGGCCCCGGACCACACCGTGCGGACCGGCGAGACCAGCGTGCCGCCCGGCATGCACGTCGGGGACCGCACGACCGTGTGGCTGGACCGGAACGGGATGGTGGTGCGCAACCCCAGCACCCCGACGGACTCCCTGGCCGAGAGCGTCGTGGCCGGCACGGTGGTCGCGTCCGGCACCGGGTTGCTGCTCTTCGGTGCGGGGAAGACCGGCGTCCGGCTGATCGACCGCCGACGCTACGCCCAGTGGGAGAAGGAGTGGGCGGAGCTGGACGCCCGATGGCGGCACCACCAGCAGTGACACCCCACGAACCGGCCTACCTCGCCGCCCGTATGGCGACCGCGGACCGCGGCTGCCCGAGACTGCGTGCTCCCCGCCTCACTCCCCCACCCGCTCCGCCAGCGAACGCCCGCCGCCCGCCCGGAAGATCCGGTCCAGATGCCGGTCCAGGATCTCGGCAGCGGACCGCGCACTGCGCTGGCCGACGAGGACGCTGGTGCCGAGCCCCGCGGACAGCGCGAGCAGGCTGACGGCCTCCGCGCGGGCCTCGACGCCGGGTCGCGTGGCGCCCGACTCCCGGGCCCGCTCCAGGAGTTGGGTCAGGGTGTCCTCGGCGGCGTCGGGGCTGCGGATGAACGGCTGGGCGGCGAGCGCCTGGTCGGTGACGGACAGCACGGCGTACGAGGTGTAGACGAGGTGGAAGGTGCGGCTCTGCTCGTCGGTGGGCAGCGACGCCAACAGCAGCGCCTCGACGGTCGCCCGCGGCCCGGGGTCGTCCCCCGCGGCCCGGACCCGGGCCGCGACCCGTTCCCCGAACCCCTCGGCCAGCCGTTGCAGGCCGTAGAGCAGCAGCTTCTCCTTGGTCTCGAAGTAGTACTGCACCAGCCGCAGCGAGACGCCGGCCTCCGCGGCCACGTCCCGCATCCCCACGGCGTGCAGCCCGCGTCGCCCCGCCACCCGCAGCAGCGCCTCGGCGATCTCGGTACGGCGTTCGGCATGGTCCACGCGCTTCGGCATCGGTCGCGTCTCCCCTGGTCTACGGCAAGGTCCTGCGCCGGGAAGCCCCGGCCAACCCGGTTGATGATACCGCCGTACCAACAACGTGGTACGTTCGTATCACGAAGATCCGACCCCGTGGAGGTGGCCGTGTCCGAGACCATGACCCGCACCCAGGCCGACGTCGGCCGCTATGTCAGCGACGCCCTGCGCGAGCGCTACTTCGCGGCCTGCGACGCGCTCTACGCCCTGGGGGAACCCGCGAGCGCCCAGACCGACGTGGAGACCTCCTTCGGCACCACGCACGTCTACCGCTACGACCCCGCGGACCCCGCCGCCGCGTCCCGCACCCCGATCGTCCTGGTGCACGGCGCCGGCGCCTGCTCCGCCATCTGGTACCCCAACACCCCCGCCCTCAGCGCCGACCGCCCGGTGTACGCGCTCGACACCCCGGGCGACCCCGGCCGCAGCGTCCAGCGCGCACCCCTCCACCAACCCGAGCGCGCCGCCCAGTGGCTGGACGAGGCCCTCGGCGAACTCGGCCTGGACCGCGTCCACTTGGTCGGCACCTCGTACGGCGGCTGGCTCGCCCTGAACCAGGTGCACCGCCGGCCGGGCCGCCTCGCCTCCGTCACGCTGCTCGACCCGGGCGGGCTGGAGAAGGTGGGCCTGCGCTTCTTCACCTGGATCTTCGCCAGCCTCTTCGCGACGTTCGCACCCAAGGCGCTGCGGCCGCGGCTGGCGGCCTGGCTGGAGCAACCGGTGCTCGTCGTCCCGGAGTTGCGCCGCATGGTCCACCTGGCCGTGCGCGCCTACCGCATCCGCCGCCCGGCCCCGCTCCCCCTGTCCGACGACGAGCTGGCCACCATCCGCACCCCGCTCTACCTGGTCCTCGGCAAGCGCAGCCTCCTGCTGCACCCGCAGCGACAGGCCGAGCGCGTGCCGCGCCTGATACCGGGCGCCCGCGCCGAGATCGTCGCCAAGACCGGCCACGGACCGCAGATCGACCACGCCGACGAGGTCAACCAGCGGATGCTGGACTTCATGAACACGGTCGACAACGCGGTGGACAACGCGGTCAGCTGACCGCCCCCCAACGCCCCAGGGGCCGGCCCCAACTCCGGGACCGGCCCCTCCCCCTCCTCTCTCCCGATCCCGCTCAGCGCGTGGTGTACCCGCCGTTGACGAAGAGGGTCTGCCCGTTGAGCCACCAGCCCTCGGTCATCAGGAAGACCACATAGGGCGCGATCTCCTCGATCTTCGTCAACTCGCCGTTCATCGACGAGGACTTGTGGAACGCGACGGAGTCGTCGGTCTCGGCCGGGTAGAAGAACGAGGTGTCCATCGGGCCCGGAGCGATGTTGTTGACATTGATGTTGCGCCCGAAGAGCTCCTTCGACAGCGCGCGGGTGAAGTGCTCGACCGGCGCCTTGCTGCCGGCGTAGACCGAGTACAGACCGGTGTAGGCGGCCAGCAGCGAGGTGACGATGGTGATGATCGAGCCGTCGCGGTCGATGCGCTTGGCGGCCTCGCGCATCATGAAGTAGGCCGCCTTGGAGTTCACCGCGAACATCCGGTCGTACTCGGCCTCCGAGGTCTCGGTCACCGGCTTCTTGATCACCATGCCCGCGGTGTTCACGCTCGCGTCCACCCGCCCGAACGCGTCGATCGCGGCATCGAAGAGCCCCTCGACGCCGGCCACCTTCGTGAGGTCCGCCTGGTGGGTCACCGCGTCCCCGCCCGCCTGTTTGACCGCGGCGGCGGTCTCCTCCGCGTCGGCGCGGGACGAGTCGCTGTTGTAGTGCACCACGACCTTCGCGCCGTGCTCGCCGAGATGCCGGCTGATCAGGCCACCCAGATTCCTGGAGGCCCCGCCGACCACGACGACCTTGTCCTTGAGCGTACGAGCGGGCATGACACATCTCCTCAGCGCAACGATGTCCGGCCCCACGCGCGCATGCCGGCGCACACCCGCGCCCGCGCGCCCCGCCGCTCCCCTCGCACGAACGGCGCGCGGCCACCCCGTCGACGCTATGCAGGCGCCCCGGTGATCGCATCCGCAGGCACCGCCCGAGGTCACCCGCCCGGACCCGTCGGCCCCTGGGTCGACAGCCGGCCCCCGCGGGTGGGGGGAGCTCCGGAAGGGTTCTGACGTGCCCCACCTCGACCAGCGCCCCGCCCTCCCCCGTCGCGTGATCCCCGCCACCCGGACTTGACCCTCACACCGATGTCAGGCTCTACGGTGCGGGTGTCACCACAGCGCCGGATACGACCCCTGGAGTGCACCAAGCGATGTCAACTGACGTGCAGAACTTCGTGGTTCAGCGCAACGGGCGGGCGGCGACCGCGGCGGAGCTGGCGCCGCTCGCGTTCGCCGGCTACGCCCACTTCACCGCCCTCCAGGTGCGCGGGGGCCAAATCCGGGGCCTCGACCTCCACTTGGAGCGGCTGCGGAACGCCTCGGTGGAGCTGTTCGGCCGCGCCCTGCCCGACGACCGCGTCCGGTCGTACCTGCGGACCGCGGTGGAATCCGGTCCGGCCGACCTCTCCCTCACCGCCACCGCCTACTCCCCCGAGGGCGAATTCACCCGCGCCGGGCGGGACGTGGAACCCGAGCTCCTGGTCCGTACCAGGCCGCCCGCGTCCGCGCCCGAGGGCCCGCTCGCGCTGGAGACCGTCGCGTACGAGCGGGTCCTGCCGGCCGTCAAGCACGTCGGCGAGGTCGCCAAGACCTACTTCCTGCGGCAGGCCGTGGCGCGGGGCTTCGACGACGCCGTCTTCGTCGACCGCCGCGGACGGCTCAGCGAGGGCACGATCTGGAACCTGGCCTTCTGGGACGGCGAGAGCGTGGTGTGGCCCGAGGCCGCGGTGCTGGGCGGTTCCACGATGGGCATCGTCCGGCGGCAGTTGGCCCGGGCGGGCGTGCCGCAGCGCGTCCAGGAGATCACCGCCGCCGACCTGCCGGCGCTGGCCGGGGCCGTGGTGATGAACTCCTGGACGCCCGGGGTGCCGGTGCACCGGATCGACGCGGTCCCGCTGCCGGCGGCCCCGACCTTCCTGGAACTGCTGCACCGCGCCTACCAGGAGGAGCCGCTGACCTCACCGTGAGGGCGAGGGCGTGGAGCCGGTGCGTCATCGGCGTTCGGGCAACCCGGCGTCGGCCCACTCCGTCGCGTGGTCGCGGACGAACGCGGCGAAGGGGCGGGGTGGGCGACCGGTCAGGTCGAGGACCGCGGTGCTGACGGCGTCCTCCCGGCCGGCCCTGATGTCGGCGTCCACGGCGGCGAGGGCGGCGGCGAACTCGGCCGGAAGGCCGGCGGCGCGCAAGTGGTGTGCCAACTCGTCCACCTCGACGTGCCGTACGCGGACCGGCCGGCCGGTGTGGGCGGTGAGGATCGATGCCGCGTCCTGGTAGCTCAGCGCCTTCGGCCCGGTGAGCAGGTGGTCGCGCCGGTCGTCGGACTCCGGGGCGGGGGCGGTCAGCAGGGCTGAGGCGGCGGCCGCGATGTCCCGCGCGTCGATCCAGCCGAGCCGACCGTCGCCGGCGGCGGTGCGGATCTCGCCGTGCCGCCGGATCCGCTCGCCCAACGGGTGCGGGCCGAGGAAGTTCTGCATGAACCCGGACGGGCGCAGCACGACCCACCCGGGCCGGGCCCGCACCCGCTCGGCCAGCTCCAACGGGCCGGGGGCGTCCGGCAGTTCGGCGGCGGAGCCGAGCAGCACCACCCGGCGCACGCCGAGCCGTTCGGCCTCGGCCAGGAACGGCGCCACCAGCGGCATCGGGTCCAGGGTGAGCAGCGGAGGCACCAGATAGACCCGGTCCGTCCCGCGCAGTGCGGCCCGGTGGGTGCTCGGGTCGTTCCAGTCGAACCGCACCGCGTCGGGGTCGCCGGCGGAGGGGTGGCGGCTGGCCACCCGGACCGGCACGCCGTCGCGGCGCAGCAGTTCCGCCAGCGGGCCGCCGGTCTTGCCGGTGCCTCCGGTGATCAGTACGCCGGTCATCGCGTGGCCTCCGCGTGCAGCGAGTCGAGCAGTTCGGGCAGTTGGCCGGCCGCGGAGGCGGCGGCCAACGGGTTCCAGTAGTCCCGGTAATGGACGATCAGGCCGCCTCGGACGGTGATCACCGCGATGTAGTCCAGCCGGTAGGGCGCGCCGGTGCGCACCGTGAGCCCGTCGGCGGTGAACTCCACCACGATGGTGTCCGGCCGTTCCGTGCGGTGGACGGTGACCGCGGGCACCGCCCGTACGTCCAGCCGTTCCGGGTAGCCGGCCAGGTAGGCGCGGATCGCCTCCCGTCCGGCCAACTGCCGTGGCGCGGCCCCCACGGCGAACGGGAACGCGGCGGTGCCGTCCGCCGCCCACAGGTCGGCGACGGCGTCCATGTCCTTGGCCAGCAGCAGGTCCAGCAGCCGGCGGAAGGTCTCCTCGGGTGTGCCTGGCACGGTGGTCCTCCGGTGTTCAGCGGGATGTGACCGTTCCAGGCTGGGCGCGCGCCCGCCGCCCGGGAACGGACGGTTGATCCCCGGACCACCGGTCCCTGGCTAAGCCGGGCGCCGCTGTGCCAACCTGATCCGGTGAGCAGAGGTGAACTGGCTGACTTCCTGCGCCGCCGGCGGGAGGCCCTGCGCCCGGAGCAGCTGCCGGCGACCGCGGTCCATCCGCCGGGCCGGCGCGCCCGACGCACTCCCGGACTCCGCCGGGAGGAGGTCGCCGCCCTCGCCGGCGTCTCGACCAACTACTACGAACGCCTGGAACAGGCCCGCGCACCGCACCCGTCCCCGCAGGTGTTGGCCGCGTTGGGCACGGCGCTGCGGCTCACCGCCGAGGAACGCGACCATCTGGCGCGCCTGGCCGGCCAGACCCCGCCGGAGACGGGCACGGAGACCGGCCTCGATGAGGCGTCGGTGCCCGCCGACGCCCGTCAACTGCTGGACCGGCTGGGGCCGATGCCCGGCTACCTGGTCAACGAGCGGCAGTCCATCCTTGCCTGGAACGCCGCGGCGGTCGCCCTGCTCACCGACTTCGGGCTGCTGCCCGCCGAGGAACGCAACATCGTGCGGCTGTCCATCCGGCTGGGCGGCACGCTCTGCTCGGCACCGGCCGGCGCGGAGGGCGAGTTCGCCAGGCAGTCGGCCGCCCAGCTGCGCGCGGCCAGCGCCCGGCACCCGGGCGAGCGCGTACTGGGCGAACTCGTCAACGAGTTCGCCGCGCACAGCCCGGAGTTCGCCGCCAGCTGGCGCAACCACGAGGTGCACCCCGTGCCGACGCTGCGCAAGCAGCTGCGCCACCCCGAACTGGGCGACCTCGATCTCGACTGCCAAACCCTGCTCCTGCCAGGCACCGACCTCCGCCTGGTCCTCTACACCGCAGAACCAGGCACCCGCAGCGCGGCCGCCCTCGCCCGGCTCACCTGACGGAGCACTCACGACAACCAGCGCACCGGGGATGCCTGGCGGATGTGGATGAGCACATCGAATGCGTCGGTGAGGTTGGCGACGGCGAGGTGTTCGGCGGCATCGCGGGACGGGTCGTAGATACCGCTGACGACGCGGGCCTTGGCGGGGCCGTCCCATCGTCGGCGTACGGCGTCGAGGCGCAGGTCCAGCCAGTGGGCGGCCGACTCCGCTTCGCCCAGCATCGCGTCGAGCAGGTCTTGGGCCGGCTCCGGCACGGTGACGACGCCGAGGTCTCCGTGATGGAAACCGATGGCCACGGAGACGTACCCGGTGCCGTATCGCTCGCGCAGCAGGCTGCCGACGCTCGGCTGCGGGCCGCGCTCGGGTGCCAGTCCCAGGGTCACGGGGGCCGCCGAGGTGTGCGCGATCCCGTCCCAGTAGACGACGCGCAGGCCCGTCCGACGCCGGAAGTCAGCGACGGCATCGGCCCAAACGGCAGCGTCGCCGGCATAGTTGCCGCGCCCCGCGACGCTGCGTTCGTGGAAGTCCACGATCAGACGCAGGCGCGCCAGGATGTCGTCGGCACGGTCGGCGCGGCCGACGTCGGGCAACGAGCGGATGAGCGCGAGCGCGTCGCGGGCATGGTCGACGAACGGCCGCCCCGGGTGCGTCCCCCGGGCGCGCTGCACATGCTCCTCGGTGTGGTGGGCGGTCCGGATCGGCTCCAGGTGGGACGACACCTCCGCCCACCGTTCCGGCGCCGCGTCCCGTACGTGGTCCAGGACGGCGTCGTAGTCCTCGGGCCGTGCCTGTAGGGGTTTCACGCCGAAGATCCGGACGGGGTCGTGGGGGTGGTCCTGGTTGAACGCCCGTATCCACTCCAACGTCGCGGCCATCTCGGCGGTGCGCCAGGGGCGCCAGGCACCGTCGAGGGCGGATTCGGCCGAGCCCTCGCCGGTGTGCACATACCTGTCGAGGTCGGCGGCGGCGCCGGCGCTGTCCTGTACGGCCAGTGCCCGGAATCCGTGCCGCTGGACGAGTCGGCGGAAGAGTTGGGCTCGGACCTCGAAGGTCTCCCGGGAGAACCGTGTGGACTCCCCGATGCCGATGACCGTTGCAGCGGCGGTCTGCTCGGCAAGCTCATCCAGCGTGGCGCCGGACAACGGGACGGCAACGGTGTGCTGAGGGGCGGTCAACTCCCCCTGGGAGGGCCGGGAATCCTGCGGAGCGGTGGTGTCGTGTGTCATGCCGCAAGGCTCTTACCTGAAGTGCGATTGAGGTCAAGGCGCGAGGGTTGGCCGCGCATCCGGGCCCGGTCGCGGGCCGGGGCGAGGACCAGTCACCACTCGACGCCCGCGGGACCGGCGGGCCACATTTCCCATAAATCGAATCTTTGAGCGATTTCCGGCCACCTCGGCACCGTCGGATCCAGGCAGCGGGACAGCCTGCCATTTACGGGGTGAATCGGTGGCGTCACCCCCAGGAAAGCAGGCCAAAACGACCCCTGGCCAGCCAGGCAGTGACTGGGGTTCCGGGTTTTGATCGATAATCGATAATCGTTAGTGGTGCATCGCACGAGCGGAATTGCGAAAAAGTTCATTTAAGGTGTGTCTGGATCTCTTCGCACAGCAGAACGGACGTAGCCCGCCATGGACATGAGCGCGGCCAACAAGAAAAACCTCAGTCTCTTCGCCCTGATCATGATCGGGCTGGGGTCGATCTTCGGCTCCGGTTGGCTCTTCGGAGCCGGACAGGCCGCACAGGTCGCCGGCCCCGCGGCGCTGGTCGCCTGGGTGATCGGCGCCGTCTTCATCGGCATGATCGCCATGTCGTACGCCGAGGTCGGCGCCGCGTACCCGCTGCCGGGAGCGATGGCGCGCTTCGGTTCGATCACGCACGGCCCGGTGCTGGGCTTCGTCAGCGGTTGGGCGGTGTGGATCGCGATCGCCTCCCTGATCCCCATCGAGTCGATCGCGGGCACCCAGTACATGTCCTCCTGGAGCTTCGGGTGGGCCAAGGGGCTGGTCTCCGACGGCAGCCTCACGGCCACCGGCACGCTGATGGCCCTGTTCCTGACCTTCGCCCTGTGGTTCGCCTGCTACTGGTCGGTGGCGCTGCTGGCCAAGGCCAACACGATGCTGACGCTGGTGAAGTTCGCCATCCCGGTGCTCGCGGTCGTCGCCCTGCTCGCCTCCGGCTTCCACACCGGCAACTTCTCCGACCACGGCGGCTTCGCCCCCAACGGCTGGTCGGCCGTGCTGACCGCCGTCACCACCTCGGGCGTCATCTTCGCCTTCAACGGCTTCCAGGCGGTCGTCAACCTCGGCGGCGCGGCCCGGAACCCGGGCCGGGCCATCCCCCTCGCCCTGGTCGGCGCGCTCTCCCTGGGCCTGGTGATCTACCTCGCCCTCCAGGTCGCGTTCCTCGGCTCGGTGCCGCCGGAGAAGCTGGCCGAGGCCGCCGGGTGGCACGGGATCAACTTCGCCTCCCCCTTCGCCGACCTGGCCAAGCTGCTGATGCTGCACTGGGTCGTCACGCTGCTCCAGTTCGGCGCGTTCATCTCGCCGTGCGGCGCCAACATCGCCAACGTGGCCTCGGCCTCGTACATGGCGCAGAACCTCGCCGAGACCGGCTTCTTCCCCAAGAAGATCGCCGAGGTGCACCCCCGCTACGGCACCGCCCGCCCCGCGATGTGGGTCAACCTGGGCGTCTCCGTGCTGCTGTTGCTCACCATCGGCCACAGCTGGGAGGCGCTGGCCAGCGTCGTCTCGGCCGCCATGGTCGTCTCGTATCTGATCGGCCCCATCGCGGTGGGCGTGCTGCGCCGGACCAAGCCGGAGCTGCCTCGGCCGTTCCGTCTGCCGGCCGCGTCGGTGCTCTGCCCGATCACCTTCGCCTTCGCCGCCTGCGCCCTGTACTGGTCGAAGTGGCCCAACACCGGCAAGGTGACCCTGCTCGTGCTGGTCTCGGTGCCGATCGCGGCCCTGGTGCAGCGTCGCCGGGGCGAGCGGAACCTGGTCCGGCAGTTCGCCGCTGCCTGGTGGCTGATCGGTTTCCTGCTGTGGCTTTCGGCGCTGTCGGCCCTGGGCAGCAGCGACTTCGGCGGCCACGGAGTGATTCCGGGTGGCGTGGACATCGCGCTGGTCGGGGTGTCGGCGCTGGGCTTCTACTTCTGGGCGGTGCGCGCCGGCGTCCAGGCCCATCGCGAGGGTCTGACGGCCGCCGATCCCGTAGTCGGCGGCGAGTTGGGGCCGCAGTCGGATGCGGAGTCGACCGGGGTGCCTGGGCAGCGGTCAGAGGAGCGTGGGGCGCTCGTCTCCTGAGGGGCTTCCCTCCGCTTGGCAGCCGCTAGTTGGGCAGTCGATGAGCGGTCGGTGAGCAGCCGCCAGACAGGTCACGGCCTGGTCTGGCGGCTGTTTCTTTTGCGTCTGTTCCCGTTTCAGGGGGAGGCGAAGAGGCCCTGCCGGCCTTGAGGGTGGTCGTCCCGCGTCAGGAGAGCGACCGCCGATGCGGCGATCTCGTCTGCCTGGACCCGGATTTCCGGGATTGCCGTGGTCTCCAGGAGTTCGCCCCGCAGCAGGGAACCGAGCGCCCAGAGGGGCGCCGTGGTGTCGCCGCGGCCCCGGGCGGACAGCAGCCGACCGTTTCGGGTCGCGCCGAGGCCCAGGCCGGTGGCGTGTGGGCGGGCGAGCCCGGTCTTGAAGAGGCTGTGCAGGAACGGGTCGTCGAGCGTGCCCACGTCCGACCGGGACCCTGTGCAGTTGACCACCGCGCCGACGTCGAGCGTGCAGCCGGTGCTCAGGCGTACGCGGACGCCGTCGCCGGTCACCGTGGCGTCCGTCAAATGGCCTGAAGCGAGACGGAGTTGACCGAGCTCGCGCGCCCGGCGGACGGCGGCCGCGGTCGGGGGCGGCATGCGGTGGCGGTGAACCTCCCACAGGCGCAGGTGTTCCTTGAGGAAGCGGGCGCGATCCGCCGGCGGCAGTTGGCGCCACAGAGTGGTGGTCAGGGGGCGCAGACTGTCGAAGCCCGGCCGCCAGTCACCGTGCTCGCGCCGGGCCCGGGAGAGGTGCGTGAGGATCGCCCGGCGGAACGCGTCGAGCCCGGGCGGGCCGGTGACGGCCGGTGGTGGGGACTTCGGCAGGGGTTGTGCGGCATGTGGCTGCGGGAGCAGGCCGCTTCTGGAGACGGCGATCAGCGTGCGGTCGGGCCGTTGGAGGCTGAGCGTCAGGTCGACCATGGTGAGTCCGGTGCCGACGAGCAGGACGTCGGCACCGGGCGGTACGGCGGCGAGCGCGTCGGGCGTCCACGGCGAGGCGACGAAGCGGTGTGACGCGCGCAGGGCCTCGGGAGCCCAGCGGCAGTCCGCGGCGAGGTTGCCCAGGGCGAGGACGGCGGCGTCGACGCGGAGGGTCCGGCCCGAGCTGAGGAGGAAGGACAGGGTGGCATCGGCGTGCTGCGCGGTGCCGATGGCCCTGGCGTGCACGCGGTTCAGGCGGGCGCAGGTGCTGCGGCGCGCGGTGTCGTCCAGGACGTGCGAGAGGTAGCGCCCGTAGAGCGCGCGCGGTACGTAGGCATCGTGGTCGGCGAGTTGGGGGTGCCAGTCGGCGAGCCAGTGGACGAAGTGCGCGGGGTCCTCGGCGAATGCGGTCATCCGGCCGGCCGGGACGTTGAGCAGATGGCGGGCGTCGTCGGTGCCGTAGGCGGGACCCCGGCCGTTCTCGCGGGCCGGGTCGATGAGCCAGACGTCGAGCCGGAGTCGGTGGCGGTCGGCGTGTTGAAGCAATCGTGTGGCCGTCAGTGAGCCGGCGGCACCGGCTCCGATCACCGCGATATCGCTGCCCGGCTGATAGCTCTTCACCCGTCACCACTTCTGTGCCCGCTGCGTTGGCTGTCGTCCTCGTATCCGCCGTGTCCGCCCGGTCGCCTACGGTGCGACCGCACGGATTGGACGGGGAATTCTGCCTCATGAAGCGGTGGGAGTCGAACTGCCGCGGCGGGGCGAACAAGCCGTTTGGCGCGATTCGTTCGGGGGGCCGGTGAGGGGATTTGAGGGCGTGGAGTCCGACCTTTGCGCGGTGTGCACTCGGGGCTCCTCGCTCCGTTTGTCTTCCCCGGCCGATGCCGACCGTGCCAGGAAAGGCACGGCCGGCATCCGAGGTCGAGCGGGGCGCGCGGGATTCATGGCACAGAGCACGGAAAAGCGGTGCGCTGGCCGGCCAGTTGGAGGATTTCGATGGTGGTGAGCTTCGGCGGGCGGTGGGTATTGTCGGCGTCGACGCGGCAGTCCACGCGCTGGCTACCGCCGTTGTGCGACCAGATCTTCTGGCTTGCCGGGCGGCGGCGAGGGGGAGCGCGGCGCCGCGGAAAAGGCCACGCTCAGGGAACGCGTGGCCTTCTTCGGCTCTGAGATCACGGTTTCTCCAGATTCTCTTTCCCATCGACATCGAGCCGAACACCGCTTTCCAGCACCGCGGTCATCAGGCGGAAAGGGCGCGGGAAAGACCCAGTGCCACGCGGCACTCTCCGGGGAACTCCCAGGAGAATCAACGCGGTTGGTGTGGCGCGGGAAAAGGGCTTCGGTGGCCTTCGCGGTGCGGCCGTCACATCGTGCCGGTTCACCCCCTCTCGCGCTTACGGGGCGACAACGCCTTAAAGGGGCTTTACGCCGCAATCCGATCCGCCAGCCCTGGCCGGAACATGCCCGAGATTGTCCGGATCGGGGCTGGTTGGGGAATTTAAGCCACTTCGCGGCTGGTTTTCCCTTCAATCGAACGTCTTGCCGTGGAGTTGGGTGCGGGAGGTGATGCCCAACTTGGGGAAGAGCTTGTACAGGTGGTAGCCGACGGTGCGGGGGCTGAGGAAGAGCCGGGCGGCGATGTCCCGGTTGCTCATGCCCTCGGCGGCCAGGCGGGCTATCTGGAGCTCGCGCGAGGTGAGTCGGCTGAGGTCGGTGGTCGGCTCGGGCGCCCGCTGGTCCGGGGCCCGGTCGCCCGCGGCGCGCAGTTCGCGGCGGGTCAACTCCGCCCAGGGATGGGCACCGAGCATGCACAGATACGTCTCCGCCTGGTGCAGATGGTCCCGGGCGGGCTTGATGCGGCGGTTGCGGCGCAACCACTCGCCGTAGAGGAGGTGCGTCCGGCCGATGTCGAACGCCGAGGGGTGCCCCGCCTCCAGGGCCTCGGTGAACAGGGCGTCCGCCTCCTCGCCCGACGCGAGCAGGGCCCGGCATCTGAGCCACATGGCGCGCAGGTGCGGGAGTTGGTCGGGCACGGCCCGCTCCTCGAAGCTGTGCAGCGCGGCCCGGGCCGGTTCCGGGTCCCCGGCCCGTACCGACGCCTCGACGAGGTCCGGCAGCACCAGCCAGCTCACCATGAAGTGTTCGGTGGGCCCACCCGGTGAGGCCACCTCGCCCAGTAGTCGGGCGGCCCGGTCCGGCTGCCCCTCGGCCAACGCCTGGAGTCCCAGCGACCATTGGGCCAGCCCGATGGCCGAGTTGATGCGGCGCGGCGCCGACAGCGCCAGGGATTCCGAGGCCAGGGCGCGGCAGCGGTCGCCGTTGCCCTGGACGGCGGCGACCCAGGCCAGCATGGCGCGCAGATGGCTGGCGGCGCCGAGCTGGCCGGTGTCGTCGGCGAAGATGAGCGCCTCGGTGGCGTGCGAAGCGGCCGCGGCCCACTGGCCGGTGACGAGTTGCAGCGCCACCAACGGGGCGAGGGACATCGGCAGCGCACCGAAGGCGCCGACCTTGCGCAGTTCGTCGACGGCGCGCTGGTGCGCGTGCAGCATCTCCTCAGTCGTCCCGGTCAGGTACGGGAGGAACACCGGCGGCCACACCCACGGTCGGGGGTGCGCGGGGGACAGCCAGGCCATCCCGGAGACCGGAATATCGGGCGGGGAGGAGTGGCCCGTTGGGCGGGAGCCGTGGCCGAGGCCGCCCAAGTAGTGGAAGTGGCGGGAGAAGTAGGCGCTGGCGGCGGCGCGTTCGTCGCTGAGGCCGGGCGGGGTGTCCCCGCCGGCGGCGGTGGCGTCGTCGGCCGGGGTGATCGGTCCGTGCGGCAGTCGGCCGATCGCGTCGCCGATCTCCGTCAGCCGTGCCGGGTCGCCCGCGACCCAGGCCGAGCGGGCCGCCATCACCAGAAGCTCCCCGGCCAGTTCCGCATCGGTGTCCCCCACCAGGCGGGCACCGTCCAGCAACATCCGGCAGGCCAGGGCGGGATCGCTGCTGGCGTGGGTGATGGCGCCGCGCACCCGGGCGGTGCGCGCCCGCAGCGCCGGGTCGTCCGTTAACGTCTCGGCGCGGTCCAGCAGCGACTCGGCCTGGGTGGTCTTCGCCGCCGTCCAGGCGCACTCGGCCGCCTCCACCATCCAACGGGCCCGACGCCCGGGGTCGGAGGCCAACGTGGCGGCCCGGCACAACGCCTGGGCCGCGGTGGCCACTCCGCCGGTGCGCCGGGTGCGTTCGGCGAGCGCGGCCAGCCGCTCGGCCACGGTGTCGTCGGTGCCGAGCGCGGCCGCCGCCGCGTGCCACACGTACCGGTCGTCCTCCTCCCCGACCGCGTCGGCCAGCGCCAGGTGGGCCGCGCGCCGGTCGTTGAGCGGGGCGCCCTGGTAGAGCGCGGAGCGGACCAACGGGTGTCGGAACCGGACGTGTTGCTGGTCTAGGTGGAGCAGTCCTTGGGATGCGGCGGCGCTGAGCACGTCCATGGCCGCCTCGGCGTCGCCGGCGGCACCGAGGACGGTGGCCAGGTCCCCGTCGCTCTCCGCCGCGGTGAGCAGCAGCACCCGGTGGTGGTCGGCAGGCAGGCTCAGCGCGCGGTGCCGGAACAGCTGGTGCAACCGCTCGCTGAGCGGCAGGTGTTCGGGCAGCGCGGCGCTGCCGTCCAGATGGTCCGGACGCAGCGCGGTGGGCAGCTCCATGAGGGCCAGCGGGTTGCCGCCGGCCTCGCGCAGCAGCCGTTCGCGGACGGCCGGGGTGGCCTGCGGCAGGTGCCGGGCCAGCAGGTCCGAGGCCGCCGGCGTCGACAACGGCCGCACATGCAACTGGCGCAGGCCAGGCGCCGGGAAGGGCCGGGAGGCGTCGTCCCGGACCGCGAGGACCATGGCGATGCTCTCCCGCTCCATCCGCCGGGCCACGAACATCAACGCGTCCGCCGTCGCCCCGTCCAGCCAGTGCGCGTCGTCCACGACCAGCAGCAGCGTCACGTCCTCGGAGGCGTCCGAGAGCAGGGTCAGCACCGCCAGCGCCACCAGGAACGGCTCGGCGGAGGCGCTGGCCAACCCGAACGCCCCCCGCAGCGCGGCGGCTTGGGGCTCGGGCAGCCGCGCCACATACGGCATCAGCGGCAGCAGCAGTTGGTGCAGCGCGGCGAACGGAAGCTCCACCTCCCCCTCCACGCCCACCGCTCGGAGCACCCACACGTCCGGCTCGGCCCGCTGCACCACATCCCCCAGCAGTGCGCTCTTGCCGATCCCCGCGGGCCCGTGCAACACCAGCGCCCCGCTGATCCCCCTGCGCGCGTCGTCGAGGAGCCTGCCCAGCTCATCCCGCTCCAGCTCTCTCCCGACCAGCATCCGACGGTGTCCTCTCTCGTGGTGGTCCCCCGTCGTATGACGAGTGTGTATACCCACTGGGTTGCATGTCATCGGAGAACTCCGCCGCTGGTCACGGCCGGGTTCGAGGGGTCGGCGTGGCCGGCGGCCCAGTCGGGTGCCAGGTCATCCGACGGATGACCACGCCATGACCACTCGCAGAGACTGACGATCCGTAAGCACCGCACCAGATGAGGGCGTCGGCGGGCGCCCCGCACCAAGGAGCACGTCATGCAGTTCGGAGTGTCCTTCCTCCCGGACTGCCGCGAGGAGTGGAAGTCGGCGGCGGAGTACTACTCCGACGCGTTGGCGCTCTGCACGCTCGCGGAGTCGGCCGGATTCGCCTCGGCCAAAATGACCGAGCACTACCTGACCGACTACGGCGGCTACTGCCCGAGCCCGCTGAACTTCCTCAGCGCCGTCGCGGCCCGCACCACCCGGATGCGACTGATCACCGGCTGCGTACTGCCCGCCTTCCACCACCCCGTCCAACTCGCCGCCGAGGCGGCCATGGTGGACGCGATCAGCGGCGGCCGGCTGGAGGTCGGCTTCGCCCGGGCCTATCTGCCCCAGGAGTTCGAGACGTTCGGGGTCTCCCTGGACGAGTCCACCGACCGTTACCGGGAGACCATCCGGGCCGTGCTGCGGCTGTGGACCGAGGAGCGGATCGACGAGGAGACGCCGTACTTCTCCTACCGGCAGGCCACCGGGCGCCCCTCCCCCGTGCAGCGTCCGCATCCGCCGGTGTGGGGCGCCGCCAGCATGACACCGGGCAGCTTCCAGTGGTTGGGCGCCAACGGCTTCGGGCTGCTGATGACCCCGTCGCTCAACCCGGCCGCGCGGATGCGGCCGTTGGTGGACCTCTACCGCGACGCCGCGGCGGCCGCCGGGCACACCCCGCGGATCGCCACCAGCCTGCCGCTGGTCCTCGCCGAGACCGACGGGGAGGCCGAGCGGCTGGCCGACCGGCACATCGCGCGCTACCTGGAGGTGTGGACCGAGGCCGTGGAGTCCTGGAACGGCCGCGAGTCGGGCGACTACCGGGGCTACGGCGACTTCGGTCGCAAACTGGCCGGCGTCACACCCGCCTACATCCGGGACATCAACGGGGCGATCGTCGGCTCCCCCACCACCGCCGCCGAGCGCATCCTCCGCCTGGCTCGCGACTTCGGCGGGGTGGACCAGATCCTGTGGCAGGTCGACATCGGCGCGATGCCGCTGGCGCAGGCGCGCCGCTCGATCGAGATGTTCCGCGTCGCGGTCGTGCCCCTGCTGCGGGAGAAGCTGGCGGCCCTGCGCAGCGGGGCGCGTACCCAGGCGGCCAGCGCGGGCTGAGCGGGCGGTTCCGCTTGACCGGGCGGTTGCGGCCGGCCGGCCGGACGGTGGTGGCCGGCCAAGTAGCCCCAGCTGGCGGGTAGTTGTGGCTGAGCCGGCGCCTGTGGTCGGCCCGGACGGTTCCGCTTGACCGGCGGGTTCCGGCCGAGCTGCCCCCCTGCCTCGCCCTCGCCCCACCCCAGGCTTCCGGTCCGTGACGGGGCCGGAGGAGTCAACAACCCATCAGAGAAAACCTTTAGGAGGTGAAGACCGATGTCCAACGCTGCTCTGCTCAGCCTGGATCTCGACGGGATCGAGGCCGCGGACTTCGAGGTCGTGGAGGCCAGTGAGTTCTCCTCGGCCGCGGTGCCCGCCATCGGATCGCTGCCGGGCGTCACCGACGGCGGACTTGAGGTGCGCATGGACGACAACGGGCACGGCAACTGCTGCTGTTGCTGCTGCCCCTGCTGCTGCACCTGACGGTGACCGAGGTGGTGGCCCGCGCTGTCCGGCGGGCCACCGCTACCGGTTCCTCCAGGACCGAACCACTCCCCCCGAAACGACGCCGAGGCCATGGAAGAAGAACGTCAAACACACCGAGCCGGGACTGTCCAGACCAGCGGTGCGGTGCGCCCGCGACTGCGCGGCGACGTGTACTTCGCCGCGATGCCCGACGGCGCCTTCGTCCGCAGCACCCGCGGCAGCCTGTTCCTCAAGGGCGCCTCGGTGCACCGGCTGCTCACCGCCCTCACCCCGGCCCTGACCGGTGCCGCGACGCTGGACGAGCTGCTGGCCGCCGTGCCCGACCCGCAACGCGCCCCGGTACGGCAGTTGGTGGGTACGCTGCTGGAGCGCGGCTTCGTCCGCGACACCGGCTCCGACCGGCCGCACACCCTCGGTGCCGACGACGCCGAACGGTACGCCGCGCCCGTCCAGTTCATCGACTACTTCACCGACTCCGCCGAGCGCCGCTTCCAGGACTTCCGCGCCGCCCGCCTGGTCTGCGTCTGCGGCCCCGATGCGGCGCGGGGGTTCCTCAGCGCGCTGACGGACTGCGGGGCCGGGGAGTTGACGTTGGTCCTGCCCGATGCTGACGACGTGCGGACGGTGCGCCACTTCGCCGACTCGCTGCCCGAGGTGCCGGCCGCGTTGACGATCGTGCCCGCGCCGAACGGGGCGGAGCCCGCGGACTGGAAGGCGCTGCTGCTGCCGGCCGACGTCGTGCTGCACCTCGCCGATCGCCCCGGGGCCGACGCCCGCGAGGCGGTGGGTGGGTGGTGCGCCCGGCTCGAAATCCCGTTGGTCCAGGGGCTCGTGGTGGGCGACGCGGTGTGGATCTGGCCGGTCTGCACCCCTGCGGCCGACGCCCCGGATACGGACGGGAAGGGGAATGGGTACGGAGACGGATACGGGTACAGGTACGGGGGCGTTGCGTGGCGGCGGTTGTTGGCCACCCGTAGTGACGACGAGCGTCGGGCGCTGCGGGCGGGCCCCAGCCCCGACGAGCTCTACCGGGGCCCGGTCCCGGAGTTGGCCGCGATCCAGCTCGCGTTCCGGGCGTTCTGCCACCTGACCGGGGTGGCCATGCCGGAGCTGGCCGCGATGGCTCGGCTGGACACCGCGACGTTGGAGATCGATCACCATCCCGTTCTCGCCCCCTCGGGGGCGTTGGACTCCGATGCCGGTGCCGACTCCGGCTCCGACTCCGGCGACTTTCGCGACGAGCCGGGGCCCGCCCGCCGCGTCCAACTCCTGCGCGCCGCCGAGCCGGTGCCGGACCCGCTGTTCCTGGAGCGGCTCACGGCGGCCTGCGACCGCCATCTGGGCCCGATCCCGGAGGTGCGGGAGCGCGACTACCCGCAGCTGCCGCTGTTTGTCACCGAGGCGAGGGTCGCCGACCCGGGGCTGCGCACCGCGCCGCGGGCCGTTTGGGGCGCGGCGCAGACCGCCCACGAGGCCCGCGCGCACGCGCTGCGCCGGGCCGCGGCCACCGCCCTGGAGCTGGCCCGGCAGGCGTCGCCGCGGCCCGCGTCCGAGCCGGGCTGGGACCTCGTCGCGGGGCGGGCCCGCCCGCTGCCGGTCCCCGGCAACGGCCGCTACGCGCACGGCATCGCCGCCGAGGCCGACCTGGACCGCTCGGCACTGGCCGGCACCCTGGCCGCACTCGCCCGGCTCGTACCGGAGCACGCCACCGGGGATGCGGCCGACGGGGCGGTGGCCAAGGGAGCAGCCGGAGAGGTGGTCGGGGAGGCGTCCGCCGGGCCCGTGCCGCTCGCCGAACTGGCCGCCGCGGACCGGAACTGCGTGGAGCTGCTGACGACCACCGGGGCGCGCTGGACGGTCCACCGGGTCGCCTCGCCCGCCGCGGCGCTGCCGGCGTACGCGTTCCTGCTCGACGGCGCGACCGTCGCCGTCCAGGTGCACCCGGACGCCCGCACCGCGCTCTCGGCCGGCCTGCACGACACCCTGCTGGCCTGGCAACTGGCCCGCCACCGGGCCGAGTCCGCTGCCCCGGAGGCCACGGGGCACGACACTGCGGGCGAACTGCCGGCCGTGCAGCCCCGGTTGGCCGCGAGCGACGGAGCGGACCAACTGGACGCGACCCTTGCCCAGGTGCGCGCCGCCGGGCTGTGCGCGGTGCTCCAAGTGTTGGACGACGATCCGGCGCTGGCCGAACTGGTCCGCTTCGGCATCCGGGTGGTGATCGGCGATGCCTGAGCAGGTCATCGAGGCCGTGTCGCGGGCGGCGAACGGGCCCGCGTCGGTCCTGGGCAGCGGCCCGTTGGCCGATGCGCTGCGCCGGCGCCCGCTCCCCCAGGGACCGACGGTCTTCGCGTCCGACACCTGGGACGGCGCGGAGGCCAGCCGGCTGGCCCGGCACCGCGGCGGGCCCGTATTGCCGGTACTGGCCGAGCCCGGCCAGGTGGTCGTCGGCCCGCTCGTCGCCCCCGGGCGGGCCGGCTGCCCCACCTGTGTGGACCGGCGCGCCTGGCGCCGTACCCCGCAGCGGCGGGCGGACGCGGCGGTGCGCGCGCAGGCGTCGCCACCGGCGGCGGGGCGCCCGATGCCGTCCGGCGGGCTGCTCGGCGCCGTGCTGGAGCGCGTGGTGGCCACGTGGGACCGCTGGGAGGCGGCGTCAACTGACGTGCCGGACGCGGACGGTGACCGGGGCCCGGCGCCCCGCCCCGTCGTCGTCCTCGACCGCCGGACCCTGCGGCTGACCATCCACCGGGTACTGCCCGAACCGGGCTGCCCCGTATGCGGCGACCTCCCCGACGACTCCCCGGAGCGGGCAGTGGTGCCCCTGACCTCTCGGCCCACCGGACACCCCGGCGGCAGCCGGCAGCGCGCCCTGGACCCCGCCCAACTGGTGCGGACCTACCTCGACCCGCTCGCCGGCGTCGTGCCCGAGGTCTCCCTCTCCATGGGCCACGGGCTGCCGTTCGCCGAGGCCCCGGTGGTCGTACCCGGGACCCACGACCTGGCCGACGGCCCGATGGCCGAGTTCGGGTACGGGCGGACCACCACCTTCGACTCCTGCCGCGACGTCGCCGTCACCGAGGGGCTGGAGCGCCTCGCCGGCCAACTCCCGCGCGGCAAGCGGACGGTGGTGCGCGGCTCGTACCGCGAGCTGGCCGAGCACGCCCTGGACCCGCGCCGGCTCGGGCTCCCCCCACAGGACGAGCTGACCGACGACGGCCCCTTCCACCGCTACCACCCCGAACTCGCCCTCCCCTGGGTCTGGGGCTACTCGCTCACCACCCGACGCCCCGTCCTGGTACCCGAACAGTTCGCCTACTACGGACGGCACCGCCTTCCCGGTGCCGGCCCTCGCATCGCCTACGAGATCTCCAACGGGTGCGCGCTGGGCTCCAGTTTGGAGGAGGCCGCGCTGCACGGCCTGTTGGAGGTGGCCGAACGGGACGCGTTCCTGCTGACCTGGTACACCCGGATGACCCCGCCCCGCATCGACCTCACCCGCTGCGGCCCGGACGTCCGGCTGATCGAGGCCAGGATCCGACACCGGCACGGCTGCCGGGTGCACGCCTTCGCCACCACGGTGGACAACGGCGTCCCGACGTTCTGGGTGATGGCCGAGGACACCACCGGCGACCCGGACCGGCCGCGGGTGGTCTGCACCGGCGGCTCGTCGCTGGTCCCCGAGGACGGTCTGCTGGGCGCGCTGCACGAACTGTCCCAGACGGTCGACTACATCGCCCGCCAGTACGCCGCCGAGCGCGACCGGGCGCGGGAGTTGACCCGCGACCCGGATCAGGTCATGACGCTGCTGGACCACGTTCTGGCGTCCGCCACCCCCGAGGCCCGGCCCCGCTTCGACTTCCTCTTCGACCGCGGAGCAGATCAGGGGGAAGGTCATGGAGAAGGCCCTGGCCAGGGGCACGGAGAACCGGTCGCGCCACAGGAGTTGGCGGGGCTGTGGTGGCGGTCCGGGGAGAGCGATCTGACCGCCTCGCTGACCGCGCTGGTCGCCCGCTTCGCCGACTGCGGTCAGGAGGTCGTGGTCGTCGACCAGAGCAGCGCCGAGCATCTGGCCGGCGGGTTCCGGGCGGTGAAGGTCCTGGTCACCGGCGCCCTGCCGATGGTCTTCGGGCACCGGAGGCAACGCTTCGCCGACCTGCCGCGGCTGGCCACCGTCCCGGTCGCCCTGGGCCGTCGAGCCACCCCGCTCACCCGCGACGAGATCAACCCGCACCCGCACCCCTTCCCATGAGTCCGCGTGAGCTCCACGGCCCTTCGGCCGCCCACCCCCACACACCGAGCAGGAGGCACATGATGACGGCGGTCGAGGCCCCGGCCGACCAGTTGGCCGGCGGACCGGCAGGCGAGCACCCGTTGGCCGCCTTCTGGGACTTCAGCCTGGAGAACCTCGCCGACGGGATCGCCGGCCGCCAGGAGATGCCGAACAACCCGCTCGCGCCGACGCAGTTCCCCAAGCGGCTGCGCGCCCGACCGGTGCCGCTCAGCCGTCCCGGCCGTCTGGGCGTCGGGCGCCCGGAGCGTGGCGCGCGTCCCGGCGACGGCTGCGACGAGCGGACCTGGTCCACGCTCCTCGCCCACGCCAACGGCCTGATCCGCTACGAGCCGATGCCCAACCCACAGAGCCGGGCCCTGCACCGCACCGTCGCCTCACCGCGGTGCCTGTTCCCCACCCAGCTCCACCTCGCCCTGCGTGCCCCGTCGTGCGAGCCGCTGCGTCCCGGCCTCTACACCCATGACCCGGCGCACCATGCCCTGATCCCTCTCCGGGCCGACTACGGAGACGGTGACGGCGGTGACGGTGGCGGTGGCGACCTGGTGCCGTACCTGGTTGGCCTGGTGGGGGCGGAGCGTGCGGGGGACGGCATCGGCGATACGAAGAGCAGCGTCGGCAGCGTCAATGATGTGGTGGGCGTCGCGGTGCTGACCAGTCGGTTCTGGCAGACCGCGTTCGTCTACCGGGACTACGCCTACCGCCTCTGCTCCCAGGAGGCGGGCCTGGTCACCGGCAGTCTCACCCTCGTCGCCGCGGCGCTGGGGCTCTCCGCGGACGTCCACCACCTCTTCCCGGACGGGGAGTTGACGCGGCTGCTGGGCCTGACGCCGGGCGAGGAGTCGCCGTACGCCGTGGTCGTGCTGCGCGACGGGCGCGGCCGCGGCGCCCGGGCGCCCATGCCCCAGCCCACCGCGGCACCCGCCCCACTGCCCCCGTCGGAGGACCCGGCCAGGCCGGTGGCCGTGCACTGTCCGCGGCTGGTGGCCATGGAGCGTGCGGTGGTGTGGGAGGAGACCGCGGGGGTGGACTGGTCCGAGGGCGCGACCGATGCGGTGTCGGTACCGGAGACGGTCGGGCCGCCCGTGGACTGCGCCCCGGTGGGCGAGGCGGACCTGGACGCCCGGGTCATCGGCCGGAATTCGGGGCCCGGCTTCTTCGCCCCCGTCCGCCGGCCGCTGCCGCGCACCGCACTGCACGAGCTCTTCCGCTTCGCGGCCCGACACGGCATGGGCACGGGCCTCGGGACGGGAACGGATCTCGGGATAGGCGCAGACGCGGGCACTCACACCGAGCTCACCCACGACACCTTTCCCGACTCCGCACCCCCGCTCCGCATCTACGCCCAACTCCGCACTGTCGAGGGCGTCGAGCCCGGTTCCTACCGGCTCGCGGACGACGGCCGCTCCCTGCTGCGGCACCGCCACCAACCACCGGTGGGACAGGAGGTGGGCGGCTGGCTGCAACCCAACTACGTGGACGTCAACGCCGTGGTCTACGTCGTCGGCGATCGCGCCTGGGCCGACCGGCGGTTCGGGGCCCGCGGCTACCGCATCCTCAACGCGCTCGCCGGCGAGGCCGCGCACCGCATCTGCCTGGGCGCCGCGGGCTGCCAGGCGGCGGCGCGGATCACCAACTCGTACCACGCGGACGCCGTCCGCGCGCAGTTCGACCTCGTCGACCGCCGGCACGTCCCGCTGTTCCAGATCTCCGTGGCCCGCAGCAGACCGGGCCCGAACCTGATGTCCCGGATCCACGGATAGGGCGGATGTCGGCGGATGCGGCGGTCGACGGCCGGACCAACAGGCCGGCACAGCACGGCCGTTGGGCCATCCGAACAACGGGGCGGGCGGGCGGAACGGGGCCGCACGCACCTCCCCGCGGAGGAGGAGAGACAACCATGCAGACATCGGGAGGGGACGACATGACTGCGGAGGAGACGGCGGACTGGGTGGCGCTCGACCTGGACGCGGCACCCGACCTCGGGGTCGCCGTCCGGGACGTACTGGCCCCCGCCGTCGAGCAGTTGGCGATGGCCGGGGCCTCGCACCGTTTCGTCTACCAGAAGGTCGGGACCGCCGGCCGGCTGCGCACCTGGTTCCACGTCACCGAACCGGGGGCCGGCGAGGCCGTGCGGCACCAGCTGCTCCGCCGGCTCACCGCCCCCGGCCAGGCGCTGCTCAACCCGCCGCTCGACCGGCAACGTCCCCCGGTGCTGGTCTCCGGACCGCCCCCGGTCGTCCGGTGGCAGGAGCAGCACCTGGCCTCCGCCAGCGCCGTGGCCGTGCGGATGCTGCTCGACGGGCCCGACGCGGCCGAACGCGACACCGAGGTGCTCTCCTTCCTCCTCGCCAACCGCGCCCACGAGTTGCGCCGCCCGGCCGAGCTGCGCGCACGGTCCGAGGCCCTGGTCGCCGCCGGCAACCTGGCGGGCGTGCTGGATTCCGCGGAGCTGACCGCGGAGTTCGCGGCCGGCCGGCAGGAGTTCGTCGCACTGCTGCGGGGCATCTGGATGCTGCCCAGGGGGTGGGATGGGGCCGCCGTCAATCCCTACCAGTGCGTGCCGGGCGCGCCGCCGCCGCGCGAGGAGGAGTTCTGGGCACTCGGCGGGTGGATGGACGCCACCCACCCGCTCCTGGCGAGGCTGACCAGCGCGGTCCGCGCCGCCCAGTTACCGGCCTCCGGCGCCGCGGAGGTCCAACTGCTGCGCGTCCTCGACGAGTACACGGCGCTGATGGGCAACCGACTGGGAGTGCCGGGCCGCCGCCATCGGATGCTGCTGGCGCTGGCGGCCGCCTCGGTCCGGGCGCTGGTCCCGTCCCCGAAGACGGGGGACCTTGACCAATGAGCCTCCGTGGGGAGACGGCTGCCCCTCGCCTCCGCCCCGAGCCTGCCGCCGTCGACTACCTGGCGCCGCAGGTCGTCCCGGTACCCGTGCGACTGCCGGATGCGGCGTCGGACGCACGCGCCTGGCCGGGTTCGGGCCCCGTCCCAACTGGTCCACCTGACGGCCGACTTGCCGCCATCCCACTGCCCTGGCCACCACTCCCCGGCCCCGACCTGGGAACGCTGCTGCACACCGTCTACGGCCTCACCCGCGCCCAGTGGCTGACCGGACTGGACCGGTTGCCGCTGGTCGGCGACCTCGGCGCGCTGGCCGGGGAGCCCGGCGGCGGGCCCGTCCCCCGCCGCCCGGTACCGTCCGCGGGCGCCCTGTACGCCGTGCGCCTCTCCTGCGTGCTGCCGGCGGGCTGCTACCGCTACGACCCGCTGCACCACCGCCTGTTGCCCTTGCGGGCCAGCGACCATCGCGCGGCCCTCGGCATGGCGCCGACGGCCGCTTTCGGCTGGGTGTGCACGGTGTCGCTGCGCGCGATCGCCGCGCGCTACGGCGAGTTCGGCTACCGCTACGGCTGCGTGGAGACCGGCGTCGTCACCGCGCAGGCCGAGGTCGTCGCCGCGGCGGCCGGGCTGCGGGCGGTGCGCGTCGCACCGTTCGACCCCACCGTCGCGGCCGACCTGTTGTGCCTGGACCCGCTCGCCGAACCAGTCACCGAGGTCGTCGCCTTCCACCCCGTCACGTCCACTCCGCGTGCCCGGCACCGGCGGGCCGGCGCCCCCGCAACACCGCCCTCCGGCCCCGCGCCCACCGTTCCCCGCCGAACCCTGGAGCCACCCCCCGGCCCGGTCGACGCACTACTCCCCCGAACGGCCGCGCTGCTCCGCGCCCTTCACCGCGGCCCGGCCACCCCGATCGCAGGCAACGCCTTCCAGGAGGAGCCCCTCGCAACGGCTCCCACTCCAGACCCTCACCACCCCACCCTCACGCTCCCTCGCCCCCACCCACTCGACCTGGCCCAGGGCCTCCCCCACCGTCGCGCCGCCCTGCGCGGATTCGCCCGACTTCCCATCGAGCCCACGGACTTCGCCACCGTGCTGGCGGCCGCCGAGCCCACCGATGGCCTGCTGTTCTGCTACGTCAACGACGTGGCCGGACTGCCCCGCGGTCTGTTCCGTTATCTACCCGACGCCCGCCACCGTCTTCTACCAGTCTCCGTCGGCAACCCCGGTCCGGCGCTGGCCGCCTGCGCCGTCCAGGACTTCGTCCGCGAGGGGTTCCTCAACGCCGCAGCGGGGCTGATCTGGGCCGCCGACCCGGACCAGGCGCTGCAGACCCACGGCGCGGACGGGGTCCGCCTCCGGTACACCGACGTCGGCGCCGCCGCGCACCGCGCCGGCCTGGCCGCCGCCGCCCGCGGCCTGGCCTCCCGCGTCAACGCCGATTTCCTGGCCGGCAAGGTGGACGAACTGCTCGGCCTGCACACCGAGTTGCCGGCAACCACCCTCCTGCTCCAACTCGGCCACCCGGCCCACGGAACCACCCGCCCCGAACACCGTCTGGGCCCACCCCGCCAAAGCCCCGACCGCCCTCACGCACAACCACAACCACAACCACCAAACCGAACCCAGCCCGACTGACCACCGCACAGCACACCGATCCGCACCGCACTCATCCGCATCGCAGCCATCCGCAGTACGCTGATCCGCCCGAAGGACACCGCCATGCCCGCGCCCGCCCCGCACCGGCCCCTCAACCGCCCCCGGGAGGAGGGGAGTTCCGCGATCCGCGTCCGCGGACTGACCAAGCGCTACCGTTCCGTCACCGCGCTGGACGGCATCGACCTGGACGTCCACACCGGGGAGATCGTCGCCCTCCTCGGCCCGAACGGCGCCGGCAAGACCACCACCATGGAGATCCTGGAGGGGCATCGTCGGGCGGACGGCGGCGAGGTCCGCGTCCTGGGTACCGATCCCAGACACCCCACGCCCGCCTGGCGGGACCGGATCGGCATCGTCCTCCAGGGCGCCGCCGACTTCGGCACCCTCACCGTGCGGGAGGTCGTCGACCTCTTCGGCGGCTACTACTCGCACCCCCTACCCGTCGACGAGGCCCTCGACCTGGCCGAACTCACGGAGGAGGCGGACCGCCGGCTGAACAAGCTCTCCGGTGGCAAGCGCCGCCGCCTGGAGATCGCCCTGGGCATCGTCGGCCGCCCCCAACTCCTCTTCCTCGACGAGCCGACCACCGGCTTCGACCCCGAGGTGCGCCGCCGTTTCTGGTCCCTGATCCGGACCCTGCGCGACCAAGGCACCACGATCCTGCTGACCACGCACTACCTGGACGAGGCCGAGAACCTCGCCGACCGGGTCGCCGTGATCAACAAGGGCCGGGTGATCGCCGTCGACACCCCGGCGCGACTGGGCGGCCGGGAGACGGGCACGGCCGAGGTCCACTGGCGCGGCCCCGACGGACCGCAGACCGTCCGCACCACCACCCCCACCACACTCGTGCGCCAACTCGCCACCCAATTCGCCGACGAGATCCCCGAACTGACCGTCACCCGCCTGTCGTTGGAGGACATCTACCTCGACATGATCGGAGAGCGCGCATGACCGAGACCACCGCCCCGCCCGCCTCCTCCGCCACCGGACAGGCACCCGCGCCCCGACGCCGGTCGTTGGTCTCCCTGTGTCTGCGCCAGGGCCGGATGGAGCTGCGGCAGTTCGCCAGGCAGCGGGAGAGCATGATCTTCACCTTCTGCTTCCCGCTGATCATGTTCACCGTGTTCGGCTCCGCGTTCTCCCAACGCCTCACGCCCGACGTGCAGTTCAGCCAGTACCTGCTCGCCGGCATCGTGGCCTCCGGGCTGATGAGCACCGGCTTCCAGAGCCTGGCCATCACCGTCCCCATCGAACGCGACAACCTCGCCCTCAAACGGTTCGCCGGCACTCCCATGCCCCGGACCGTCTACTTCGCCGGCAAGATCGTCCTTGTCGTGGCGACCTCGGCCGCGCAGATCACCCTGCTCTTCCTCATCGCCGGCCTGTGCTACGGCGTCCCGCTGCCCACCAGCCCGGCGCGCTGGCTGACGTTCGCCTGGGTCGGCATCCTGGGCTGCGCCGCCTGCGCCACCGTCGGCATCGCCCTCTCCAACCTCATCCGCAGCGGCCGCAGCGCCTCGGCCGTGGTCGCCCCCTTCGCCGTCCTGCTCCAGTTCATCTCCGGCGTGTACTTCGTCTACGGCAACGTCCCCGGCTGGCTCCGCTACGTCGCGGAGCTCTTCCCGGTCAAGTGGATGGCCCAAGGCATGCGCTCGGCCCTGCTCCCCGACTCGTTCGCCGGCCAGGAGGTCGGCGGCGGCTGGCAACACCCGCAAACCGCCCTGGTCCTGGCCGCCTGGCTGCTCCTCGGCATCCTCTTCTCCGCCCGCCGCTTCCGCTGGTCCAGCGACGGCTGACGCCAACGCCCGGCGACCCACCCCACCTCACCCCACAGCCATGGCAATGGCGATGGCGCTGCACATGCGATCGGGCGACGCGGCCAATCCCCCGAGTGGGCCGCGTCGCCCGTATTTTTCCGCAGCCGGTCAACCCAACGACCGTTGCCACTCCCCCTGTTGTCCGCACCAGGCAGACCGAACTCCTGCATGTCGTCTGGATGTCACCACTTCACCACCTTCACCACCTTGGCCACCTCACTACCGACCGCCCGAGCGCCGCCTCGTCGAGGCCGTCCCGGTACCAGGCATCCGGCGACAGATCAGGCGCTTCGCGGGAGTGCGGAGCCGTGGCAGCGGGTTCCGCTGTCGCCGCAAGCATCGTGGCGTAACGAGCCGGCCAGTCAGGCACGCCGGACAGGGCCGACGGCACGTACTGATCCCCCTCCCGGAGGTACGCCAACATCCTCTCGTGCGGAGAGGTTGGGGTGTCGCTCATGGTCACCCTTCCATGTCCAGAATTGGCGGGATCGGTCCCACCCTGGCGGCCACGGATCGACTCTCTCCGCGCCATGCCCCCCAGGCAAGGTCCGATCCGGCACTGTGGTGGGTCCTGGGCTCCCGGCGGCCGCGCGCGACGGCCGCCGGGAGCCCAGGACCCCTTACACAGATGCCCTCTCCTCGTCGTCCCGGCAGCGCTTCGCCTTGGCCTCGGCCGCCGCCAGTTCGCGGCTCACCGTCGCCGAGGAGATCTCCAACTGCGCCGCGATCTCGATGCCCTTGAGGCCCCACACGTGGGTGAGTTCCCACACGGCTGACTGGCGCTCGTCGGCGATCGCCGTCTTCACCGCTTCCAGCAGTTCGAGGTATTCCAGCCCGGCGGACAGGCCGGTGGCGAACTGCCGGGCGCCTTCGGGAGGTTCGTCGTAGAGCCGCTCTCCCGAGGACGCCTTGCGCCAGTGGTCCCGGAGCTTGTTGCGGGCCACGACGGTTGCGAAGACGATGATCGGCTTCTGGAACTTGGTGCCGCGGCGGAACTCCTGGAGGACCGCGATGCAGGTTTCCTGGGTGATGTCCTGGGCCAGGTGGTAGTCGTGCGTCACCCGCGTGATCGAGGAGATCAACCGCGGCTCGATGGCCCGCAGCGCTTCCGCCATGAGCTCGGCCTCGCGTTCCTTCGACAGTGGGCACTGCGCCTCCCCGGAGCCGTCGCCGTCCCCTGAGAGCTGCCTCATGCGTCGTCCTCTCCACTGACCGGGTACCACGGCGGCGGCCCCGGGCTCGATAGAAGGACGTGCCGACCGTCGATTTCTTTTCACGTCGGGCCCGATGAAAATTCCCGGCGCCCCACCGGGACCTCAAGACATGGAGACTCGCACCGCACTCGTGCTCGTACTCGGCGGCCTGGCCGTCTACCTCGCCTACGTCAACCCGGTACTCGGCGCCGCCATCGGCATCGGCGTCGTCGTGGTCACGCTGCTGCTGACGCTGTTGGAGAAGGAGAAGTAGCGGGCCGGGAGAAGCATCGCTTTCCGGCAACTCACCTCCCACACAGGAGAGTTCAGGCAGATCACCCCATCGGCGACGGGGAGGGCCGGTGTCCACCCCCGCGCCCCGCAAAAGCGGGCAACGAAACGCCTAAGCAACCTCTTCAGGGGTTAAAGCCCCGTCAAAGACGGTCCATTGTTCGGGCGGATCCCAGGCAGCAGCCTGGCCTCACCCCCGGGGCCGCCGGCTCGACGTCACTTGGGGGAGTTCATGTCGGGATTTCAGGCGCCATCGCAGGACGAGTTCCATCAGTACGCCGGCCTGACGTCGAAACAGGCCGGCCATCTCGCCGAGATCCAGAGCTATGCCGACCACCACTGCAGCAAGGACGATGACCTGGAGGGCCTGCTGCTACCGCTGCGCTTGCTGGTACCGAAGTCGGCGCAGTTCTTCGCCGGCAAGCTGGCGCAGTGCCACCGGGGTATGGGCGTCATCGAGGACAAGACCCGTCGGACCAGCGGCGATTACGCCAAGGCCGACCAGCAGGCCATGACGGACCTGCACGCCGTCTACCCGGGCGCGATCTCGCACTTCCCGAACATCGCCGGCCTCCCCGGCGCCTCCCAGGTCGCCAACTTCACCGATGAGCCGGTCTCATTGAAGGAGCCCACCAACGCGGAGGAGGCCACGACCAAGAACATCCACCACCAGCTGTTGCTGCTGGGGATGAAGAGCGAACTGAAGACCGCCGACAAGGTCTTCAGCTTCCTGACGGGACAGAGCCTGGTCGAACTCCTCCTCAAGCCCATCCTCGGTGACTACGGGCGGCTCCTGTACCTCCACGACGCGTACGACAACCTGGGCGACGCCGTCTACACGGTCGCCGGAACCCTGCGCAAGGGTTCCTGGGCGCTCGGCAGCGAGTGGAAGGGCGACACCGGAACGGCCTTCGACTCCTATCTGTTCCAGTGGACGATGGGCATCGGCGGGATCGGCGATGCCGCCAAGCTCGTGGCCAAGGCGTACAAGGACTGCTACGACGTCGTGATCGTCCTGCTCCACCAGGCACTGCGCGAGGTGGACGACCTGATCAACGAGGAGATCGAGGAGGCGGTCCAGAAGGTGGCCGACGCGCTGAACTTCCCGATGCCGACGGTGGGCAGCCTGATCAACGACGTGGAGCAGCGCGGCTTCTCGTTCGAGAAGAGCGGTGGCTGGAGTCCGGCGGCCGGTGCGGTACGGATCGGTATGCTCCCTGCGGCCTAGGGTCCGTCCCGAGGGGCAGGCCCCCGCGCGGGTCGACCGCCCGCCCCTCGCGCCATCCCTTCCGTCCGCCACGAGCCCCAGCAACCCACCCCTGACGACCCTTTGGAGGGCGCCCATGTCGTCGTACCAGCCCGTCAACTCCCCGTACCCCGAGCAGCAGGACTCGCCGCCGGACCCCGCCGACGAGGTGCGTCTGGCGGCCACGGACCGGATCGGCGCCGAGTTGCTGGAGCACAAGACCGCCCGCCAGGACGCCGTGACCTCGGAGATCTACGAACAGCTCCGCGCGGGCTCGGAGGTGGACGACATCAAGCACCTGATCGGCAAGTTGAGCCGGGTGGCCACCGAGGACGCCGCCGACCGGTCGAGCGGCCCGCGCCCCGGGGGCGGCCGGCCGTGACCCAGTCGCCCGACTCGCTCGACGCGTTCCAGGCGCTCAACTCCTTCACCGTGACGGTGGAATACGCCCGCTCGCACACCACCTTCCTGGCGCGCGTGAACGGGCGTCAGGACCCGGTGGTCCGCGCGCACAAGGAGACCCACTACGAGGGCGCCCGCCCGTACACCGTGACCGCCGGGCAGGCCCTGGCGGAGTGCGTCGGTTACGTCAACGAGTGGAAGGCGTGGCTGCCGGACCGGACTCCGGTGGGCAGCGTCGAGCGCAAGAGCCGCACGAGCGGCGCGGACCGCTGGACCTTCGCCCAACACGGCCTGGGCGAGCTGACCGGCGGGCCGGTGGGCGCCGGGAACCGGCTGCGTCTGGCCTCCCCCGCACGGATGGCGTTCGACGCCGCGCAGGTGAACAACATCCTCTCGCACCGCCTGCGGTTCAGATCGCATGCGTCCGAGGGCTTCGAGTTCTCCCGCCCCGCCGGAATCCGCTCCAACTACGAGGTCACCGTGCACGACCCACACATCAGCCGCCTCCTCCTCTTCGCCTGCCTCACCCAGTTCAACCGCTTCGTCGCCTCCGACCCCCGCAAGAGCCTGGTGGACCTCACGTCCAATCCGCTCAAGGACTAGGGCGCTTCTGACGGGACCGCATCTCGGCCGCGCGCCTCGCCTACCCGACGGCGAGCGCGAGGCCGAGCGAGGCCGCGGCCAGCGCCAAGTAGCCCGCCGGGAACGCCACGTTGTGGTAGACGCGCCTGCGGAGGTGCGCGGCGACGGCACCGACGAAGAACAGCACGAGACCCACCGCCGCGGCGACACCGAGCGGGCGGGCACCGAGCAGCCCCAGCAGGAGCCCGACCGCCCCGGCACCCTTGAGCGCGCCGAGCCAAGGGAGCCAGGGCGGCGGGACGCCCACTTCGGCGGAGTTGGCGAGGACGAACGGGGCCCGCACGAAGTCCGCGACGGCGATCGCGCCGTTCGCCACCAGGGTGAGAACCGTGGTGATCACATAGGCCAGTTCCATGTCCCGACGCCTCCTGTCCGTCCCTACGCGGCAAGCCTCGTCGCGCCGGCGGCCGGCGTCCAATACCTGCGGCGATAACCTGGCGGCATGGACGTCGACACCCGGCTGTTGCGGTATTTCGTCGCCGTGGCGGAGGAGGGGAACCTGACCCGCGCCGCGCAGCGTCTGTATGTCTCCCAACCCGCGCTCACCAAGCAGATCAGGCAGTTGGAGTCGCAGCTCGGGGTGTTGCTGTTCACCCGGTCCCGGACCGGCATGGCGCTGACGGAGGCGGGGCGGACCCTGGCCGAGCGGGCGCCCGGGCTGCTGGCCGACTGGGACCGCACGTTGCGGGAGACCAAGGGCACGGCGAGCCGTGCGCAGCACGTGCTGCGGGTCGGCTTCGTGGCCAGCGGCGCCAACGAGGCGACGCCGCGCATCGTCGCGGAGTTCGCCCGCCGCCGTCCGGGCTGGCGGGCCGAGATGCGGCAGGCCGCCTGGTCCAACCCCTCGGCGGGGCTGGCCGATTCGGAGGTCGACGTGGCCCTGGTACGGCTGCCGTTCCCCGGCCAGGACGCGCTGCGCGTCACACCGCTCTTCACCGAACCGCGCTGCGTGGCGCTGGCCACCGAACACCCGTTGGCCACCCGCGAGGTGATCGCGTTCCGGGAGTTGTGGGACGAGCCGTTCGTGGCCGCCCCGCCGGAGACGGGCCGGTGGCGCGAGTACTGGTTGGCCACCGACGAGCGCGAGGGGCACCCGGTCCGCATCGGCGCCGTCACCAACCAGCCGGACGACTGGCTCAGCGCGATCGCCAACGGCTACGGCATCGCCCTCGCCCCCGAGTCCGCGGCCCGCTTCTACGCCCGCCCCGGCATCACCTACCGCCCGGTCAGCGGCGTCAGCCCCAGTCAGGTGGCCGTCGCCTGGGCACCGGCCGACGACCCCCACCCCGTCGTGCGGGAGTTCGTCCACTGCTGCGAGGAGCTTGTGGGAGGGGGAGGGGACGGTGAACGTTAACGACCTTATGTGGCAGGCGAGTTGACCGGAGGCCCGGCAGGCAGGGCGATCCGCCTACGTAATGACTGCTACCCACTACCGCCCCTATACTGCCGCACATGCAGACCACGAGGATCAGGCGTGCCGTCGCGACCGACGCGGAGCAACTGACCACCCTGATGCACGCGTCCGGTGCCTACCTCGGGGCCTATTCCTCGATCCTGGCGGGCTACCGAGTGACCGCCGACCACCTCGACCGGCACCGCGTCTTCGTCGCCACCGACGAGGACGAACACCCCGTGGGCTTCTACTCCCTCGTGCTCGATCCGCCGGAGCTGGACCTGGCGTTCGTCGCCGACGAGGCGCAGGGAACGGGCGTCGGCCGACTGCTGATGACGCACATGATCGGGCAGGCCAGGGAGGCCGGCCTGGCCGAGGTCCGGGTCGTCTCGCACCCGCCGGCCGAGGCGTTCTACCGACGCCTGGGCGCCGAGCGCATGGGAACGGTCGCCCCGACGCCGCCCAAGGTCCCCTGGGAACGCCCCGAGTTGCGTTTCACCGTGGCCTGACGCCTCGCCCCGGCCACCCGGCCCGGCCACAGCGGATCGAGGCCAACCGGAGCCAAGGACGGTGGGGTTGCTGGATGTGCTGAGTTTGCTGGGTTTGCTGGGCTCGTTGAGGCTGTCGAGGTTGACGAGGTTGACGAGGCCAGTTTGCCTGGGGGTGGGGTTGGCTTGGGAGGGTATTGACAGCCCGGTTAGATTTCGGCGCATGGCTGTCATTCATGAGACCACCCTGAAGCCCACCAAGTTGGAGCTGCTCACCGCCTGGCTGCCGGACCAGCCCTGGTACACCGGCTCCGGCCAGGCACCGGAGTTGGCCAGGGCGGGCGGTTTCCGGCTCGACGACCCACAGGGCGCGGTGGGGATCGAGTTCGTGGTGGTCACCGACCGGTCCGGCGAGCTTCCGCGCGCGTACCTCGTCCCGTTCACCTACCGCGGGGCCCCGTTGGACGGCGCCGAGGCCGGCCTCGTCGGCACCATGGAGCACGGGGTGCTGGGCCGGCGCTGGGTCTACGACGGGACGCACGACCCCGTGCTCGTCGCCCAGTTGCTCGCCTTCGTCCAGGGCCGGGTCGAGGCACAGGCGCAGAACAGCAGCGATGCCCGCGACGATTCCGTGGTCCGGTGGCTGAGCGAGGGCGCGGGGATCGGTTCGGCGGCGATGGTGGGGGCGCCGAGGCCCGTACACGGGCCGCAGGGGACGGATGTCACCGTGGAGACGGTGGTGGGGGCGGCAGCCAAGGGCGCGGCGCCCGACGGGTCGGTGGGCGCGGGACCGGTCGTCGGCCTCCACGTGCGGCGCGTGCTGGAGCCGTTGGTCGAGGGCGATGCCCCTGGTGGGGCGGCGGTGCCTGGGGGGTGCCTGGGGTCGGTCACCGCTGTCTGGCGGGCGGTCGACGGTACCGAGCAGCGGGGCGTGTTCGTCACCGTCAGCGCCGGCTTGCGCTGATACGCCGTCAACCACCGCCGGAACAACGGTGGTTGTGGCCCTGGTGCAGTGAGATTCCCGGGTGTGGGAGGTGGTGCTGCCTCATCCGGGGCGTGCTCCGGTGGGGCGGGTGGGTTGCGTGCTTCTGGGTGAAGGTGCGTCGGGTGGGCGTGCCGGGAATCGAAATGGGGCACCCCCTCCGTCTTTATTGGCTTGTGACTGATCCTGTGGACGTGGCGATGGTCTTGCTGGGCGGCTTCCTCGCAGTGGGCACGGACGGCGAACAGGCGGAGCCCCGGCCGGCGGCCGTGCGGCAGGGCGAGCCGGGGAACCCGGAGGGGCCGGAGGACGGCCTCACCGGGCCGTGCCCCGAAGCCGCTCCCGGAATGCCTTGACACGGGGGTTGCGCTGGTGGGGCGCGAGGCGGTGGGCCAGGCGCGGCAGAGTGCCGTGCACGGACCCGGCGGCGAGCTGACGGTGGTGGCGCAGGGCGTGGAGGGAGTGGTCCACGGCCGCGTCGACCTCGTCCAGCGCGAGCAGGGTGTGCGCGAGGTGGGCATGCAACAGGGTGTGGGCCTTGTGGTGGTCGGCGGGCCGGCAGGCCAGGGAGCTCTCCAGTTCGGCCAGGGCGGCCTTGTGATCGCCCAGGCATGACAGCATCTCGGCGCGCTGGTAGCGCAGCGCGGTCTCCGGATAGCTGGTGAACGGGCCCTCGGGACCGGTGGCCCGGGACAGGTGCTGCTCGGCGGTCAGCAGGTCCGCGGTGGCGGCACGGGCCTGGCCCGCGCCGGCCAGGACGACGGCGCGGCCCGCGTGCAGGAACGCGCGGACGGCGCTGGGGACCGCGGAACCCGCGATCTCGGTGGCGGCCTCGCCGAGGGCGACCGCCTGGGTGTGGTCGCCGAGTTGGTGCGCCTGCATGCTCAGGCACCGCAGCACGATCGCGTGGGTGCCGCGGTCGCCGGCGGCGTGCGCGAGTTCGAGGGCGATGTCGTAGTAGTGCTGAGCGAGGGCGGGGTGCCCGGTCTCGCTGGTGCGGCCGGCCAGCAGGAGCGTCAGATGGGCGGCGCCGGTGAGCAGGGCGCGTCGGACCGCGGGGTGCGCCGGGGCGGTGAGCAGCGGCACCACCTCCGTGGCGAGGTACCCCGCCAGCGCCGACCGGCCGTGCGCGCCGCCGTACCGCTCTCCCAACAGGGCGCTGCGCACGGCCACCACCTCCAGCCGGGCCGGGGCCGCTGCGGACGCCTGGGGTGCGCGCGGGTCGGCCGGCGGTAGGAGAGGGGGCCGGCTCTCCCAGCCGGTGATCACCGGCGGCGGGGCGGAGAGGACGGTACGGGCGAGGTCCGCGCGGCGCACCGGGTCGGTCTCGGCGCGGCAGAGGACCGCCAGCCGCTGGACGGGGTCACCGGCGCGCCAGGCCGGCGACAGTACGCCCGCCGTGGCCAGGTCGCTGAGCCCGGTCTCCCTGGCCGTCAGCCGCCGGCCCAGGCGGCGGCCCAGCGCCTCGCCGATCAGTTCGCCGACCGGGGGCCGGGGGCGCGCCCCGTTGAGCCAGCGGGCCACCGAAGTGCGGTCGTAGCGCAGTTGCAAACCCCGCGCGGCGCCGAGGGCGTTGACGGCGCGGGAGAGGTCCGTGGCGGTCCAGTCTGCCTCGGCCAACAGGGCCGCGAGCAAACGGTTGGGACGGCGCGGGGGCGTCATGGTCTGGATGCCTCGCTCTACTCGTCAGGGATTCCGGCTCGGGTAACGTCCGGTGTCAGAGTGCCTTTCAACACGTTCACGCTCCCGACCACGGTCGGGCGTTCCGCCCTAGCTCGTTTCATGGTTCCGTTGAGGAACGGTCGTTGGCTACGGAGCCCTGATCCGTAGGGCGCCTTTCAGGCCACCGTAAGGCTGCCCCGGAAGAATTCCGTAGACACCCCCGAGGACCCGGCGGCCGAACAAAAGAAAGAGAACACGTGCAACAGCGTTACCACGTACCAACATCACTTCCCATGAACTCCTTCCGCCCCTTCCGTTTCTCCGGTTCCCGCCGCCCGCACCGCCGTGGAGCAACCGCAAAATTGACGCGGAATGACGTCGGCAGGCCGATCGGACCGAAATCCGAACCGCCGTGCCTGGAGCCATAGATGGCCCCGAGACGTCGCCCCAACGAGAATCTGCGGGCCCTGCTGGCAGAGGCCCGCTGGACGCAGGCGGCACTGGCGCGCGCGGTCAACGCCCTCGCCACTGAGATCGACCTCGATCTCAACTACGACCGCACCGCCGTCGCCCACTGGCTCAGCGGAACCCACCCGGCGCCCCCGGTACCGGAGTTGATAGCCGAGGCCCTGACCCGCCGCCTTGGCCGGGCGGTCTCCCCGGCGGCCGCGGGTCTTTCGGGGGAGCCGTCCGGTCCGGCGGCCGGACGGCTCCCCGCCTCCGACACCCCGATCGGCACCGCGCTCACCGACCTGTGCAGCGTGGAGAACGATCCGGCGCGGCGGGCCGCCGCCCGGATGCTGCCCTACCGCGAGGCGGAGTTGGCGAAGCTGACGACCGACGTCGGGGACCGGGTACCGATGCAGCGCCCGCCGCGCGGGGAGCCCGGTGACCCGGACGACCTCACCGTCATCCGCCTCGCGGTGCGCTTCTACTCGACCTCGTTCGACGCCCACGGGGGCCGCACCGCCCGCTCGTCGCTGGCCGCCTACCTCGCCGACGACATCGCCCCGCGGCTACGGGAACCGTCGGGCCGCGCCCCGCGCCGCGGGCTGTTGGTGGAGGCGTCCCGGCTGTCGTTCCTGCTCGCCCGGATGTACCAGGACGCCTCCGCCCACGGGCTCGCCCAGCGCCACTTCGCCACCGCCCTGCAGCTCGCCGACGAGTCCGGCGACCCCACCGCCCGCGCCGTCGTACTGCGCGGACTGAGCGCGCAGGGCCTCGCGTTGGGCCACCGGCGGATCGCCCTGCACGCCGCCGAGGCCGCCGCCGCCTCCCGCACGCCCGAGGGGCCGGCGCGGGCGTTCCTGCTCTCCCAACTCGCGGTGACCCAGGCGGCCTGCGGGCACCACCGGGCGGCGCGGGAGTCCCTCGATCGGGCCGAGCGGTCCTTGGCCAAGGGGAGCCGGGCCGGCAACACGGGGCCGTTCACCGCGTATTCGCCCGGGTCGATGGAATTCCAGAGCGCCGAGGTGCTGCGGTACACCGGCGACCTGTCGGCCGCGCGCGCCGCCCTCATGAACTCGCTGGCGCACCGGTCCGTAGAGGACCACCGGGCGTTGGCGCTGAGTCATGCGCAGCACGCGGAAATCCTCGTCGGGCTGGGCCATGTGGAAGAGGCCAGCGCCTCCTGGAATTCCTTTCTCGACCACTACGGGCATCTGCGGTCCGGGGCGGCGGACTTGGCCGCGGGCCGGCTGCGGCAAATGCTGACGCCGTTCCGCAAACTCCCGGCGGCGAGCGCGGTGTTGCACCGGGCGTTGGCGGTGACGTCACCTTCGCAGCACCCCTGAGACACCCGCTCAGCCTGCGCGTTCACCCCCTTCAACAGCCCCGGTCCGCAAACTCCGGCCATCGCTGGAGCAGCCGTTGTTGAATGGCACAACCGCACAGAATCCATCGGAAACGGGATGAGCAAATGCGTCAAGGCGCCGTGCCCGCGCACGGAGAACACGAATCGGCCGTACTCAGAATCGTCCATGTCTTTCCCGGACAGGGCGACTTCGCGATCAGCCCGCTCATTCGGGCGCTTCGCGCCCACCCGGCCGTACGACATACCGTGCGCGAGGTATTCGAGGAATCCGAGGAAGTGGCCGGCGAATTCGGCATCGCGCCACTGACTAAGGCATTGCTGAGCGATGCGCCGCCCAGTGGCCGGGACCTCGCGGCCGGACCGGTGGGCACACCCCAACTGGCCCTGTTCTGCTCCTCGATGGCCGTGCACCGCGCACTGTGCGCCGCCGGGCTGGCACCCGACGAGGTGCTGGGGGTGAGCTTCGGGGAGATCGCCGCCCTCACCGCGGCCGGCGTGTTCGAGGTCGCCGAGGGCGCCCGCATCGCCTGCCTGTTGGCCCACCAACTGGCCCGCTGCCCTGGCGGGTTGACCCTGCTGTCCACCAGCGAGGCCGGCGCGGCGGCCCTGCTGCGCCGCACCGGCTCCCCCGAGTTGGCCCTGGCCTGCGTCAACGGGCCCGACGAGACCATCGTCAGCGGCCCCCTGCCCCGACTACGCGCCCTGGAGGAACACGCCAGGCAGCAGAACGTCCCGGCCGCCCGCCTGCGGCTGCCCTTCTCCTCCCACCACCCGTCCCTCACCGGCCCCGCGGACGCCTTCGCCGCCGCGATCGCCCCCATCGACGGCCGCCCGGCCCGCATTCCCGTCCGCTCCGCCGTCCGCGGCGGCCGCTACGGGCCCGACGACGACGTCCACCGGGGCCTGGCCGACTGCCTGATCCGCCCCGTGCGATTGCCGCCGGTGCTGCGCCAGGTGACCGCCGGCGGCGACCACGCCCTGTTCTTCGAGGCGGGTACCGGCCGGGCACTGACCCGCAGCATCCGGGAAGTCCTGCCGCCGGACACCACCGGCGCCCATGCACCGCTCGCCGACCCCGACTTCCCCTGGCCCGGCCCCGACGACCCGACCCCCCGCCCGCCCCACGCCGCCCTCGCCACCCGTACCGCCCTCTGGAGCCAGCACGATGACCACGCGCACGCAACCGCTCGATGAACTCGGCGAGATCGTCAACGGCTCCCGCCCCTACACCCTGCGCAGCCGCCTGCTGACCGTCCTGGCAGCCGACCGGGCCGCGCCCCCGGACCCCACCGAGGACCGGGCCCACCGCATCCACCGACAGCTGCGCCTGCTCGCCAAGAACCTCCCGCCGGCCGGCGAACTCTTTCGCGACCCGGAGCAACTCGCCGTCCTCAGCGAGTGCGTGGCCCTCACCGACCCGCCCCTCTACATGGCCGTCCTCAACCACTACGCACTCTGCCTGGGCTCCATGGCCACCCTCGCCGAGGACCCGACGCGGATCGGCCGCCCGTGGCAGGCGCTGACCACCGGTCGCGCCAAGGGCGTCTTCCTGGTCACCGAGATCGGGGACGCCAGCAGCCACCTGGGCACCCGCACCGTCGCCCGACTCGACCCCGACACAAGGGAGTTCGTGCTCGACACACCGGTGCCGGGCGCGGCCAAGTTCTCCAGCGTCGGCGGGTCCGGAGGGCCACAGACCGCCGTGGTGTGCGCCCGCGTCCTGGTCGACGACACCGACCACGGGGTGTTCTCGTTCGTGGTCGAACTCTCCGACAACGCCGGTCCATTGCCGGGCGTGGAGATCTCGCCGAGCATCGAGGCACCGTCGCTGCCGCTGGACTACGCGCTGGTGCGCTTCCGGGGTGTGCGGGTGCCGCACCGCCAGTGGCTGTCCGACCGGGCGCACGTCGACGCGGACGGCGTCCTGCACGACCCGCTCGGCGACCGCGACGCCCGGCTCCAGCGGACCCTGTCCGTCGGCCAACTCCTGTGGGCCACCCTGCCGTCGGCCGTCGCCGCCATGGCCCGCCAGAGCGCCGTCCAGGCACTGCGCTTCTCTGCCCACCGCCGCGCCCACGGCCGACTGGCGCCCGGCGCCCACGTGTTGGACCTGCGCAACCAGCAACACGCGCTGCTCGGCGCGCTGGCCCAGGCGTTCGCGCTGACCTGCGCCGGCCGGACCGCACGGGAGATCTGGGCCCGCTCACGCTCCGCGACCGCCCACCGCCCATCGACCCCTCCCTCGGACGGCATGACGTTCTCCCCGTGGACCGCCGTGGACCGCCCACTGGCGGTGCTCAAGGCAGCCACGGTGCGACGCGCCGCGCAGGTCGCCGCCGAATGCCAACACCGTTGCGGACTCGCCGGGTTCCTGCACCCCAACCTCCTCGACGGCTACCACGGCTTCGCGCACGCCTTCGACACCGCCGGCGGCGACAGCCAACTGATCCTGCTGGACGCCGGTCGGGCGCTCGCCCAGGCCGGCGGCGGGGCCGCCGGCACGGTGCCGCGCGCCGAGGCCACCTTGGACCACCCGGGCTGGTGGCCGGCGGTCGCCCGGGCCCACGAGCGGCGCCTGCGGGACACCCTCCGGCGCACCGTCCAACGCCGCACCCGGGCCGGCAGGACCGGGCTCGACCTGTGGAACCCCCTGTTGGACGCCGCCCACGAACTCGGCGCCGCCCACGGCGCCCGGCTCATCGCGGACGCGGTGGCCGCCGCCGTCGAGGCCGTCCACGACCCCGAACTACGCGCCGTTCTCCACCCGTTGGCCGCGCTCCACGGCGCCGTCGAGGCCCGCCGCGCCGCCGGCAGTCTGCTCGCCGCCGGCACCCTCTCCCCCGCCACCGCACGCGCACTGCCCACCGTGATCGACGACCTGTGCGACCGGCTCCTGCCCCATCTGCCGCTGCTGTGCGGGGCGATGGGCGCACCACCCGGCGCGGTCCCAGCCCCCCTGGGCGCCGACGACTACGCCGCGGCCCTGTACGACTCCCTCGACCGGTCACCGGAAAGGCCGTCATGAACCCGCACCCCACCCCCGCCCCGTGCATCGGCATCCTCGGCATGGGCACCTACCTCCCGCACGACACCCGCTCCAACGACGACATCGCGGCCGCCGCCGGCGTGACCCCCGAATGGATCGCCCAACGCACCGGCGTCCGCACCCGACACGTCGCCGACCCCGACGAGGCCGCATCCGACCTGGCCGCGGCCGCCGTGCGCGCCGCGGTGGCCGCAGCCGGCATCGACATCGAACAACTCGACGTGTTGATCGCCGCCACCTCCACCCCCGACGAGCTCGGCCCCTCCACCGCCTGCCGCATCCAGGCCCTGACCGGCGCCCGGCACGCGGTCGCCCTCGACGTCAGCGCGGCCTGCGCCGGTTGGCTGTTCGCCGCCCGGGTCGCCCACGACTGGCTGCGCGGCCAGGGCGGCGCCCGGTACGCGGCGGTGGTCGGCGTCGAGGCGTACTCCAAGTTCCTCGACCCCACCGACCGGGGCACCGCGGTGCTCTTCGCCGACGGAGCTGCCGCCGCGGTACTGGGCCCCGTCCCCGACGACGCCGGCTTCACCGACTTCCGGCTCGGCTCCGACGGCACCGGCGCCCACCACGTCCTGATCCCGGCCGGCGGCAGCCGCATCCCGGCCAGCCCCGCCACCCTCGGCGCGCACCAACACCAGGTCCGCATGGACGGCCGCGCGGTACGGGACTTCATCGCCGACGTCTTCCCCCGCCTGGTCAGCGAAAGCCTGGCCGGCAACGGCCTCCAACTCACCGACGTGGACGCCTACATCACCCACCAACCCAACCCCGTCCTGCTGCGCAACCTGGGCGAGCGCATCGGCATCCCACCGGGCCGCCTGGTCATCGTCGGCGACGAGGTCGGCAACATCGGCGCCGCCAGCGCCCCCTACGCGCTGGCCGGCGCGGCCGCCCGGGGACTGCTGTCACCCGGCGGCCGCATCCTCCTGGCCGTCTTCGGCGCCGGCGTCACCTGGGGCAGCGCCCTGCTGACCTGGACCGGCGCCCCCGTCATCCGCATCGCCCCCACCCGCACCACCCAGCCGGCCACCTCCCCCGTCAAGCCCCTCACCAACACCCCTGTCCTGCAAAGGAGTTCCTCATGACCACAACCCCCGACCCGTTCCGGCTCGACGGCGCCCGCGCCCTGGTCACCGGCGCCTCCCGCGGCATCGGCAAGGCCACCGCCCTCGCCCTGGCCCGGGCCGGCGCCGACCTCGCCCTGTCCGCCCGCACCTCGGCGGCGCTGAAGGAGACCGCCGCCCTGGTGGAGGACGCCGGGCGCACCGCGGTCCTCGTCCCCGGCGACCTCGCCGAACCCGGCGCCGCGGACGAGGTGGTGGACGAGGCGGCCACCGCACTCGACGGGCTCGACGTCGTCGTCCACAACGCCGGCGTACTGCCCTCCCAAGCGGACGGCACCCCCACCCTGGTCCCCCTCCAGGAATCCCAACAGGCCGACTGGGACCAGGTGATGGCGGTCAACCTCAACGCCACCGCGGCGCTCTGCCGGCGCGCCCACCGCCACCTCACGGCCTCCCACCGCGCCAGCGTGGTGCTGATGTCCTCACTGGCCGGCGTCGCCGGCACCCCGCGGATGGAGGCGTACGGCGCGTCCAAGGCGGCACAGATCTCGCTGGCCCGCAGCCTGGCGGTCGGCTGGGCGCGCCAGGGCATCCGCGTCAACGCGCTCTGCCCCGGCTGGACCCGCACCGACATGACGTCCTTCGCCTACTCCCTGGCACCGCTGTCGGACTGGCTCACGGCACACGTCCCGTTGGGCCGCTGGGCGGAGCCCGAGGAGGTCGCCCGAGTCGCGCTCTTCCTGGCCTCGCCCGCCGCCTCCTACCTCACCGGGCAGGCCCTCGTCCTCGACGGCGGGGTGTCGGTGCCCGACGGCGGACTGGCCGGCATCCCCAAACCGCCCTCCCCGTTTACCGCCTGACCGCACCCGAATCGAGGAACCCACCATGACAAGGGTGAGCCCCACCGCCGTGCTCGACGGCATCGGCAGTTGCCTGCCACCGCGGGTGCTGACCAACGACGACGTCCGGCGCCGCGGCGTGCTGGACACCACCGACGAGTGGATCCGCACCCGCACCGGCATCGCCCGGCGCCGGGAGGCCGGGGAGGACACCAGCACCGGCGACCTGGCCGTCGCCGCGGGCCGGGCCGCACAGCAATCCGCCGGCGCCCGCGCCGACTTGGTGCTGGTCGCCACCACCACCCCGGACCGGCGCTGCCCGGCCACCGCACCGGAGGTCGCCCAACGACTGGGCCTGGGCACCGTCCCCGCCTTCGACCTGTCCGCGGTCTGCTCCGGCTTCCTCTACGGACTGGCCGTCGCCACCGCGCTGATCCGCACCGGCGTGTGCACCCGACCTCTGGTCATCGGTGCCGAGACCTACTCCCGGATCATCGACCCGCTGGACCGGGACACCGCGGTGATCTTCGGCGACGGCGCCGGCGCGGTCCTGCTGCGCGCCGGCAACCGCGGCGAGCCCGGTGCCGTCGCCGCCACCGACTGGGGCTCCGACGGCACCGGCAGCGACCTCATCGCGATCGCCGCCGGCGGCTCCCGACAGCCCGACCTGGGGCACCGGCAGAGCCGCGAGGAACACTACTTCCGGATGCGCGGCCGCGAGGTGTACGGCCAGGCGGTACGCCGGATGACCGCCTCCTCCAACGCCGTGCTGGCCAAGACCGGTTGGCAACCCGGCACCATCGGGGCGTTCATCGGCCACCAGGCGAACCAACGCATCCTCGACTCGGTCGCCGACCGGATCGGCATCCCGCCCAGGCACCGCTACGGCAACCTCCGCGAGGTCGGCAACACCGCCGCCGCATCCATCCCGCTGGCCCTCGCCGACGCGGCCGCCCACCGCCGCATCCGCCCCGGCACCCCCACCCTCCTGACCGCCTTCGGCGGCGGCCTCACCTGGGCGTCCGCCGCCCTGACCTGGCCCTCCGCCCGCCCCTTCGCCCACCCCCCGGAGCCCCGCACTCCACAACCCACCACCCGATCCGCGCACCGGAGGAACTCCTCATGGAAGCTGTCTACGACCACCTCGTGACCACCCTCACCAACAAGTTCGAGGTCGACGCCAAGGAAGTCCACCCCGACCGCACCCTCGGCGATCTGGACCTCGACTCCCTCGCCGTCGTCGAGCTCTTCGTCACCCTCCAGGAACACTGGGGCATCCCGCTCGACGAGGACGGCGCCACCGCCGAACTCACCCTGGAACAACTGACGCAGACCGTCACCACCCAACTGTCCGCCGACGGCACCGCCGAGCGGGGAGGAGCCCCGCGGTGAGTGGCCCCGGCGACGACACCCGTCTCGCGGTCACCGGAATCGGCCTGGTCACCCCGGCCGGTTCCGGCACCGCGGCCACCTGGGAAGGCGTCTGCGCCGGCCGGGGCACCGCCGCACCCGACCCCGAACTGGCCGGCCTGCCCGTCACGTTCTCCTGCCGCGTCCCCGACTTCGACCCACGCACCCAGGTGCCGGGCCCCCGCCCCTGGCAACACGACCGCGCCACCCAGTTCGCACTGGCCGCCGCCCACGAGGCCGTCACCGACGCCGGACTGGACCCCACCACCTGGGACGGCGCTCGGGTCGCGGTCATCCTCGGCTCGGCGGCCGGCGGCATCGGCACCTACGAACAGCAGCTCCACAAGCTCGCCGACACCGGCCCCCGGGCCGTCTCCCCCCTGACCCTGCCCGCCTTCCTCCCCAACATGACCGCCGGGCAGTTGGCCATCGCCCTCGGGGCCCGCGGCCCGGTCCTCCACACCGCAACCGCCTGCGCCTCCGGCGCCACCGCCCTCGCCCTGGCCGCCCAACTGCTGTCCTCCCACGCCTGCGACATCGCGATCGCCGGCGGCACCGACGCCATGATCACCCCGCTCTGCGCCACCGCCTTCGCCCGCATGGGCGCCCTCTCCCGCCGCCACGACGCCCCCGCCCACGCCTCCCGCCCCTTCGACGCCGACCGGGACGGCTTCGTGCTCGGCGAGGGCGCGGGCATCCTGGTCCTGGAACGCACCACCGACGCTACCGCCCGCCGCGCCCCCATCCAGGCACACCTCGCCGGCCAGGGCATCTCCGCCGACGCCCATCACCCCGTCGCCCCCGACCCCGAGGGCCGGGGCCTGCTGCTGGCCACCCGGGAAGCGCTCCGCACCGCCGGCGCCACCCCGACAGAGACCGACCACATCAACGCCCACGGCACCAGCACCCCCCTCAACGACCGCACCGAAGCGACGCTCGTTGACCGCCAGTTCGGCACCGCCCCCTCAGTCACCGCAACCAAGGGCGTCCTCGGCCACACCATGGGCGCCGCCGGCGCGATCGAAGCCGCCCTCACCGCGCTCACCCTCAAACACCAACTCGTCCCGCCCATCGCCAACTTCCACCACCCCGACCCCGACTCCCCCACCCTCGACCTGGTCACCGACCACGCCCGCCCCCAACCCATCCGCCTCGCCCTCAGCAACTCCCTCGGCTTCGGCGGCCACACCACCGTCCTCGCCTTCCGCCCAGCCAACTGACCAACTCGCTGGCTGGCTGGCTGGCTGGCTGGCTGGCTGGCTGGCTGGCTGGCTGGCTGGCTGGCTGGCTGGGAAAGACAACCCCATTCCAGGCGTCACTCCCACCAGTTGAGTAGGCTCGGTTCACCCACCCCACCCACCGCCGCGGCCGCAGGGACGGCCAACACCACCAACCAGACAGGATAGCAACCCCACCCATGCGCATCCAGGCAGCCGTCGTAGAGACCCCTGGCGGGCCCTTCACCCTCCGCGACGACCTCGTGCTCGACGCGCCCCACCCCGACGAGGTCCTGGTCAAGATCACGGCGGCCGGCATCTGCCACACCGACCTGAGCACCCGCCAGAAGTGGCCGGCACAGCGCAGTCCCATGGTCTTCGGCCATGAGGGCGCCGGCGTGGTGACGGCCGTGGGCGACCACGTCACCACCGTGCAACCGGGCGACACCGTCTGCCTGAGCTACCGCAGTTGCACAACCTGCCGCCAGTGCGCAGCCGGCCACCCCGCCTACTGCGAAACCGGCATCTTCGCCCTCAACGCCACCGGCACCCGCCCCGACGGCAGCACCCCACTCTCCCGGGCCGACGACCAAAGCCCCATCTACGGCAACTTCTTCGGCCAGTCCTCCTTCGCCACCCACGCCCTGGCCCACATCAGCAACGTCGTCAAGGTCCCCGCGGACCTCCCGCCCGCGGTGGCCGCACCCCTCGGCTGCGGCGTACAGACCGGCGCCGGCACCGTCCTCAACGTCCTCCGCCCGCACCGCGATGCGTCCCTGGTCGTCTTCGGCGCCGGCAGCGTAGGGCTCAGCGCCGTGATGACCGCGGTCGCCGAGGGCTGCCACGTCATCGCCGTCGACCCGCTCCCGGCCCGCCGCGCCATGGCCCGCAAGCTCGGCGCGGCGACAGCCATCGCCCCCGACACCGTCACCGACGTCGCCGCCGAAATCCGCCAACACACCCACGGCGGCGCTCACTTCGCCCTGGACACCACCGGCCGCCCCGACGTGATCGCCCAGGCCATCGGGGCCCTCGCCCAACGCGGGACGCTGGCCCTGGTCGGCGTCGGCGGCCGCGCGGAGTTCGACATCATGACCGTCCTGACCAAGGGCATCCGCATCCGCGGCGTCATCGAAGGAGACGCAACACCCGCCGACTTCATCCCCCACCTCATCGACCGCTACCGCGAGGGCCTCCTCCCCCTCGACGAAATCATCACCGAATTCCCCTTCCACGACATCGAACACGCCGCCCAGGCCGCAACCACCGGCAAGGCCATCAAGCCGGTACTCCGCATGCCGTGAACGGGCCGCCCACTGCCCAGCGAGCGTGACCGTGCCACTCACCGCAGCACCGGTGCTCTACGGGGCCGGAATCGTGCGCGTGCTGCTCTCCGCGCTCCTGCCCTGGCGACGCACCGTGCGCCCGGCCCGCATCGCCCTGTTCGCAACGGGAGTTGCGTCGGCCGCGGCCGCGATCCCGCTCCTGCTCTCGACCCACCGCTGAACCTGCACCGTCACAGACCGCGGCACGCCGCCGCCTGCGGATACCCCACCCGACGTCGTAGACCCCATCCGTTTCCGCCGCCAGGTCGTGGCACCAGACGTCCCTCCGACCGACACCCGTCAAGGACCAATCCATGCCAGGCCGCAATTTCTTCAGCCATCCGGAGAAGAGGCTCTACCTCGGCGGTGTCGCCCTGATGGTCCTCTTCCTCACCCTGGTGTTCGGCTGGCTGTTCACCGCCGTCACGGCCGCCCTTCTGGCTACCGTGTGCCTCGTCGTCGACACCGCCCGGCGGGGTGTCTCCGCCCTGCTGGCGCGGCGGCGGCGCACCGGGTGGTTGCTGCTCGCCCTCGCGACCGTGCCGGTATCCCTCCTGGGCCTGCTCGTCTCCTACGCCATCGGGCTCTTCTCCGGCGGCTTGTACGTGGACAAGTCCTGCCGACTCCAGCAGGAAAGCTACGACGGCGCCTACCGATCGCAGCACGCGGCGGAAACGGACCGCTGGTTCCCGCTGCACAACAAGTGCAACGCAGACTTCGACCTCGTTCCTTCCTGGGTGAACCCCGCCCTTGCGATCTGCGCGACGCTCCTGACAGTCAGCATCATCACGATCATCGTCGCCACCGTCGCACATCTCAGAGCGCCAAAGCCGAGGCCAAACAGCTGACTTGGCCAGCTGAACGCTCCACAACACGCTGCGCGAGGAACGCGTCAGTCACCGCGGACGGCACAAGCAAAAGGCGGGCAGTCAAAGCAAAAAGGCAAGGAGAAACCTCTCCCTGCCACTCTCAACTTATAGCGCACTGGGGGGCTTGCGGCAAGGCCCTGGGGGTGACGCAGAATCGTCGGCCTGGACCACAACCTGCTTGGAAATGAGGGGCACACCGTGCGTGTGTGTGGTGTCGTCGAATGCCTGGGAGGCGTCGCAGTGAACGAGCAGTACGTGTTGGACCTCCAGGAGATCGACGTGTCTCAGGTCACGGTCGTCGGTGGTAAGGGTGCGCACCTGGGCGCGCTGTCGCGGATCGAAGGCATCGGCGTACCGGCCGGCTTCTGCGTGACGACGGACGCCTTCCGGCGGGCCCTGGCACAGGCGCCGTCGGTCAACGATCAGCTCGACCAACTGTCGTGCCTGGGACCGGACGACGGGGCGGCGGTCCGCGCACTCAGCGCGGAGATCCGCAGGACCATCGAGCACATCGCCATTCCGGGCGATCTCGCGTCGGCGATCACCAGCGCGCTCGCCCGGCTCGGCGACCAGGCCGCCTACGCCGTCCGATCCAGCGCCACGGCGGAGGACCTGCCGACGGCCTCCTTCGCCGGCCAGCAGGACACCTACCTGAACGTCGTGGGGCCGACCGCGATCCTCCAACACATCGGCCGGTGTTGGGCCTCGCTCTTCACCGAACGCGCCGTGGTCTACCGCCAGCGGAACGGTATCGATCACCGTGCGGTCCATATGGCCGTGGTCGTGCAGCAGATGGTCTTCCCGCAGGCGGCCGGCATCCTGTTCACGGCCGACCCCGTCACAGGCAACCGGAAGGTCGCCACCGTAGACGCCAGCTTCGGTCTCGGCGAGGCCCTGGTCTCCGGGCTGGTGAACCCGGACGTCTACAAGGTGCGGGACGACGCAGTCGTTGCCAAGACAATCGCCGCCAAGCAGCGCGCCGTTCACGCCCTGGCGGCCGGCGGCACGCGGGAAGTGGCGATCGACGCACAGCGGCAGGAGCAGCCGGCACTGTCGGATGCCCAGGTCGTGCGGCTCGTGCAGCTCGGGCGCCGGATCGAAGCGCACTTCGGCCGCCCGCAGGACATCGAATGGTGCCTGGTCGACGACGGCTTCCAGGTCGTGCAGAGCCGACCGATCACCACGCTGTTCCCCCTCCCCGAGACCGACGACCAGGAGAATCACGTCTACGTCTCCGTCGGTCATCAGCAGATGATGACCGACCCCATGAAGCCGCTGGGGCTCTCCGTGTGGCAGCTGACGGCCATGGTGCCGATGCACGAGGCCGGCGGCCGGCTGTTCGTCGACGTCACCCGGCGCCTGGGCCCGCCCGCGAGCCGCGCCGCCCTCCTGGACCTCGTGGGGAGGGGCGATCCGCTGGTCAGAGACGCTCTGGAGACCGTCCTCGACCGCGACGATTTCGTCCCGTCGCTCCCGGACGCGGAGCCCGGCAGGCCGCCGGCCGGCGATGCGTCCGCCCCGGTCGAGCCCGACCCGGCCCTCGTCACCGAGCTGATCGAGCGCAGCCAGGCATCCGTCGCCGCCCTGGAGCGCGGCATCCGGACGAAGACCGGACCGGCGCTGTTCGACTTCCTGTGGGAAGCCTTCGAGGAGCACAAGCGGGTCCTTGGTGACCCGCTCAACTTCCAGGCGATCATGGCGGGGATGGAGGCCACGTGGTGGCTCAACGACAACCTGTCGGAGTGGCTGGGCGAGAAGCACGCGGCTGACACCCTCACGCTGTCCGCCCCCGGCAACGTCACGTCGGAGATGGGACTGGCGCTGCTCGATGTGGCGGACGTGATCCGCCCGCACCCGGAGGTCGTGGCGTTCCTCCAGGCCGTCGAGGACGAGGACTTCCTGGACGACCTGGCGAAGCTCGCGGGCGGGACCGAAGCGCGCGACGCCATCGAGAGCTACCTCGACCGGTACGGCATGCGCTGCGTCGGCGAGATCGACATCACGAGGCCGCGTTGGCGCGAACGCCCCACCTCGCTCGTGCCGTTGATCCTCGACAACGTCCGGAACTTCGCGCCGGGCGCCGCCGAACGGCGCTTCGAGGAAGGCCGACAGACGGCGCTGAAGAAGGAACAGGACGTGTTGTCGCGCTTGCGGACCCTGCCTGGCGGGGACCAGAAGGCCGATCAGGCCAAGCGGATGATCGACCGGGTCCGCACCTTCATCGGGTACCGGGAGTACCCGAAGTACGACATCGTCAGCCGCTACTTCGTTTACAAACAGGCCCTGTTGGCGGAGGCCGAGCGCCTCGTACAGGCAGGCGTGCTGCCGGAGAGGGAGGACGTCTTCTACCTCACGTTCCAGGAACTCCACGACGTCGCGCGCTCGAACGAGCTGGATGGCGAACTCATCCAGCAGCGCAAGGAAGCGTTCCGCTCGTACCACGCGCTCACACCGCCCCGGGTGTTGACGTCGGACGGCGAGGCCGTCACGGGGGCGTACCGGCGCGACGACGTGCCGGCCGGCGCTCTCGTCGGCCTTCCAGTCTCCGCCGGGACCATCGAGGGGCGGGCCCGCGTCATCCTCGACGTGGCGGAGGCCGATATCGAAGCCGGCGACATCCTGGTCACGACCTTCACGGACCCCAGTTGGTCACCGCTGTTCGTCGGAATCGCGGGCCTGGTCACGGAGGTGGGCGGCCTGATGACCCACGGCGCGGTGATCGCCCGGGAGTACGGCCTGCCGGCCGTCGTCGGCGTGGACCAGGCCACCCGACTGATCCGGGACGGACAGCGCATCCGCGTACACGGAACCGAGGGGTACATCGAGCTCCTGCCCTGACCGACCGCCGGAGGGTCGTCATCCCCTCACGCGGCACCGTCCGGCGAGTCCCCCCCCCCCCCGCACCGCACGCCGATTAACGCCGATCAACGGGCGCGCGGCGACGGATAGAGTTCGTCAGTGACTACACCTCAGCCCTCGCCCCAGGAATTCGGTGGCGCGCCCGGGTTCGGCGCGCCCGGCGGTGCCCCGCTGCCCGGCCCCCCGCCGCAGATGCCTGGCGGGTACCAGGCACCGAACGCGGGCGGATACCAGGCACCGGGTCCGTACGGCGCGCCACAGGCGCCCTACGGTGCGCCGCCGCAGGCCCCGTACGGCTACCCGGGCGCAGGCATGCCGCCACCGGTCCCGCCCAAGAGCAACGCCGGCAAGGTGTGGGCCATCATCGGGGCGGTGGCCGGCGTCGTCGTCCTGGGCGGCATCGCTGCGGCCGTGGCGTTCAGCGGTGGGGGCGGGGGCGGTGGTGCGTCCGGGCCCAAGTACCGGGTGACGGTGCCGCAGACGTTGGCGGACGGCAGTTACACCCTCGCCAAGGACATCTCCGCCCAGGCAAGCAGCTCCATACCGCACGACGGGGCCAACGAGCACGGCATCTCGTCCGTGGGCGGGCAGTACACCAGCGGCACCAAGTCACTGGTGATGGTGGGCATGTACGGCACGATCGACGATCCCGGGACGACCGTGGAGCACGCCATCCGCGGCATGAAGAGCGACAGCCGCACCCAAGTCGCGGTGACGGAGCGGGAGTTCACACCCTCGGGCGGCGGCGCCCCGCTGACCTGCGGGGTGGATGTGCGCGAGGAGATGGGGCAGAAGGTGACCCTGGGCTTCTGTGTCTGGGCGGACGCCAGCACCAGCGGGAACGTCGCCCAGACCGACGCCTCCGACCTGGCCAAGGACCCTCAGTCGGTGGATCTCCAGGCGTTCGCGGACACCGTCGGCAAGATCCGCAACGAGGTCCGGAAGCCGTTGGGTTGAGCCTGATGAGCTGAGACTGTTGGGCCGGGCCTGTTGGGCCGGGCCTGTTGAGTCCGATGGGTTGGGGCTCTTGGGCAGCGGGGGTGCCACCGCTGCCCAAGAGGTTGTCCGGCCCGCCCCTCAGGGCGTTTCCGCGGCGCACGACCGCGGGGCGGGTGCATCGACCGCGGCGGGTTCGTCCGGTGTGCGGGCGCCGGTGCGGGTGGCACCGGCGCCCGCGATGACGACGAAGAGCACCCCGGCCGCGGACACCAGGCCCGGTGTCTGGCCGAGCACCAACAGGCCGATCAGCAGCGCGATGGCCGGTTCCAGGCTCATCAGCGTGCCGAAGGCGGCGGTGGTCAGGCGGCGCAGCGCGAGGAATTCCAGGACGAACGGCAGCACCGGGCTCACCACGGCCAACACCAACATGATCCCGACCGCCTGCCACGTCAGATGCCCCCACAGACTGGGCGCGGCGATCAACGTGCCGAGCAGACCCGCGACCGGCATCGAGACGGCCAGGCCGCTGAGCCCGGTAACGCGGTCGCCGACGCCCTGGGTCAGCAGGATGTAACCGGCCCAACAGCCCGCGGCGGCCAGGGCGCAGACCAGCCCCACCGCGTCCACGCCGCCGCGCCAGGGCTCGGTCAGCAGCACCACGCCGAGCGCGGCCAGCCCGGCCCACAGTCTGCGTCCGCCGCTCGGCCCGAACAGCGACACGGCCAGCGGGCCGAGGAACTCCAACGCGCTCGCGGTGCCCAGCGGCAGACGCGCCACGGCGAGCATGAAGAAGAGCATCATGCCGGCACTGGCCGCGCCCAGCACGCCGCAGGCAAGCAGATCCCGCCGGGTGAAGTAGCACAGCCTGGGACGTATCAGGAGCAGCAGGAGCAGTCCGCCACAGGCCAGCCGCAGTCCCGCCGTGCCCAGCGCGCCGAGCTGCCCGAAGAGCGGGACGGCCAGGGCGAGCCCCAGTTGGACGGAGGTCATGGAGGCGACCGCCATCAGGAAACCGGTCTCGGCACCGCCGAGGCGCCGCCGGCCGACGGCGGTACGGAGACGGGACGGGGCGCGGCCCTCTGGGCCCTTGAACTCGAACGCAGGCATGGGAGTCAGTAGATGCCCCGCTCACCGTTCGCGTCCACGTGCCGAACACGGACGTTCCGTTCGACGATCCTGAACGATACTCCGAACAAGTGGGGCAACGACGCCCTGAACAATGGACGTCCTGAACAATGGCGGAATGGAAACGCGTCGACTGCATCTGCTGGTGGAGCTCTCCCGGCTGGGCTCGATGCGCGCGGTCGCCGAGGCCACCGGCACCACGACCTCCACCGTCTCCCAACAGCTCGCCGTGCTCGCGCGGGAAATGGGCACCGCCCTGATCGAACCGCACGGCCGCCGGGTCCGTCTCACCCCCGCCGGCCGCCGCCTGGCCGAGCACGCGGTGACGATCCTGGGCGCCGTCGAGGCCGCCCACCTCGACCTCGCCCCCGGCGCGGAACCCAACGGCACTCTCCGCATCGCCGGCTTCGCCAGCGCCATCCGCGCCCACCTGCTGCCCCTGGCCGCCGAACTGGCCCCCAGCCACCCGCGGTTGCACCTCCTCATCCGCGAGCACGAGCCGGCCGAGGCCCTGGAACTGCTGGCCGCGGACGAGGCGGACCTGGCGCTCACCTACGACTACAACCTCGCGCCGGCCACCCTCGACCCCGCGGTCCGCGCCACCGCGCTGTGGACCGCCCCTTGGGGCCTGGGCGTCCCCGACCATGCCGCCGAGGCCACCGCCGACGACGGGACGGCAGCCGAGGTCTTCGCCCGCTTCGCCACCCACGACTGGATCGTGAACTCCCGCAACACCGCGGACGACACCGCCATCCGCACGCTCGCCTCCATGGCCGGCTTCACCCCGCGCATCACCCACCGGGCCGACAACCTCGACCTCGTCCAGGGCATGATCACCGCGGGCCTCGGCGTGAGCCTGCTGCCGGCCGACATCACCACCGTCCCGGGCGTCCGCCTCGTCCCGTTGACCGCCCCCGAGGTGGTGCTACGCGCCCACGCGGTGGCCCGCCACGGGCGGTTGAACTGGCCGCCGCTGGCGCTGCTGATTGACCTGCTCAGCGAGCGGTCCGCGCGGGCGGTGTAAGGGTCTTCTGCGGGCGGCCTGGCCGCTGCCCAACAGTCCCCCTCACGCCCCTTCCGCCCCGCCGCCTCCCCCGTCCCCGTACGTACCGAGGCGGGCCCGCAACCCCTCCGGGGAGGTGAAGAGATGGCCGTGCATCCCGACTGCTTCGGCGGCCCGGACGTTCCCCTCGCGGTCGTCGACGAACAGGATGCGCTCCGACGGGGCTGACAGGGCGCGCCGGCACCAGTCGTAGGCGGCCGGTTCGGGCTTGGCGTGGCCGATCCGACAGGAGAAGGCGCGCACCTCGAAGTGGCCGAGCCAGGCATGCTGGGCTTCGTAGTAACGGGCCAGTTCCTCGGGGATGTTGGACAACAACCCGAGCCGCCGCCCGCCCGCCGCCAACTCCGCAACCAGGCCGACCATGGCGTCGTCCACGGCGCTCCAACTGCTGACATCGGCGGCGATCAGCTCGGCGACCCGCCGCTCGTCAAAGCGGGTGCCGAGGCGTTCGCCGAGCCGCCGCCAGTAACCGGGCCCGTCGACGTCACCGCGGTCGTAGGGCGCCCGCAACGCCCAGTAGGCGTCCCAGAATTCCGACCCGTCCACGCCGGCCAACCGCTCCAACTCACCCTTCCCACCCATCGATTGGTGGCAGGCAAGCACACCGAAGAGATCAAAGAGAACGATGTCTGGTGCCACCGCTCACACCGTCCTGACGGTCACGCCGGCCGCGGTCAGCCGCTCCGTCCGGTCGTCCGGGACGGCATCGGTGACGACGGCGTGCAGGGCATCGACCGGCGCGACATGGGCCAGGGCAGTACGGGACAGCTTGCCGGATTCCGCAACCGCGATGACGCGCCGGGCGCAGCCGATCGCGGTGCGCTTGACGGCGGCATCGTCCAAGTCGTAGGCGGTCAGGCCGTGTTCCGCCGTGAGCCCGCAGCAGCCGAGGACGGCGGTGTCGAAGCGCAGCGCGGTCAGCGAGGCTTCGGTCAACGGGCCGGTCAGCGCCAACTCCCCCGCCCGCGGCCGCCCGCCCGGCACCAGCAGGGTGAGCTGCGGGCCGTCCGCCAGGGCGTTGACCGCATGCAGCGACAAGGGCATGACCGTCAGCCGGCGGTGAGCCAACGCCCGAGCCACCTCCAGACACGTGGTCCCGCTGTCGAGGACCACCGACTCGCCGTCCGCGATCAGCCCGGCGACCTCGACGGCGATCCGCCGCTTGGCCTCCGCCCCCTCCTGTGCGCGCAGCGCGAACGGCGGTTCCTCGCCGCGCAGCAACAGACTCCTGGCCCCGCCGCGGTACCGCTCAAGGACGCCCTGCGCGGCCAACGCCTCCAAGTCACGGCGAATCGTCATCTCCGAGGCACCGGTCAACTCGGCGAGCTCCGCGACGCCGATGCTCCCCGCATCGCGTACGGCCTCGGTGATCCGCCTCAGTCGCGCTGTTCCAGACATGCCCACATTGAACAACCATCATGTTCGCAACGCAACTTTCGCACATGAACCATGTTCGATATGTTCGCCCCATGGACTCTCAGACACCACCGGAGACGCGACCGGGACCGGGCTCCGGAACGAGGACGGAATCCGGAGCGAGGACGGAACCCGGAGCGAGGGCGGACACGGGAGCACGACCGGGCGCGCCGTCACGTCGACTGCGGGCCGGACGGGCGGCCACCTTCGCCCACTTCGCCCTCAACGGCTTCCTGATGGGAATGTGGATCGTCCACATCCCCAGCGTCGAGCAGCGAGCGGGCATCAACCACACCGCGCTCGGCTGGCTCCTGTTACTGCTCGGCGCGGGGGCGTTCGTCGGCATGCAGCTCGTCGGCCCGCTCGCCGACCGCTTCGGCGCCCGCACCGTCGTACCACTCGGCGCGGCACTGTGCAGCATCACCCTGACCCTGCCCGGACTGGCCACCCACGCCTGGACGTTGGGGGCGGCACTGCTACTGCTCGGACTCGGCAACGGCTGCCTGGACGTCGGCATGAACGCCCATGCCGTCCAGGTCGAGCGCGGCTACCAACGACCCGTCATGTCCGCGTTCCACGCCACCTACTCCATCGGCGGCGTGCTGGCTTCACTGGTGGGCGCACGCACACTCGCCCTGGACTGGAGCCCGGCGGTGACACTGGCCGCAGTGGCCGCACTGGGCCTGCTCGTCGCCGCCCTGGCCGCACCGGCACTACTCCCGGCGACCGCCCCAGTCACCAGCCCGCAGCCCACCTCTTCCCTCAACTCGCGGTCCAGACCGCCGAGTTCCCCACCATCAGACGCCACCACGACCACCCCACACCCCCGAAGGACCACTCCACGCCACATCTGGATCCTGGCCACCCTCGCCCTGCTGATCATGCTGTGCGAGGGCGTCGCCAATGACTGGAGCGTGCTCCACCTCCGCACCGTCCTGGACGCGTCCCCGGCCACCGCCGCCCTCGCCTACGGGGCGTTCGCCACCGCGATGACCGTCGGTCGACTGTTGGCGGACCGGGTCGCCGCCCGCGTCGGCCCGGTGGCGGTACTCCGCTACGGCGCCGGCGCGGCCGCCGCCGGCCTGACCGTGGCGGCCCTCTCCCCCTGGATCCCGTCGGCCCTCACCGGCTGGGCGGTGTTCGGCGCCGGACTGTCCGGCTGCGTCCCCCAACTCTTCAGCGCCGCCGGCCACTTCGACCCCGACAACGCCGGCGCCAACGTCTCCCGGGTCGCCGGACTCGGCTACCTCGGCATGCTGGCCGGCCCCGCCGTCATCGGCCCACTCACCCACGCCGTACCACTCAACCTCGCCCTCCTGCTGCCTGTCGCACTCTGCCTGATCGCGGCAACCGCGTCCGGAATCCTGCGCCGCCACCCCCGGTCCCGGTCTCGTTGACTGGGCATCAAGAAACCCTTTGGCCATTCGCGGCACACCTTACGAAAATAGCCGCATGTCAGAGGCGCAGCAGCACTTGGTGGAGCAGCACACGATCCTGTCGGTGGTGGTCGGATCGCGCGCGTTCGGGCTTGCCACGGCAACCTCGGACGTCGATCGCCGCGGCGTCTACGTCGCGCCCACCGCCGACTTCTGGCGCATGACCAAACCACCTACCCACCTGGAAGGCCCGCTGCCCGAGCAGTTCAGCTGGGAGGTGGAGCGGTTCTGCGAACTCGCGCTCGCCAACAACCCCAACGTCCTCGAAGTCCTGCACAGCCCGCTCGTCGAACGGCACACCGCGCTCGGCGCCGAACTGCGGGGCCTCGCCCCCGCGTTCCTCTCCCGCAAGGCACACACCACGTTCGCGCAGTACGCCAACGCCCAGTTCACCAAGGCGAAGAACCGCCGGGAGCGCGGGGCCGAGCCGCGCTGGAAGCACCTCATGCACATGCTCCGCCTCATGATCAGCGGTGCCTTGCTGCTGGAGAGCGGCGCCATGTACCTCGACGCCGGCCCGTACCGCGAACGCCTGTTGGCCGTACGCCGCGGCGAACTGTCCTGGGACGAGGTCTGCGCCTGGCGCGACGAGCTGACCGCACGCCTGGACCAGGCACTGGCGACGAGCCCGCTCCCCGAACACCCCGACACCACCCACGTGGAGAACTGGCTGATCTCGGTCCGCCGTCGCTCCCTGCCGCACGAAAGCACCCCCGCATGACCACGCACAGCATCACCGACCTGCCGGACCTGACGCACATCGTCGCCGAACAGCCAGACCCCCTGCTGTTCGCCACGGTCTCGGGCGCCCACCTCTACGGCTTCCCGTCCCGCGACTCGGACGTTGACTTGCGCGGCGTCCACGTGCTGCCCCTGCACGACGTCCTGGGGCTGACGCCCGCGCAGGAGACCCGGTCCCGCATGTGGGACGCCGCCGGCCTGGAGATGGACCTGGTCACCCACGACCTGGCCAAGTTCGCCAGGCTCCTGCTCCGCCCCAACGGCTACGTCCTGGAGCAACTCCTCTCCCCGCTCGTGGTGCACACCACCCCCGAGCACGCCGCCCTCGTCGACCTCGCCCCCCGTCTCCTGACGGCGCATCACGTCCGGCACTACCGCGGTTTCGCCAAGACACAGTGGCGCCTGTTCGAGAGGACCGGCGAACTCAAGCCCCTGCTCTACACGTTCCGCGTGCTTCTCACGGGCATTCACCTGTTGCGCTCCCACGAAGTCCAGGCGGACCTGCCGACGTTGCTGGACAACGTGCCGGCACCGGACTACGTCGGAGACCTCATCACGGCAAAGGCCGCAGCCGAACACGGCCACCTCGCCACGCTCGACGGCGCCCCCGCACACCAGCACATCACGACCGACATCGAGGCCCTCCACGCGACGCTGACCGAGGCCGAACAGTCAACCACGCTCCCCACAGCCACCGATGCCACCCCCGACCTGAACGATCTGCTGATCCAGACCCGCCTGCGGACGGCCGACCTCTGACGACCGGCCGATGTCTGACGACTGCCAGGCAGCCTAGGGGGTGTCGCCCCGCCCCCCGGCCACCTTCACCGCGGTATCAGTTTTCGTCGCGCAGTGTCGCGGCGAGGGAAAGCAGCGGCTCGGCGTCCTCGGTATGGCCAAGGGCCGTGAGGCGGGAGGCTGCTGCGTCGAGGCGGGTGCGGGCGGGGTCGGGGCGTTCCAGGTAGATGCCCTCGATGGCGCCCGCTAGGCGGACGCACTCGGCCCACTCCTCGGCGTGGTCCTGTTCCGGTCCCGGCTCGCCGAGCAAGGTGAGGGCCTTCTCCAGGGCGGCCAGGGCGTCTTCGAACGCGCCGGCGTAGGCGTTGACCCGTCCGTGCTCGTAGGCCAGGGCCGTGTCCAGGGAGCGGCCGCGGGCCTGGTATCCGGCAGCGCGGGCCTCGTCCGCGATCCGGCCGGCGTCGGCGAGGAAGGCACGGGCGTCGGGCAGGCCGTCGGCGCCCTGCTGCTGGGCCTGGAGGCGGGCGAGTTCGCGCAGGCAGTTGCTGAGCAGCTCGTAGCGCGGGGCCTGGGCGTGGGTGGCGAGCGCCTGGTCTACGGCCTTGCGGGCCTGGGCGTACTCCCCGGACTCGCCGAGGAGCACGGCGGTCTCCGCGGCGATCATGGCGTGGCTTCCCGGGTCGTCGTCCCAGTCGGCCGACTGGGCCGCGAGGGCGACGAACTCCGTCGTGGCGGCCTTGAGGTCCTCTCCCGCGTGCAGCGCGCGGGCGCGCGTCAGGCGCAGTTGGGCGACGAGCCGGTCGTCCAACTCTCCGGCGGTCACGTCCGGTTCGGCCAGCAGGGAGTCGAGCAGGGCGATGCAGTCCTCGACGCGCCCGAGGTCGAGGCCGAGTTGGGCCGCGTTGCTGTAGGTGCAGTACGCGTCCGTCCGGTTGCCGTGGCGGAGTTCCAGCTCTGCGGAGCGGGTCAGGTGACGCAGTGCCTCCTCGGGGCGCCCCAGGTGCATGCATGCCTCCGCCAGATCACCGTGGAGGCGGGCGGTGTTGACCGCGCCGGCCGGCCAGTCGGCGGCCAGACGCAGGGCTTCGGTCAGGTCCGCGTGCGCGACCTGCGCGGCCTGGAGGCCGAGCTGGAGTCGGCCGCGCAGGCCGAGCGCGCGGGGCAGGTGCCAGGCGGGGCCGTGCGCCTTCAACCGGTCGAGGAGAGCGTCGATTTCGGTGACCGCGGCAGCCAGGTCGCCGGAGACCGCGTAGGTGCTGGCCCGCAGCACCTGTGCGCCGGAGATCTGCCCGGCGACGTCGTGTTGGGTGGCGAAGGCGTGCAGCAGGTCCACCTCGGCGAGGGCCGGCGCGATGTGCTCCTGGTCTCCCGAGGTCTGCAGACGCAGGCAGAGCGCGGTGGCCCGCAGCCGCAGCAGGCGGGCCTCCTGGTGTGAGGCGAGTGCGGACGCCTCCTGGTGCAGGCGGACCATGGCGGTGTGGGCGTCGGTCAGCGCGGCGACCTTCGCCTCCGCCCCGTCCCCACCCGGGGTGGGAATCTCGGCGGTGGCCAGCACGGCACAGGCCCGGGCGAGCGTCGCGTCACCCGGCGCTCCGGCTGCGTCGTACAGGTTCGCGGCCTCCTCGTTCAGGGCTGCCGCGGCGGCGAACTCGTCCTTCTCGCCGGCCTGGTTCGCCTCGTCGGCCAGCAGGTCCGCGCGCAGTCGGATGAGCGGCCCCACGGCCGGGTCGTCGGGGTGGGTGTAGTCGTGGGCGGCGACGAGCGTGCGCAGTCGCGCCCAGCACGCGTCGGCGTCCGGGTGCCCCTGCTCGTCCAACGCCCGGGCCCGCAGGATGAGTTCGGGCAGAGTGTCGGGGACGGTGGCGGCGGTGGGAGCGGGGGGCATGGCGACCGGGGCGGCCATGGCCACGTCGTCCAGGGTGCGGCTGCGCAGGGTCAGTTCCAGCGCAGCCAGGAGCGGGGCGCGGTCGAGGCGGGTGCTGCGGCGGTCGGCCTGGGCCGTGGTTCCGTTGCGGGTGTCGAAGCGCGCGGCGAGGTCGTCGGCGCGGCGGTGCACCTCGGCGCGCAGCTCGGCCACCGTCCAGGTGCGGCCGGTGAACCCGGCGGCGGGCAGGTCGCCGTGGCCCAACTGCTCGACGCGCTGGAGCAGCACCTCCACGCCGGTGAGGAAGTCGAGCAGGTCCAGCGGCGAGTCGACGTCGTCGAACAAGTTCCGGTTCTCGGCGAGCAGTTCCAGGCCGCGCGGCTCGTTGCCGGTCAGCGCGCAGAACTCCAGGTGCCTGCCGACCTCCCCGGACATCGAGGGGTTGCGGCGGCAGGCGCGGTAGCCGGCGAGGTGCAGTTCGCGGGCCCGCTCGGGGTGGCCGGTGCGCAGCAGGGGCAACAGTGCGTACGAGAGGGAGCGGGCCGGCTCCTCCTTGCAGGATTCCTGCCCGGACAGGACCGGCTCCCAGGTGCGCAACGCCCGTTCGTCGTCGCCCGCCCTGAGGTGGTACAGGGCACGCTCGCAGATCTCGCATGCCTCGCAGTCGCTGAGCTGGGTGCGGGTGCGGCCCGCCCACAGTTCGTAGGCCAGGGTGGTGTCCTCGCCGGTGTGGGCGGCGAGTTGATACGCCTGCCCGTAGTAGGGCTGGAGGCCGAGGCCGGCCTGCTCGTACCGGTCGCGCATCTCGCTCAGCCACTGGTGCAGGCTGGCCAGCGGTATCTCGGGCAGCGCACGCAGGGCGTTGGCCACCCACTTGAAGCGCCAGAACAGCGTGTGGCGCAGGCGCTCGTCGAACACCTCGGGCTGCTCGTCGAAGAGGGTGAGCAGGCGGGCGAAGACGACGGGCGACTTCCGGGGTTCGGAGCCGTAGGTGTACGCCTCCTGGAGTTCGAGGAGCGCGTGGACGAGGGGGACGGGCTCCGCGAAGCGCTCGGCGGCGTCGACGAGTTCCTCGGCGGTGACGGTACGGGCCCGGCCGTAGGGACGCCGGTCGTTCTCCTGGAGCGCGCGGTAGAGCTCGTCGGTGGTCTGGGGTGCGGTCGGCATCGTCAGCGGTCCTTGCGCAGGGCGTGGGCGAGAAGGTCGAGGAAGGAGCGGTTGATGAGGCTCGATTCGGCGGGCCTGAGCGGGCGCCGGGACAGCAGTGCGGCCTGCCCGTAGAGGGCTTCGGCGCTGGTGCGGGCAAGCTCGGGCTCGTCGATGGCGAGGGCGGTGCGCACCAGCGGATTGAGCTGATTAAGGATCAACTGGGCGCGCGGGGCCTCCTGTTGAAGTGCGCCGAGGATGTCTCCCCACAGGCCGCCCTGTTGCTCGCGGGCGAGCTGGGAGCGGGTGCGCTCGTGCCGGGCCTCTCGGCTGTCGACGAGGAGGGCGGGGGCGGAGGCGGGTTGGAAGGTGCGCAGCGCCACGTCGCAGTCGAAGGCCGCGAGGGCGTCGCGGGCCTGTGCGAGGTAGGACGCGGCGGCCAGTTCCGTCTCCCGGTCGACGGGGTCGAGGTGGGCGGTGAGGGTGGCCGGGTCGAGGTCGGCGACGCTGACCTCGGGCCTGATCTCGGGCAGCCGGTGGACCAGTTCACGGTCGTAGGTGTAGCCGCCGTTGACGACGCCGAGGCCGGCGGCCGAGGCGATCGCCGCGACCTGCCGGAACTCCTCCACACTCGACGTCACGAGCACGGTGCGGTGGGTGCGGGCGAACTCGTCGAGGGCGGTGTGGCCGTCAGTGGTCTCGAACGGCAGCCAGGGCAGCAGCATCCGCAGGATGTCGTCGTCGTGCACCGCGAGGGACTTCACGGCCAGGTGGTGAACCTGGAGGAAGCGGCCGAGCAGCTCCGGGTCGCTGGCGGCGGTCCGCGCGATCCACCCGCGCAGCCGCTCGGCGAGGGCGTCGCGGACGGCCGCGAGGGTGTCGTCCTCGTACAGCGACTCGCGGGACGCCGTCGGGCGCAGGCTCTCGGCGTCAATGACGCACCGCACGAAGAACGCCCAGTCGGGCAGGATCTCCTCGGCCTGCTCGGACAGCAGCATGCCCTTGACGTGCACGCGGTGGCCGTGCCGACGCCCGGCCGGCACCGCCTCGGGCAGCACGCACGCGATGCCCTTCAGGCCCACGGCCGGCAGGTCCAGCTCGATGGTGTCCAGCGGCGTGAATCCGAAGACTTCCGCGCCGTACTCGGCCAGCGCGCGGGAGCGGGCTCCCGGCGTGCGGTGGGTGTGTGCCCAGGGCGCGGGCTCGGGGTTCACCACCGTGCCTGGGCCGCCCGTGCCGTCGGTGAAGGACACCGGGTGGCGCAGCAGGGAACCGAAGTGCCGGGCCAGTGCGTGCACTTGGGCCGGTCGGGTCCACTCTCCGGCGTCGGCGCGCGGCGTGAGCGTGACGGTCGTACCGGGCCGGGGGTGGGCGGAGGCCGGCAGGGTGCGGACGCGGTAGCTGCCGTCGCCGTGTCCCCGCCACTCCACGGCGGGGGCGTCGGGCGTGCGGGCGGAGCGGCTCAGGACGCGGATCTCGTCCGCGACCAGGAAGCAGGAGAGCAGGCCGATGCCGAACTGGCCGATGAAGTCGCCGCGTTGCTCGGCGATCCCCTCGGCGCGCTTGCTGCTGCGGCCGATCGTGGCGAGGAAGGCGTGCACGTCGGCCTCGGTGAGTCCCACGCCGTCGTCCTCGACGCGCACCACCGAACCGTCCGCGTACAGGCGGATGCCGAGGGCGTCGGCGGGTGCGTCCGTGGCGAGGGCGTGCCGGGCGGTCAGCGCGTCCACCGCGTTCTGCAGCAGTTCGCGCAGGTAGACGCGGGGGCTGGAGTAGAGGTGGTGGGAGAGGAGGTCGACGAGGCCGCGCAGGTCCACCTGGAAGGTGCGGTCGGCGCCGGTGGCGTTGGTGGCAGTGTGGGGCAGAGTCATCGGGCGGTCCGGAGAGAGGGGAAACGGGTTGGCGGACGAAGCGGGGCCGGCGTGCGCTCAGGCGCGGCGGTGGAGGCGGGCGAACTGCTTCTCGGGCTCCGCGAAGTAGCTCCAGGGCCAGCTGGTGTAGGCGCCGTCGAGCGCCCCGAAGACCCGCCGGACCGTGTGCCGCTCACCGGCCAACGACAAGGCCATGGCGAACATGTGGAAGTCGTGCTGCCAGCCCGGGCGGTACGCGTAGGCGGGGTGCAGGATGCTGTGGTCGGCCGCGGCCCGCAACTCGGCCTGGATGACGGCGGTTTGGAGGCAGTCCCCCTGGTCCGACTCGACCCAGTCCTCGATGTGCGCCATGGCGAGCACACAGCCCAGGCGATGCCCTTGGGGGGCGTGGGCCAGTGCGCCGCGGGCGAACGCCAGGGCCTGGCCGGGCTCCCCGCCCCAACGGGGCTGCAACTGCGACACCCACTCAAGGTGGGCTTCCACATTCAGCGGGTCGCGACGCAGGGCGGCGTGGAGCCGGGCCTCGTTGACGACGGGGGCCAGCGACGCGCCACGACCGGAGGTCAGGAGATGGCTCCACGGCGTGACCCATTCCGGCCGCAACTCGGCGGCTTCGAGCAACTGCTCCTCGGCGATGCTGAGCCGCTGGTGAAACACCCGCCACTGTTCCTGCGTGACGTTCTTGGCAAGCTCGGCGGTACGCGCCTCCCAGCCCCAGCTGATGTGGCGCGTCCCGGATATCAGCAGCGCCGCCGCCCGGTGTTCCCCGTCCTCCTCGACGGCCCGGCCGATCCAGTCCTGCACGCCGTCCACGTCGGCCAACTGCCCGAGGACCCGGTCGTCACGGCCGAGGTCGAAGGGGGCCAGCGCTGCCTTGACCGCCTCCCAGTCACCCGCCGCGGCGGCCTCCACCAGCGCAAGCACCCGCGCGTCCCCGAGTGCGCGCAGCGGGTAGATCCCGTTCTGCCTCCGTGGGACCGGAAGGGCGTGCGGATTCGCCGACGGCCTCTCCGCACCCCTGCCGAACAACTTGCCAAACATGCCGCGCAACTCTCCTGTTCCCCCGTGACTGTTCCCCGTGGCTGTCCCCCGTGATCTCCTGACGCAGCATAAGTGGCCCCACTGACACCGCTTCCACAGGTTTTCACCGCTGAAGCAGCATATCGGTCGCAGTCGACACTTCTCCCCCCAGGCCCCACCCAACCAATCGACAGCCCCTACAACCCTGACTTTCCCCCGCCATCCGGAAGATTTCGCTCAACAAACCCGGGACGACTGACGGGGATTGACACCCTCCTATCCCGTCCATCCCGTCCATCCCGTCTATCTTGCCTATTCGGCCGTTGCCTGGCCGGGGTAGCGCTGCTCCTCGCACTCGATCGGATCGAGCCGCCCCAGTCGAAACCGCAAGCCCGTCCCGTCCTCCGCAACGGCTGACGGCATGGAACAGCTCCCGCAGGGAGCGGTACGGGGGCGGAGGAGCTGCGAGCGTGCGCGGATGCTAGCTTCCTTGCCCGTGATGGAGCACCAGGACGAGACCGGGGCGGCCTACGACGGGGTCGTCGAGCTGTATGCGTCGTTGTTCGCCAACCGGTTGGAGACGCAGCCGTTCTCGCGGAACATGATCGGGACCTTCGCCGAGTTGGTGCGTGCGACGGAGAACCCGCGGGCCGTCGACGTCGGGTGCGGACCCGGACATCTGACGGCCATGTTGCACGAACTGGGGCTGGACGCCTGCGGGTTCGACGTCTCTCCGGGCATGGTCGAGCATGCCCGGCAGGCCCATCCGACGCTGCGGTTTGACGAGGCGCGGATGGAGTCCCTGCCGGTCGAGGACGGCGCGGTCGGCGGCGTGCTGGCCCACTACTCGATGATCCACACGCCGCCTGCGGAACTGCCCGCGCTGCTCGCCGAGCAGGTGCGGGTCCTGGCAACGGGCGGCTTGCTCCTGGTCTCGTTCTTCGCGACCGACGGACCGGAGCCGGTCCGCTTCGACCACAAGGTGACGCCCGCCTATAGCTGGCCCGTGGACCAGTTCGCCGACTTGCTGGCCGGGGCCGGCCTCGTTCCGTTCGCCCGCCTGGTCCACGACCCGGCCTCCGAGCGGGGCTTCCTCGACGCGCACCTGCTGGCCCGCCTCCCCTAGAGCGTGTGGATCGTGCCTGTGGTCTTTGACGGCGTAGTGGTGGAGGTCGTCCTCTCGGCGGGAACTCCCCGACAGGCGCCGTGATCTGACCGTTGGGGAGCGCCGTCGAGCAGGTATCGCGGTGAAATCCGCTCGACCTGCTCGACCCGGTGACGGGATCATGGACAGATGCCGCCGAGTCACCCAGCCCCCTCTCGCCCAGCACCCTCGCGTTCCAGCGGAGCGCTTGGAGACATCGGCCTGAGACGTTGCGGTGACGAGGGAAACGAGAACCCCTTGCGAGAGACTTCACCGAACTCGACCAGTGGGAGCGAGCCGCTGGTCGACCCGGCTGCCGAGTCCGTCGCGGTCTACAGCGACCACGCCGACGACTACGCGGTCAACCACGCCCCCAAGATGGCCGATCGGGTTGCGCAGTTCGCCAACTCGCTGCCGACGCCCGCACGCATCCTGGACGCCGGATGCGGCCCCGGCCGCGACCTCGCGCGGTTCACCGCCCACGGTCACCGCGCCCGGGGCGTCGACCTCAACCCGGTGTTCGTCGCCATGGCCAACGCCCATGCGCCCACCTCACAGTGCGACCTTCGTGAGGTCGGGTCCCAGTTCCCGGCCGGGACGTTCGACGGCATCTGGGCCTGCGCGTCGCTGGTGCATCTGCGCGAGTCCGAAACCATCGATGTGCTCGGCCAGTTCGCCGAGCTGCTGCGCCCCGGCGGCAAGCTGTACGCGTGCCTCAAGTCCGTCGGCCACACCGGCTGGCTCGACGAACCCGACGGGCGCCGCTGGTACACGGTCTGGGACGCCGGGGCGTTCGCCGATGCCGTTGCCGGGGCCGGGTTCGAGGTCAACCATGTGAGTGCGGGCGCATTTGTCGAGATCTGGGGCACTCGCCTCTTCAGCAGCCAATAGTTGACGCCTATCTGTGAGCGACCGCGCCGAGGTGTCCCCGCTCCTCTTCGTCCTGCTCTGCCCATGTGGCAGCTTGCCCCTCGGAGGGAGAGCGTTGCGCGCCGTTGCTCACGTGGCCGGATTTCCCAGGCTCCCGCAGCGGGAAACAGGGAAGGCCCGGTGGATACCGGGCCTTCCCTTTCAGTAGCGGGGACAGGATTTGAACCTGCGACCTCTGGGTTATGAGCCCAGCGAGCTACCGAGCTGCTCCACCCCGCGACGGCAGGATTAACTGTACGTCACTTGCCCGGATCGGCCCAATCGGCTGTTCGCTGTCTCACCGGCTCGCCGGCGGTGATTCACGGACGAGCGAGGTGATGCCTGGGCGGCTTCCCTCCAACCCGCCCTGGTCTGCGGCTACTTGCTGAGGTTGGGGGCCCGTACTGGCCGGTCGTACGACCGTAGCGCGCCGGCTAGCGGATCGCGGCTCGTCGCTGGTTCACGGCGATTTCATCGGCCGCTCCCAGCATGGGGATGGACGTCTCTCGCCCAAAGCCGTGGCCGCGGCTGCCCGGCGTGCTGCGGAAGGAGAAAGGAGCGGGCCATGGATGACTACGTCAAGCGCCTACCCCTGGGAGCCTTGCCCGAGGGGGGCGTGGCGTCCTGGTCCGTCGCCGACGCCGAGCGCTGGAGGAAGGCTCGCGTCCCGGCGGTCTTCGCCCCGGTCGCGGGCAGTTGGGTCCTCGTCGTCCTGGTCGCCGTCTCCTACGTTCTGACGTCCGGGTTCGCGGCCTCGCGTTGGAGCGGTGGCGGGTCCACGTCCGGCGGCACCGACTGGTGTGGCTATCCCGCCATGGTCCTGCTGGTCGCGCTGCCGTTGTGGTACCGGTATCTGCCGGTGCCGACCGTGCCGGCGGCGGTCGTGGTCGCGGTGGACGCGGCGGTGTCCGTGGCGTCGCCCAACGCCGGCGACCAACTGGACAGAAGCGGATACGTCCTGGCTCTGGCCGCCTCCGCCTGGGCGTTGGTCGGTGCGTGCCTGCGGCTTCGGGCCCGCCGCAAGCAGCGGGCGCTCGCACTCGCCGCGGCCGGCCCACGCCGTCTCGAACTCCCGGACCGGACGCCCGAGACGGACGACTACCGCGGCTACCCGCAGTTCTACCTCGGGCTCGTCCTCTGTCTCATCGCCGGCGCCCTCCTCGCCGACGGACTCGTGGAGAGCCTGACGGCACCGGACCACGCACCCGCGTACAACGCCGTCGGGCAACAGGTCGCCGCCCTGCTGTTCCTCGTTGCCGGCACCACTGTGTACGGGCGCGGCCACGTCGCGTTCCGAGCGGCGCGCCGCCTACAAGAGGAGCCCCAGCCGGCCCTGTTGGTGGGCGTACGGATCGCGCCGGACGGCCACCACTGGCTGTATCCGGATGCCCACACCACCTCGGGGCGGCCCCTGATCGCGTACTTCCCCAAGGACCGGGACGCCGACAGCACGGCGCGCCTCTTGGGCACGAGCTCCACCTACCAAGTCAGCGACGGGCACTACGACATCGACCCGCACAGCGAACCCTTCGAGGCGGTCCTGTACGGCGCGCCCTGGGAGGGAGCCGAGGTCGCCCTGGAGTACGCCGTCATCGAACGCAGTGCATACCAGGCGTCGGAGCACACGTATGCGGGTGTCATGGTCGCCCCGCTGCTGCCGCGACGCTGCCACGGCCTCGACCCGTGGGAACCGGCCGACGGCGCAGCGCGGGACGCCGCCCGGCGCGAAGAGATCCGCAAGGAGGAGCAGAAGAGGCGCAAGTGGGACGAGGAGCGGGCCACGCGTCTGGAGGAGCGGGCACGGCGTCTGCACGAGCAGCAACGGGCCTATTCGGCGCGGCGAAGGAGCTGGGGCCGTAGCGGCGGGGCGAACGGTCGGTCGTATGGCAAGACCAACAGTTGGGGCGGCGGGGGCGGCGGCTGCGGAAGCGGCCATGGCTGCGGGGGATACAGCTGCGGAGGCGGCCATGGCGGAGGCGGACATGGCGGCGGCCATGGCGGCGGAGGGCACAGTTGCGGAGGCGGCCATGGTTGCGGAGGGCACGGCTGCGGAGGCCAATGAGCGCGAAGACCTTGCGTGGAGACCTTGCATGGAAACCTCGCGTGGCGATGGCACGCGGCGGCGCCCCTTGGCTCCACCGCGCCGCGTCCCTACCGCTCCACCCCCAACCGCCTCAGTCCCGTCGGTCCCGCGGGCGGCCGGCCCACCGCCAGATCACCGCCATTCCCAACGCGACCACGCCCAGGGCCGCCACCACGATGACGATCTTGATGGCGCGGTCGATCAGCAGGTGATGCAGGAGCTCGGACGACCCCATCGCCAGGCCGCTCACCGCCGGCCGTCCCAACGTCGCGTCCGGGAGTCCCGGGACCTGCCGCCGTCCTCGAACCGCCGGGCGGCGGCCCGGAGTCCGGCCCGCACCATAGGGTCGGCGTACCGGCGGGCGTCCTCCAGCTTCCCCTTGCGCCTGAGCACCACCGCAACCGCGAAGATCAGCAGCGCGAGCACCACCACTCCGCCCGCGATCAGGCCGAACCTGATCAGCATGAAATTGAGGTACCTCTCCACGGAAAAGCCTCCACCCGTTCTGTCACACCTGTGATATTTCCCTGGCAACCCCGTTGTATCACAGGCGTGATAGAAAGGCTCCATGCCCAAGCACGTGGATCCGGAAGCCCGCCGCCGCCTCGTGGTCGACGCACTGTTCCGCGTCGTCGTCCGCGACGGCCTCCAGCGCACCTCGCTGCGGGCGGTCGCCGCCGAGGCGGGCCTCAACATCGGCTCCCTGCGCCACTACTTCGCCAGTCAGCACGACCTGATGCACTTCGCGATGCAGTCGATGCTCGACCGGGTCACCGACCGCCTGCTCGCACACGTCGAGCGGATCGGCGACCTGAGCGGCCATCCCCGCGGGGTTCAACTTCGGCTCGCCACCGACCTGTTGGCCGAGCTTCTACCGCTCGACGAGCGCCGCCGCGCCGAGGTCGCCGTCTTCATGGACTTCAACGCCGCCGCCCGCAGCAACCCGGCGATCCGCGACCTGTCGCGCAAGACCGCGGAGGCCACCAGGCGCCTGGTGCGCGGCGTACTCACCCGGCTCGACGCGGCGGGCGCCCTGCACCCCGACCTCGACCTCGCCCTGGAAACCGAGCGCCTGACCACGCTCCTGGACGGACTGGCCTTCAGCGCAGTCCTCCACCCCGAGGTCCTCGCGCCACCAACGTGCGTGGAAATTCTGGCCAGGCATCTCGATGACCTGTCGTCGCCGGAGGAAACGGCGTCGCCCTCGGAGACCGCGACACGGTAAACCCGAGCGAGCCCCGTTGAGCGAGCAGCGGTTGGCGGTTGACGGCAACGAGCCGATGCAACAAGGTAGTTGCGGCCCGAAGAGGCGCCGCCCACCAACGGTTACCGTCACGCGGTGGCGAACCGACCGGCGGCGGCGACCGCCGACGCGTCAGGTCCCGTCGTCCAGTCGGTCGAGAATCCCGTCCACTCCGCCCCGGACGATCTCCGCATCGTCGAGGTCAAGACCGTGGGTGACCTCGTGCCAGGGGCCCAACTGGTGCCAGACCAGGGCGCGTTGGCGAAGTTGCGGGCTGGCGGCGTAGGCGGTGGCCAGCGCGTCGGCGAACGCGGGCGGGGTGCCGTTCAGCGCCCAGGCAAGGTCGATGGCGGGGTCACCGATGTGGACGTCGCCGAAGTCGATGACGCCGGTGAGTTCGCCGTCACGGGTCAGGATGTGCTCCGGCCCGAGGTCGCCGTGGACGAGGGTGTGGGCCGGCAGCGCCGCCACCTCGGCAAGGAGGGCGGCCGCCGACTCCCGCCGCTCAGCGGGGAGCAGGGGCAGCACGCGGGAGTCGAACTCCGCGACCATGGCTGTGCGTTGTTCGCGTACCCGTTCCGCGGGCGGTGTACCGCGGCGCACTGCCTCCGCGGGATCGGCCGCATGCAGGGCGCACAGGAAGCCGCCCAGGCGGCGGGCCTGTGCGACATCCGGCGTCGTGAGGGCCTCGCCTGGGACCAGTTCGTGCCGCACGAGCAGCGGCTCCGTGCAGGTGACGGTCGGGGCCGGAACGGGGAGCGGCAGTTGCGGGGCCAGCCACGGCAGCAGGCGCACCTCGGTGTGCAGTTGCCTGGCGACCTCCGGCCTGCGCGGGCGACGCTCCACCCAACGGCCCTCGACCAGTCGCGCCTCGCTGTCCCAACCCTCGGAGAACGAAGTCAACGAAGGCAACGAAGTCATGGTTGCCACCGTAGATCACGCGCGCCTGGGCTCACCTTCGGTTTTCTCTCCTGCATCGCGCAACCCACGGGCGACGTGCCGGTTGCGTGTCTGCCGGTACCGACACCCGTCCGCCTCCCCCACCACGTCAGAATGCGCCCTATGGACATCCGACAGCTGGAGAGCTTCCTCGCCATCGTCGACCACGGCGGCTTCCACCGAGCGGCGTCCGCGCTGTACGTGTCCCAGCCGTCGCTGTCCCAGGCGATCCGGGGGCTGGAACGCGACCTGGGCGGCGAACTGTTCCATCGGATCGGCCGGCGGGCGGTGCTCACCGAGGCCGGGCAGGCGCTGATCGAGCCGGCCCGGGCGGCCGTCCGCAGCCTGGCGACGGCCCGGGCGAGCGTGGCGGCCGTGCAGGAACTGCGCACCGGGCGGCTGGACGTGGCGTCGATGCCGTCGCAGGCGGTGGAGCCGTTGACGACGGTGGTGCGCGCCTTCGGCGAACGCCATCCCGGGGTGTGCGTGGCGATCAGGGCCGCCTTCACCGCCGAGGAGGTGGTGGAGCGGGTGCGCACCGGGGCGGCCGAGGTGGGGCTGCTGGCCGTGTCGGGCCCGCTGCCGGACCGGGACGTGGCCGTGCATCCCCTCGGCGAGCAGCGCTTCGTGGTGGTAGCGCCGGGCGGTTCCGACGGTCCGTTTGCCGGTCAATCCGCCATCAGCAGCGAGGAGTTGGCGGGCCAGCGGCTGATCGTCGGCCAGCGGGGCACCGGCATGCGGGCGTATGTGGACGGCCTGCGCGAGCGCGGCATCGAGTTGGTCGTCGCCGCCGAGACCGAACACCGGGTGTCCGTGCTGCCCCTGGTGCTCGCCGGTGTGGGCGTGGCCGTACTGGCGGAGTCCTGGCGCGGCCTGGCCGAGCGCGCCGGAGCCCGGGTGCTGGACATCGAACCGCGCACCGCCCTGCGCATCGGCCTGATCAGCCGCCGCGGCGTCCTGTCCCCGGCCGCCGCGGCGTTCGTCCACACCGCGCTGGAGGCCAATCCGCCGGCGGTTGATGGCTGATGGCGGATGACTGATGTCCGCTACCTGTTTCCGCTACCTGATAACCCAGGCCAATCAGCCAGATCAGCATCATGTCTTGGACGCCCCGCGCCCCGGCTTGTTGGAATCGACCGCATGACCACGACCCACCGCATCGCCCTGATTCCCGGCGACGGCATCGGCGCCGAAGTGCTTCCCCCGGCGCGTCGCGTGCTTGACGCCGTCGCCCGTCGGCACGGCATCGACCTGGCCTACACCTCGTACGACGACTGGTCCTGCGCTCGGTATGTGCGGGAGGGAGCGATGATGCCCGAGGACGGTCTCGACCGGCTGCGCGGGGCGGACGCGATCCTGCTCGGCGCGGTCGGCCACCCGGACGTGCCGGACCACGTCTCGCTGTGGGGGCTGCTGATCCCGATCCGCCGTGCCTTCCGGCAGTACGTCAATCTGCGGCCGGTGCGGGTCTTCGAGGGGATCGAGAGTCCGGTGCGGGGTGCGGTCCCCGGTGCGGTCGATCTCGTCGTGGTGCGCGAGAACACCGAGGGCGAGTACAGCGAGATCGGCGGGCGCCTCAACCGCGGCCTTCCCGAGGAACTGGCCGTGCAGGAGGCGGTGTTCACCCGGGCCGGGGTGACGCGTGTCGTCGACTACGCCTTCAGGCTGGCGGCCGGCCGCGGCGGTCGGCTCACCTCCGCAACCAAGTCCAACGGCATCGTGCACACCCTCCCCTTCTGGGACGAACTGGTCGCCGAACGGGCCGCCGGCCACCCGCAGGTCCCCTGGAACCAGGAACACATCGACGCCCTCGCGGCCAAACTCGTCCTCGCCCCGGACCGCTACGACGTGATCGTCGCCTCCAACCTCTTCGGGGACATCCTCAGCGATCTGGCGGCCGCCGTGGCCGGCTCCATCGGGATCGCCCCGGCCGCCAACCTCAACCCGGAGCGGGAGTTCCCCTCGATGTTCGAGCCGGTGCACGGCTCCGCGCCAGACATCGCGGGCCGGGGCATCGCCAACCCGTTGGGCGCGATCTGGTCGGCCGCACTGATGCTGGACCACCTGGGCCACCCCCAGGCGGCCCACGACATCACCGACGCCATCGCCTCCCTCCTGGCCACGACGGACATCCGCACGCCCGACCTGGGTGGCACCTCCTCCACCGAACAGTTCACCGAGGCGCTCCTGAGTCACCTCTGAACGCCCTTGCGGGCACGGCCTGTTGGGACTGATCCCACCTCGCCCGCTGGAGGTACCGGGAACGGGCCCGGATCCAAGAGGTGGGACCCGGTCGTGGCCCTCTCCTCGCTCAGGCACTCCCGAGCGCCGCCGGCCGTAGCAGTTCCCTGGCGAAGGTCTCGGCCGAGCGTGGTGGGCGGCCGAGGATACGTTGTACGCCGTTACCGAGGTCCGCGGTGCCCTCGTGGCGGTAGTTGGCGTAGAGGTCGTGGAGCCCGTCGATGATGCTGGGGGCGGTGCCGCGGTCCGCCAGGTCGGTACGCCAGGCGTCGTTGAGTGGCACGTCGACGTAGCGCACCGGCGTATCGAGCGCGGCCCCGAAGACGGCGGCGAGCTCCGACAGGCTCAGGGACGCCGGTCCGCTGAGTTCGATCTCGCCGCCCGTGGGGTGGTCGGTGAGGAGTTCGGCGACCACGGCCTCGGCGATGTCGCGCACGTCCACGTAGCCCCGTGCGCCAGGGCCCGCGGCGTCGGCGAGGGTGCCGCGGGCGATCGAGGCGGCCGACGGCAGGAAGTTCTGGAGGAATCGGTCGGGTTGAAGCACCGTCAGTTCGGCGACGCCGGCCTCGCGGAGGCGGTCGGCGATGATGTCGTGGTTGCCGGTGACCGCATCGGGGGTGCGACCGCCGCCGAACCGCCTGGCGCCCAGCTTGACGATCCGTCGCACCCCGGCGTCGAGCGCGGTCAGGCCGAGCGTGGTCTCCGCGGCGATCTGGTCCTCGGCGAAGGGGTGCGCGAGGAAGAGCCGGTCGACGCCCTCGACCGCGCGCCGCACCGCCGCGGCGTCGGTGGCGTCCCCGCGGATGATCTCGCCGCGCACCAGGCCGGCGAGCGCCTCGGCGCTCGCCGCCGAACGCACCAGGAACCGCGCGTCGGTACGGTCGCGCAGCGCCTCGGTGACATAGCGCCCCACCATGCCGTTCGGTGTGGTGACCAGCACGGTCATGGGCTTCCCATCCTCCATGCGAGCGGCGGTGCTGCCGCGTTTCGTCGCTACAACGTTCTGCCGAGCAGGGCGACGAACTGGGCGATGCGCTGCTCGTCGCGCCTGTAGTGGGTCCACTTGCCGACCCGGGTCGCCCGCACCAGTCCCGCGCGCTGGAGTTCCGCCAGGTATGCCGAGACCGTTGACTGGGCCAGGCCCGCCTTTGCCTGGATGTGGCCCACGCAGACCCCCACCTCGATCGGGTCGGCGATCTCCTCCCACTCCGCGAAGTGCCGCACGGGGTCCCGCAGCCACACCAGCATCTGCAACCGCATCGGATTCGCCAACGCCCTTACGGCATCCATGAGTTCGGAGACGTCGGGGTCGGGCGAAACCGGCGGGGTCGCGGCGGCAGGGGCGGTGTCAGTCATGACCCGGAGTATAGATTCCCACCCTTGATTCGGATGATTTGACTCAGAGCAGCAGTGCCTCGCCGAGCCTGCGCCAGTGCGGCATCGCGGTGCGGCCCGGCTCGGTCCCGATCACCTGCACGGCCACGTGGTCGGCGCCGGCGCGCAGATGGTCGTGCAGTTTCTCGACGACGGAGTCGACGTCGCCCCAGAACACCAGGTCGTCGACGAGTCGGTCGCTGCCGCCGTGGGCGATCTCCTCGTCCGCGTAGCCGAGTCGACGGAACTTCGCGATGTTGTAGGGCGTGCCCAAGTAGTCCTTCAGATGCTCGCGCGCACGGGCGCGCGCCACCTCCGGATCGGACTCGAACAGCACCGCGTGCTCCACTCCCAGGAACGCGTCCGGGCCGAGGATCTCCCGTGCCTGGGCGGTGTGCGCCACGTTGACGTGGTAGGGGTGGGCTCCGGCCGAACGCTCGCGCGCCAACTCCAGCATGCGGGGCCCGTACGCGGCCAGGATGCGGTGCATCCGGGCCCGCGGGCGGGGGTTGGGCGTCTGGAGCGCGTCCAGTTCGTCGAGGTATGCGTTCATGGCGGCCAGGGGCTTGATGCCGGGCTGCGGCTGGCCGCCGAATCCCAACCCCAGGACGTGCCGGTCGGGGTAGGCGTCGGCCAGCAGGAGGCTCGCGCCGTAGGTCGCCTGGGCGCCGCGGGACCAGATCCGGGCGATGCCGTTGATGAGGTGCATCCGCTCGGTGCAGGACAGCAGGAAGCCGGCATGCGTGAGCGCCTCGCGCCCACCGATCTCAGGGATCCAGAACGCCCGCCATCCCTGCTGCTCCAACTCCTGGACGGAATCGCGCAATTGCGCCGCCGGCTGCTCCTCGAAATCGAGGGTGAAGATCCCGAACTTCCCGAGATCCAGGCCGTCAATGCCACCCATGGCACATCCCTCCTCACGCATGTCGCCGGCGTGCGAAGCCGACGGATCAGCAACGGAACACGAATCAACGGATCGACGGATCACGAACGGACCGCGAGCGAAAGGTCCGAACGCGTAGCGCACGAACGAGCGCATCGAACTATCGCAGAATTTCGATATGAAGCACAAGAGGGCGGAGCGGCCCGCAGGGGCCGGAGTTGCGAGCGACGGCGCTAGAGGCCCTGGTCGCGGACCCGTTCGACCAGGGCCGCGGCCTCCGCGCGGCTGGTGACGTGGAGCTTGCCGAAGAGGTTGTTGACGTGGGTCTTGACGGTGGCGACGGAGACGTAGAGGGACTCGGCGATGGCGCGGTTGGTGCGGCGCTCGGTGAGCAGTTGGAGGACCCGGGTCTCCTGCACCGTCAACGCGTGCGCCGCGGCCAGGCGTTCCAGGGCGGTGCGGTGCGTCAGGCCGCGCACCATGGCGGAGGCGATCTCGGGGGCGAAGGTGCGGTGTCCGTCGGCGGTGGCGGTGATCGCGGAGACGATCTGGGCGCGTCCGGCGCTCTTGGTGAGGTAGCCGGCGGCGCCGGCCTGGAGGGCGCCGACGATGGACTCGTCGTCGGCGTAGGTGGTGAGCACCAGGACCGCGGGGGCCGGGTCGAGGGTGGTGAGGGTGCGGGTGGCGGTGACGCCGTCGACGCCGGGCATGCGCAGGTCCATCAACACCACGGCGGGGGCGAGGCGGCGGGCCAGGTCCACGGCGGTGGCGCCGTCGGCCGCGGAGCCGACGACGTCGATCCGGGGTTCGTGGTCGAGGATGGTCACCAGGCCGTCGCGCACCGCGGCCTGGTCGTCGACGACCATCACCCGGATCGGACCGGACCGTGAAGTCGGTGGGGTTGGCTGGCTCGTCTGGCTAGGCTGGCTCGTCTGAGTTGGCTGAGTTGGTTGTGTCGGTTGGTTACTCATAGGGCACCCGGCATTCCACGATCCAGTCTCCGTTCGCGGTGCCGGCGGTCAGGCTGCCGCCGACGATCTCGGCGCGTTCCCGCATGCCGGGGACGCCGTGGCCGCCGGTGATGTCGGGTTCCGGGCGGTCGGCGGGCGGCGGCAGTGGGTTGGTGACGCGTAGTTCCACGGCGTCCCGGCCGGCCGACACGGTGACGGAGACGGGTGCGCCGGGGGCGTGTTTGCGGGCGTTGGTCAGGGCCTCGACGGTGAGGGAGGCGAGGACCTCGCCGACCGGTTCGGGTACTCGGGACGACTCGCCCCGGACGTCGACGTCCACCGTCATGCCCTGCGCGCGGACGCCGGCGACGATCTCGCCGAGGGCCGCGTCGATGCCGGCGGGGAGCCGGCGCAGGGCGTCCACGGCGCGCTTGGCGGCCACCAGTCCGTCCGCGGCCATGGTGCGGGCGCCGCGGACTCGGGTCAGCACGTCCGGGTCCCCGCCACGGGCCACCGACACCGCCTCCAGGGCGTCGAGTTGGATCACCAGGCCGCCGAGCGAGTGGGCGAGGACGTCGTGGATGTCCCGGGCGATCCGGGCGCGTTCCTCCCGTACGGCGTGCTCGGCCCGTCGTTCGGCGGCGCCGCGTTCGGTCCGGCGGTCGAGGGCGTTGAGGCGGGCGAGGAAGCCGAAGCCGCCGGCGGTCACGGCGGAGATCAGCACCGAGACGGCGACCCGGGGGCTGCCGCCGGCGGCTTCATGGGCGAGGACGAAACCGGCCACGCCGAGCGCGAGCGCGCCACCGGTCCAGCGCACCGGGGTCTCGGCGGCCGAGATCAGCATGAACAGGCCGGCCGCACCCACGAACGCCGGTGCGGAGGGGTCGGTGGGGCTGAGCCCGGCCAGCACCGCGCCGCCGACGAGCAGTGCGCTCCACGCCGCGCCCGGCCAGGGTCGGGCCAGTACGTGCCGGAAGGTCGCGGTCCCCGCCCACAGGGCGAGCAGTGCGGCGAACGCGGCGCTGTTCCAAGGCGGATGGGCGGTGAAGGTGTGGAAGACCACGGCGAGGGCCAGGGCCAGGGCGTGCAGGGCGAGCCTGCGGAGCCGGGTGGCATCGAGGCCGTCCCGGAACCCGCCGGCCGGTCTGCTCGGTGTGACGTTGTCGTTCCGCACGGCTCCATCCTGCGGGATCACGGGCCGGGGACGGGTCCACGGGGTGTGGTCTTGGTCCATTTCTCCACCCGTTTCTCCAACCCGGTGGCCGATCCGCGGACGCCCGGCGGACCACAGGGTGGAGGGGTCGGGCGGTGTCCGCCGCCCCGTCTTGCTCGTCGTCGCAGGGAAGGTCCTGGGGGTCATGAACAATCCCACCGCCACCAATCTCGCCATCACCGCCGTCGTGTTGGTGTGGCTGCTCTCCCGGCAGCTCACCGAGCGGCCGCTGCGGGAGCGGTCCCCGGTCGGCCTGGTGCTGCTCGTCATCGGTGCGGTCGAGACCGGGGTGTATGTCACCTCGTCGCCGCTGTCGTGGCGGGATGGTGCCGTGGTGGTGGCGAGCCTGGCGGTCGGGGTGCTGCTGGCGGCGGTGCGCGCGTTCACGGTGCGGCTGTCGGTGCGCGGTGGGCGGGTGATGCGGCAGGGCACGGCGCTCACCGCGGCGCTGTGGATCGTCAGCCTGGGGCAGCACTTCCTGATCGACACCGCGGTCGCGGCCCAACTGGGCGCGGTGACCGTGCTGTTCTACTTCGGGGTGGTGTTGCTGGCGCAGCAGTTGGTGTTGGTGCGGCGGGCCGCCGCGGCGGGGCTGTCCGGTCGTTGACCAAAGGCGCTGCCGGCGGCGGCCCGGCGCGCGGTCAGTGCCCGGCGTTCCGTGTCGGGGCGAAGTGGCGGACGTTCTCGGGGGTGGCGGGCGCGTAGGCCGGGATGCCCTGCGGGGTGCCGGTGGTGACGAAGGTGGCGACGGCGTCGGCGAAGGCGTCGCCGAGCGCGCGGGCGGCGGCGTCCGGGTGGCCGAGCATGGGGCTGTCGACGAAGGTGTCGAACGTGCCGAAGAGGAAGGGGAGTTCGACGCAGTGGCAGGCGCCGAGGGGGTTGTCGGCGCCGGGGGCCGCGTAGTCGAACTGGTAGACGTGGGTGGGGTTGCCGGCGGCGGCGTGGTGGTCGGCGATCTCCAGTGCGCCGCTGCGGAAATCGCTGTCGGACTGGGCCGCGATGACGATCCACCCCGGGGTGGCGTCGGGGAGTTGGTCGGCGTACCGCCGGTAGAGCCGCTCGGCCTCGCCGTCGCCGGGGGCCAGGCGGGTGAGGATGCCCAGGGCGCCGTCGCGGCTGAGGGACTGGATGGCGGGGACGAGGCCCAGGAACGCGGCCATCTCGTCGCGGGTGGTGCCGATCAGCAGGTCCTTGCCGTCCAGGGCGCCGGCGGCCAGCGCGTCGCGCCAGGCATGGGGGTTGCCGGCGCCGCCGAGCACCGGGTACATCGCCGGGGCGACGCTGCCTGCCTGGGCGACCTGCGCGGCCAACTGGCCGTGGGCGGCGAGGAGTTGTTCAACGGGGAGGGCACGGAGGGCCTTGGCCGGGTCGGGCTGGTCGGCCACGTCGAGGAGGCGGAGGTATTGGTGGGCGTGTTCGGCGGCCAGGGCGGGGTCCTGCGGGGGCAGGCCCCAGGGTCCGCTCTGTAGCAGGACGCGGCGGACGAGCCCGCTGGTCTGCGGGTCGGTCGCGAGCGCCAGGGCCGAGAACGCGCCGGCCGACTGGCCGCCGACCGTCACGGCGTCCGGGTCGCCGCCGAACGCCGCGATGTTGTCCCGCACCCAGCGCAGCGCCGCCGCCTGGTCCTGGGAGCCGAGGTTGTCCGCGCCGATCTGCGGGAGGTGGAGGTAACCGAGCGCGCCCAGGCGGTAGTTGGCGGTGACCACGACCAGGTCGCCGCGGGCGGCGAGCCGGGCGCCGTCGTACCAGTCCCAACCGCCGGAGCCGCTGCTGAAGCCGCCGCCGTGGAACCACAGCAGGACCGGGCGGGGCGTGCCGTCCCGGCGGTCCGCGGACGGGCCGAAGACGTTGAGGGTGAGGCAGTCGTCCTCGTCCCAGTCGGGGGTGCGGCGGCCCATGACCGCCTCCAGCCGGGACGGGTTCTGGGGTGTGGCGGGGCCGGCGTGCAGCGCGTCCCGGATGTCCGGCCACTGGGGGCACGGTCGGGGCGGCGCGAACCGCAACTCGCCGACGGGCGAGGCGGCGTAGGGGATGCCCCGGAAGGCCGCCACCCCGCCCTCGGCCCGGCCGCGGACCCGGCCCTGCTCGGTGGCCACGATCTGGTCGCTGTCCTGCGTCATCTGCTCACCCTTCGTGCATCACTGTTACGCACTGTGTCGCTCTGTGCCGCGCACCTGTGGTGGATCTGCCGGGCACCTGCCGGGCCCGTTCTATCCCGACGGTGCCGGTCCGAGCCAGTGGCGGCCCGCCCCGCGCCGCGCGCCAGGCAGCGCCCTCACTCCGGCGCCTCCCCCTGCGACCCGGTCAACACGGCCGCCTGCTCCTCCAGATGATCCAGCATCAGCCGGGCCGACGGCGTGAGCGGGCGCCGGTCCGGCAAGGTCACGCCGACCGTGCGGCGCACCGGCTCCAGCGGGATGGGCAGCGGGAGGACCTCGCCGTTGGTGCGGGCGACCAGTTCCGGGAGCGCCGCGATCATGTCGGTGTCGCGGACGAGGGTGCGGACGGTGAGGGCCGAGGAGCACTCCACGCGGTTGGCGGGAAGCGGCAGGCCGGCGTCGCGGAAGACCTCCTCCAACTCCTGCCGCAGGGCGGTCTGGCGGAGCGGGAGGACCCAGGGGTGTTGGAGGAGGTCGGCGAGGGTCAGGTGGGGACGGGAGCGGGCCGGGTGGCCGGGGCGGGCGACGAGCTGCACCGGCTCGCGGTAGAGGGTGAGTTGGCGCAGTGCCGGCTGGTCGTCGATGGGGTTGAGCCGGCCCAGGATCAGGTCGATCTCGCCGTCCAGCAGCCGGGGCACCTGGGTGTCGAAGGGGGCTTCCTGGACGACGACGGTGATGCCCGGCCGGGTGGCCTTCAGCGCCGCGATGGCCCTGGGGAGCAGGACGTTGGAGCCGGCGATCAGGGTGCCGACGGTGACCGTGCCCACCTCCCCGTCGGCCAGCCCGGTGATCCGTTCGCCGGCGCGGCGCAGTTCGGCGAGGACGGAGCGGGCGTGCTCGATGAAGGCCGCGCCGAAGAGCGTCGCCGCGGCGCCCCGGGGGCCGCGGAGGAACAGCTCCACGCCCAGGATGTCTTCGAGTTCGCGCAGGCTCCGGGTCACCGCGGGCTGTGCCAGCCGCAGGTGTTCGGCGGCGCGCAGCACGCTGCCGTGTTCCTCTATGGCCACCGCCAGCACCAGGTGCCGCAGCTTGAGCCGTCCGTTCAGCAGGTCCATCTCACCCTCACCCCTACCGGGCCCGACCCCGCGGCCGCACCCGCATCGCTATACCCGAATCGCTATACCTGTCTTGCGAATTGGTATTGGACGAGCATATCTCGGGCGACGAATGATGAGCACACGGACCGGCGGGCGAAACCGGTCCGGGAACCACCCGAGAGGAGCGGTATCAGTATGCAGCCGGCGCACTACATCGGCGGGGCATTCCAGCCCCCGGAGCCCGAGGCCACCGGCGGCGGCTTCCCGCTCATCGACCCGGCGAACGGGGCGGTGGTCGGGCGGGTCCCGGAGGCGACCCGCGAGACGGTCGACGCGGCGGTGAACGCGGCGCGCCAGGCACTGCGGGGCCCGTGGGGCCGGGCCGGGGCGACCGAGCGGGCCGCCGCGCTGCGGGCGATCGCGGACGGCATCGAGCGGCGCTTCGAGGCGTTCGTGGCTGCGGAGTCGGCCAACACCGGAAAGCCCCGCGACCTGGCCGCCACCGTCGACATCCCGCGCGCCATCGGCAACTTCCGCGCCTACGCCGACCTGCTCTACGGCCAGTCGGAGCGCGCCTACCTCACCGACGTGCCCGGTTGGAGCGACGGCACCGGACAGGCACTGAACTACACCGTCCGCCGCCCGCTCGGCGTGGTCGCCGTGATCGCGCCGTGGAACCTCCCGCTGCTGCTGCTCACCTGGAAGGTGGCGCCCGCGCTGGCGGCCGGCAACGCGGTGGTCGCCAAGCCCTCGGAGGAAACCCCCTCCACGGCGACGCTGCTGGCCGAGGTGATCGACGAAGTGGGCCTGCCAGACGGCGCGTTCAACGTCGTCCACGGGCACGGGCCGGGCGCCGCAGGCGAGTTCCTCACCGCGCACCCGGACGTGGACGCCATCGCGTTCACCGGCGAGTCGGCCACCGGCTCCGCCATCATGCGCGCCGCCGCCGACCACGTCACCCCGGTCTCCTTCGAACTCGGCGGCAAGAACCCGGCGTTGGTCTTCGCCGACGCCGACCTCGACGAGGCGGTGGCCGGCACCCTCCGCTCGGCGTTCACCCACTCCGGGCAGATCTGCCTGTGCACCGAGCGGGTCTACGTCGAGCGTCCGGTCTTCGACCGGTTCGTCGCCGCACTGGGCGCCCAGGCCCGCAAGCTCTCCGGCTACGGGCCGATGATCTCCGCCCGCCACCGCGACAAGGTGCTGTCGTACGTCAAGTTGGCGGTCGAGGAGGGCGCGACGGTCGTCGCCGGGGGCGGCGCCCCGGTCTTCGGCGACGACCGCGACCACGGCTTCTACGCCGAACCGACCGTGCTCACCGGGCTGCCGCCGACCGCCCGCGCGGTCACCGAGGAGGTCTTCGGACCGGTCTGCCACATTGCCCCGTTCGACACCGAACAAGAGGCGGTCGAGCTCGCCAACGACAGCCCCTACGGCCTGGCGGCGACGGTGTGGACCCGCGACCTGTCGCGGGCGCACCGGGTGGCGCCGCGCATCGAGGCCGGCATCGTCTGGGTCAACTGCTGGAACCTGCGCGACCTGCGCACCCCGTTCGGCGGGCGGAAGGCGTCCGGCGTCGGTCGGGAGGGCGGCCAGCACTCCCTGGACTTCTTCTCCGAACCCACCAACATCTGCGTCCGGATCGGGGCATGAGCGCCGTGACAACAGTGGCCACCTCCCGCGACCTCGGCGTCGGCGCCGCCGCCCGGCGGCTGCTCGCCGCGCACGCCACCCGGACGCCCTGCGACCCGGTGCGCGAACTGATCGACGGCCTGGACGAGGCGTACGCGGTCCAGGAGTGCCTGATCCGCTCCTGGACGGCCGCCGGCCGCCGGCCCGTCGGCCGCAAGATCGGCCTGACCTCGCCCGAGGTGCAGCGCCAACTCGGCGTCGACAGCCCGGACTTCGGGACGCTCTTTTCCGACATGGCGGTCCCGGACGGCGCTCAGATCCCGGCCGGCGCGGTGCTGCAACCCCGCGCGGAGGCCGAGGTCGCCCTCGTACTGGAGCGGGACCTGACCCACGAGCGGCACACCGTCGCCGATCTGCTGCGCGCCACCGCGTTCGCACTTCCGGCGATCGAGGTGGTCGGCAGCCGCATCCGCGACTGGGACATCGCGCTGACCGACACCATCGCCGACAACGCCTCCAGCGGCATGTACGTACTCGGCAACCGCCCGACCCGACTGGTCGACCTGGACCTGCGGCTGTGCGGCATGGTCCTGGAGCGCCGGGGCGAGCAGGTCTCCACCGGGACCGGCGCGGCCTGCCTGGGCCATCCCCTCAACGCCGCACTGTGGTTGGCCGACACCCTGGTGCGGTTCGGCCATCCGCTGCGGGCCGGGGACACCGTGCTGACCGGCGCGCTGGGCCCGATGGTCGCCACCGCCCCCGGCGACGTGCTGGAGGCCCGGATCGAGGGCCTGGGGGACGTACGGGTCGCGTTCGCCCGCGACGAACCGGACCACGACGAGCCCACGCGCCAGGAAGGCGGCACCGCATGACCGACATCCAGGAGCTCGCCACGACGCTCGACGACGCGGCGCGCCGGGTGCGGGCGATCGCCCCGCTCACCGACGCCGGACCGCTCGACGTGGCCGACGCCTACGCGGTCCAACGGGCCGTCCTCGCCCGCAAGGCGGCCCGCGGCGAGCGGCTGATCGGCGTCAAGATGGGCTTCACCAGTCGCGCCAAGATGGTGCAGATGGGCGTCGACGACGTCATCTGGGGGCTGTTGACCGACGCCATGCTGGTCGAGTCGACGCTGGATGTGAGCGGACTGATCCAGCCGCGGATCGAGCCCGAGATCGCGTTCCTGATAGGCCGCCAGGTCCGCTCGGCCGCCGAGGCGGACGCCGCGGTCGCCGGCGTCGCGGTCGGCTACGAGGTGCTCGACTCCCGCTACCGCGACTTCGCGTTCACCCTCCCCGACGTGATCGCCGACAACGCCTCGGCCGCCGCCTTCGGCCTCGGCCCCTGGCACGACCCCCGCGACCTCGGTGGCCTCGCCAACATCGGCCTGGTGATGGAGATCGAGGGACGGCTCACCCAGACCGGCTCGTCCGCGGCGATCCTCGGCGACCCGATGCGCTCGCTGCGCGCCGCCGCCCGCCTCGCCGAACAGGCCGGCATCCCACTGGAACCGGGCTGGGTGGTGCTCGCCGGCGCCGCCACCGCCGCCGTCCCGCTCCCCCGCAACGCCCATGTCCGCATCACCGGCGCCGGTCTGGGCAGCGTGGCGGTGACCACGGCATGAGCGACGCGATCCTGGTCGAGGGCAAGGCCGCACCCCGCGGGCGCTTCCCGCACGTACGCCGGGCCGGCGACCTCGTCTTCGTCTCCGGCACCAGTTCCCGGCGCCCCGACGGCACCATCGCCGGCGCGGCGGCCGACGACCTCGGCGTCACCCGCGTCGACATCCGCGAGCAGACCCGCGCGGTCATCGAGAACCTCCGCGACCTGCTGGGGGCGGCCGGCGGCGACCTCGGCGACGCGGTCAACCTCACCGCCTACCTCGTCAACATGCACGACTTCGGCGGCTACAACGAGGTCTACGCCGAGTTCTTCGACGAGTCGGGCCCGGCCCGTACCACGGTCGCGGTCCACCAACTCCCCCACCCCCACCTGCTCGTCGAGATCGCATGCACCGCGTATCTTCCGCGCCGGGCCGACCGACCGGAGTGACCGGTCCGACCAGGTATCGCGCCATCGGCCCACGAGTCCTTTAGGAGGGCGAGAGGATGACCCTGCCCAAGCTGTCGTCAGGTGTGCCGTTCAACTTCGAGCGGTGGATCGAGGAACACCGCGAACTGCTGCGACCACCGGTCGGCAACGTCCAAGTCTGGCAGGACAGCGACCTGATGGTCACCGTCGTCGGCGGCCCCAACCAGCGCACCGACTTCCACGACGACCCGATCGAGGAGTTCTTCTACCAGCTCAAGGGCAACATGGTGCTGCGGGTCATGGAGGAGGAGGGCAAGCCCCCACTCGACGTGCAGATCAACGAGGGCGATGTCTTCCTGCTGCCGCCGCACGTGCGGCACTCGCCCCAGCGGCCCGAGCCCGGCTCGATCGGGCTGGTGGTGGAGTTCGCCCGGCCCAGGGGCAGCAAGGACGCCTTCGAGTGGTACTGCACCGAGTGCTTCCACCTCGTCTACCGCGCCGAGCTCCAACTCCGCTCCCTCGTCAGCGACTTACCGCCCATCTTCCGCGGCTTCTACGCCGGCGAACGCGACTGCCCGCGCTGCGGGGCCCGCCACCCCGGCGAGCAGTGGCCCGAACACCAACGGCCGCAGACCCGGGCCCGCGGCTGACCTCCAAGGCCGCCCCCTCTTCCGCCCCAACTACGGGGCCCCACGCCCCCGTGGGCGGGCCAGGCACCCCCGGCCGGTCCGCCCACGGGCCTTCGAAACGGAGTCCCGTGACCGCCACCGACACCCACCCCGACCCCACGCCCGTCATCGACGTCCACACCCACCTCTTCCCGCGGATCTCCCGCACGGAAAGCCGCATCCTGGCCGGCGCCGGTGAACCCTGGCTGCGGGAGATGGCCGACGGCGGCGGGATGATGATGAGCGGCGCCGACGACTACCGGCCGGTCCGTCCCGAACTGTGGGACGCCGGCGCCCGGTTGGCCGCCATGGACCACTCCGGCGTCGATATCCAGGCGGTCTCCTCCACCCCTCTGCTCTTCGGCTACACCGCCGAGCCGGCCCGCGCCGTCGACTGGTGCGAGTTGGTCAACCAGCGCATCCTGGACTTCTGCCGGCAGGCCCCGGACCGGCTGCTGCCGCTGTGCCAAGTCCCGTTGCAGGACGCCGAGTCGGCCGCCGCGATGGTCACCCGGGCCAAGGCGGCCGGCCACCGCGGCGTGCACATCGGCAACCACGTCGGGACCCGCTACCTTGACGACGCCGACCTCCTGGGCTTCCTCGCACACTGCGCCGACGTCGACATGCCCGTCCTCGTCCACCCCTGGGACATGCTCGGCGCGGACCGGATGGCCCGCGGCTACATGCTGCCCTGGCTCGTCGGCATGGCCGCCGAAACCCAACTCTCGCTGCTCTCGCTGATCCTGTCCGGCGCCTTCGAAAAGCTGCCGCGTTCGCTGCGGATGTGCTTCTGCCACGGCGGCGGCAGCTTCGCCTACCTCCTCGGCCGGGCCGACAACGCCTGGCACCACCGCGACATCGTCCGCAAGGACTCCCCCCACCCGCCCTCGGCCTACACCGACCGCTTCTTTGTCGACTCCGCGGTCTTCGACCCCAAGGCGCTGCGGCTGCTGCTGGACGTGATGGGCACCGAACGCGTCATGCTCGGCACCGACTTCCCCTTCCCGCTCGGCGAACAGGAACCCGGCACCACCATCCGCGGCTGCCCCGGCCTGACCGACGCCGACCGCGCGGCGCTCCTCGGCGGCAACGCCCGCCGCTTCTTCGCCGCCGAGCCGACCACCAAGGGAACGGCGCGATGAGCCGCACCCCGCACCGCACCAAGGTCGCCATCCTCGGCTCCGGCAACATCGGCACCGACCTGATGATCAAGGTGCTCCGGACCTCGGACGTGCTCACCGTCGCCGCCGTCGCCGGCATCGACCCGGCCTCCGACGGGCTGGCCCGGGCCCGCCGCCTCGGCGTGCCCACCACCCACGACGGCATCGACGGCCTGCTGGCCCGGCCCGACTTCGACGAGATCGACATCGTGCTGGACGCCACCTCCGCGGCCGCCCACCGCCACCACGCCGCCGTCCTCGCCCCGCACCGCAAGCAGCTGATCGACCTCACCCCGGCCGCCCTCGGCCCCTACGTCGTCCCACCGGTCAACCTCGACCGACACCTCGCCGCCCCCGACCTCAACATGGTCACCTGCGGCGGCCAGGCCACCGTCCCGATCGTCGCCGCGGTCTCCCGGATCGCCCCCGTGCGCTACGCCGAGATCGTCGCCTCGATCGCCGCCCGCTCCGCCGGCCCCGGCACCCGCGCCAACATCGACGAGTTCACCGAGACCACCGCCCGCGCCCTCGAAGCGGTCGGCGGCGCGGCCCGCGGCAAGGCCGTCATTGTCCTCAACCCGGCCGATCCGCCGCCGGTGATGCGCGACACCGTCCACTGCGTCGTCGACCACCGGGCCGACGGCGCCGCGATCACCGCCTCCATCGACGCCATGGCCGCCGAGGTCGCCGCCTACGTCCCCGGATACCGCCTCAAACAACGCGTCCAGATCCGCCCGATCGGCCCGGACGACCCGCTCACCACCCTCGCCGGCGGCACCGGACAGCTCGTCTCCGCCTTCCTCGAAGTCGAGGGCGCCGCCCACTACTTGCCCGCCTACGCCGGCAACCTGGACATCATGACCTCCGCAGCCATGCGGGTCGCGGAAAGGCTGGCCACCCGATGACCCACGACCTCTACGTCCAGGACGTCACCCTCCGGGACGGCATGCACGCCATCCGGCACCAGTACGGCACCGACCACGTCCGCGCCATCGCCGCCGCACTGGACGCCGCCGGCGTCGACGCCATCGAGATCGCCCACGGCGACGGCCTGGCCGGCTCCAGCGTCAACTACGGCCCCGGCGCGCACACCGACGAGGAGTGGATCGCGGCCGCCGCCGACGTCGTCCAGCGCGCCACCCTCACCACCCTCCTCCTGCCCGGCATCGGCACCCTCGCCGAACTCCGCCGCACACACGCCCTCGGCGTCCGCTCCGTCCGCGTCGCCACCCACTGCACCGAGGCCGACATCGCCGCCCAGCACATCGCCACCGCCCGCGAACTGGGCATGGACGTGGCCGGATTCCTGATGATGGCGCACCTCGCGGACCCCGCCACCCTCGCCACCCAGGCCAAGCTGATGGAGTCCTACGGCGCCCACTGCGTCTACGTCACCGACTCCGGCGGCCGGCTCACCATGGACGGCGTCCGCGACCGCATCCGCGCCTACCGCGACGTCCTGGAGGCCGACACCGAGATCGGCATCCACGCCCACCACAACCTCGCCCTCGGCGTCGCCAACTCCGTGGTCGCGGTCGAGCACGGCGTCCGCCGCGTCGACGCCTCCCTCGCCGGCATGGGCGCGGGCGCCGGCAACTGCCCCCTGGAGGCGTTCACCGCCGTCGCCGACCTCATGGGCTGGCGGCACGGCTGCGACACCTTCCGGCTGATGGACGCCGCCGAGGACCTCGTCCGCCCCCTCCAGGACCGGCCCGTTCGGGTCGACCGGGAAACCCTCTCCCTCGGGTACGCCGGCGTGTACTCCAGCTTCCTCCGGCACGCCGAGGACGCCGCCCGCCGGCACGGTCTGGACACCCGCAGCCTGCTGGTCGAGGCCGGCGCGCGCGCTCTGGTCGGCGGCCAGGAGGACCTGATCGAGGACATCGCCCTCGACCTGGTGCAACGCCCCGCGCGCACACCGGCCGCAGCGGCGCCTCCCATGCCCCGGGCATAGGGCGGTCAGCGGCCCGGCGCCCCTTCCCATATGGCAAAGTGGATCGGGGATGCACGTTTCGCGCCACCGCGGGTACACGCTCCCCAAGGTCGGATCGCACCACCCGGGAGGTGAACGGTGGCTTGCACAGCGGAACTCCCCGCCACGTCGGCAGAGGCACGTGACCTCGTCGACGCGCTGCTGCGCGCCTGCCACCAGAGCGTCGACGAGATCGTGGTGGCCGACGCCCTGCTGATCACGTCGGAGTTGGTCACCAACGCCCTGCGGCACGCCGGCGGCGTCACCGGCTTCGCCGCCCGCATCACGGGCGGACGTCTCGAAGTGACCGTCGAGGACGCCAGCCCGCTGCGCCCCTGCGCCCCGGTCGACGCCCGCGACGGCCGGATCGGCGGCTACGGCTGGTCCCTCGTCCACCGGCTCGCCACCTCCGTCGCCATCACCTCCACCGCGGCCGGCAAGGGCATCCACGTGGCACTGCGCCTGGTGTAACGCCGCATGCGGCCGCGCCGCCGCCCCCATCGAGCCGCACGTCGCGGTCCCGGCCAAGGCCCACCACCCATTGGCTGGTTTTGGCCCCTCGTTCCCGACGGAATTCGCCACCCTCCGTGCATGCCTGGGTTCACTTCGGGTAGGCGGCGGCTCAGGTGCCCGCGGGGGTCGGGCACGGAGGGAGGCGTGATGTCCGTCGTGATCAGCAGCAGGCCGCTGGCGGTAGACACTGCGGGGCTCGGCGGCCTACCGAAGATACGTCGCCCCACCGCCATGGCGCCCAGGGACGCCCGCGAGCTCTCCAAGCTGTTCTTCGCCCGGCTCCAGGAGCTCGAAGAGGGCACCCGCGCCTACCAGTACGCGCGCAACACCCTGATCGAGATGAACATGTCGATGGTGCGCTACGTCGCCCGCCGCTACCGCCACCGCGGCGACGACATGCAGGACATCGTCCAGGTCGGCACCATCGGCCTGATCAAGGCCATCGACCGCTTCGACCTCGCCAGGGAGGTGGAGTTCTCCACCTTCGCCGTCCCGTACATCCTCGGCGAGATGAAGCGCTTCTTCCGGGACACCGGATGGGCGGTGCACGTCCCCCGCCGGTTGCAGGAGCTGCGCACCGAACTCGCCAAGGCCAAGGAGCAGTTGCACGCCAGGCTGGACCGCGACCCGTCCGTGGACGAGCTCGCGGCGCACCTCCAGCTCCCGGAGGAGGAGGTCGTCGAGGGACTCGTCGCCGCCAACGGCTACGCCGCGGACTCCCTGGACACCCCGACCAACCCGGACTCGCTCGGCCCGCGCCGCACCCTCGCCGACGTCGTCGGCGACCACGACCCGGCCCTGGAAGCCATCGAGGACCTGCACGCCCTCGCGCCCCTGTTGCGTCAACTGGCGCCCCGGGAGCGCCGGATCATAGAGCTCCGCTTCGGCCAGGAAATGACCCAGTCCGAGATAGGAGCCGAACTGGGCGTGTCCCAGATGCACGTCTCGCGCCTGCTCAAGAGCACCCTGAGCACGCTCCGCACCGGCATGCTCAGCGACTCCGACCCCGAGCCCGACCCGCGGTCCGCCGCCACGCCCTAGGTCCTGTCGTCAAACTCCCGTCGTTCGCCCGGAGGGCGGGCCGGGCGGTGGTCGGTGCGTGCTCTCGGTGTGCCGGGCGGCGGCCCCTGTACTGGACGTACTGGGGTCGTCGCCCGGTGCGGCGAGAGTGCGTGCCGGGCGGCGGACGGCAGGCGGGAGTTTGACGACAGGGCCTAGGACAACGGCCCGCCCCGGGAGCGGGGCGGGCCGATTCACCGTCCGACGCCGGAGATCTCCGACACCGGTCAGACACCGGAGACATGCAACGCCGGCGACTCGCACGGCACTTCTCCGCCGCACGTTGCTGCTCGGCGCTCCTCAGCGCAGATACTCCTCCACCACGTCCGCGCCGCGCGCCGCGCCGCCGCTCTCCCGCACGACCTTGCGCATCCGGGCGAGGTTCTCGCGGACCGCAGGGTCGTTGGCGACCCGGGCGACCGCGGCACGCAGCGATCCGGCGGTCACCGTGCGGGCGTCGAGCTGCTCGCCAAGCCCGAGTTCCACCACCCGTCCGGCGTTGGCGGCCTGCTCCGGCATCTGCGGCACGGCGATCAGGCCGACGCCGAAATACAGCGCCTCCATCGTGGAGTTCATGCCGGTGTGCGAGACGAAGGCGGTGGCCCGCTGGAGCACCGCCGGCTGGGGGAACCGCGCACGGACGTCGAACGACGGCGGTATGGGCCCCAACGCGGCCGGGTCCAACTCACCGATGGACATGGCCACGTGGTACGGCTCGTCCGCGAAGGCTTCGATGCAGGTTCGGTAGAAGTCGGGCCGGTCGTTGAAGACCGTGCCCAGGGATATGAACAGCACCGGCGCCTCGGGGTCCGGCGGCGACCAGGGCTCGTCCTCCCGGCTCCCCAGCGCGGGACCCACGAAGTGAAAGCGCTCGTCGAAGGAGTCACCGGCGGGCTGGAACTCCCTTGGTATGAACACCAGGTTGACCTTCTCGGTCACGTCCAGGAGGTTCGCCGGGTCGAGGGCGACGCCGTACTCCGCGGCGAACTCCGCACAGCCCGGGCCGAGCACCGCCGGCAGCGGATTCTCCCCGCCGGGCCCCTTCAGGAACTCACTGAACAGCGAAAAGGTCTCGTTCGACGCGAAGTTGGGGATCAGGCGGACGGCCGGCAGACCCAACTGCTCCGCGACGATCCTGGCGGACCAGTTCATCATGTCGTAGCAGATCGCATCCACCGGCTCGGCGGTGCAGTGATCCCGCAGCACCGGATAGCCGGCTCGCATCGCCCCGAAGAGGTGGCGCATGAAGACGCCGAAGGTTTCGGGGCCGAACTCGGTGGGTGGCGCGATCCGTTCGACCGGTGGGAGCTCCACCCAGTGGGCGCCGGACCTGATGACCGCATCGGCGTGTTCCGCGCTGGTGGCGTAGTCGACGCGATGGCCTCGCCGTACGAGTTCCTCGACCAGTGGCAGGGTGGGATTGACGTGCCCGTGACCGAGAAGGGCCACGAAAAGCAGGTGTTTCGCCATGTCGAAAATCCTAGCGACCCCGGATTCTCACCCGGCCCCTGACCCCTGGCCCGACCCCCTGCCTCCTCGGTCTCCCCTGCCTCCCCGTCTGTCGTTCATTGCTCGGTAGGCAGTCGGCGCACCAGATTGCGCGCCAAGTGCCGTGCGGCGTGCGCCCCTTCGCCGTTCCCCGCGGCCAGCAGGCGCAGCAGTTCGATCGCGGCGCGGGCCTCCCGCACGGTCAGCAGCGGCAGCCGCTCCTCGTCCAGATCCACCACACCGTCGACGAGGCTGAGAAGGCGGTCGTTCACATCACTCATGGTCGGGTTAACGCCCACTTACTTGTGCGGTTACGGTCGGGTGAACGGGGCGGCGCGGGCCGCGCCAGCGCCGTCGGGTGCGGGCTCCTCGTATACGAAGGAGAAGTTGCGTGCCCGGCCAGCGGCGAGAAATACCCGGCGAGCAGACGGGAGTTGAGCCGCGCCCACGTCGAGCGGAAGCCCGGCGAACTGGCGGGCCGCCGCCCCTCCCCCTACAGAAACGAATTCCCCGCTCACGCCCCCGCAACGTCGCCATCCGGATTATTCCTATGATGAACAGTTGTGCGCCGTGGTCACTGGAGACCCATAAAGGCCAGCGTCCGGCCCGACGGCGCCCGGACGGCCAACTGCCAAGCACCGCGCAGGTATTCGACGCGTTCCCGTCATGGTGAATTTCGGCCAACCGACGAGCCATCCGGGCACCGGCGTGGGCAGCCTGGCTTCGGACCGACTCGTCCGGATCGCCGGACGGACCTCGACCAGGAGGATGGCCATGACACACCTATCCAAGTTCCGCAGGGGCGCCGCCGTGTTGGCGAGCGCGGGGCTTCTCTGCGGTGTCCTCGGCAGCGGCGCGGCGGTGGCGGCGAACCCGGCCTCGACCCCCGCGGCCACCGCCCACGGCCCGTACAAGGGCCGCGTCGTCGCCAGGCACGAGCTCACGGTCCGGACCGGACCCGGCACCAACTACCGGGCGGTGGGTTCACTCCGGCACGGCGAGGTCGTCACCCTCGTCTGCAAGGTGAACGGCCAGAACGTGCGCGGCAATTCCCGCTGGTACAAGCTCCGCGAGGGCCGTTACGCCTGGGCCTCCGCCCGCTACCTCCGCCCCCTCGGCGCCGCGCCCGGCTGGTGCGGCAACCGCCATCACCGCTGAGCCCCCGCCTACGGGCGTCCGCCCCGGCCATGCGCGTTCGACCGGGGCGGACGCCCGCCCCGGTTTAGGGTCTGTCCGAAGATCCGCCAGTCCCGGCGCGCACGGCCGTGACCGCCACCGTCGCGTACCGCATCGTGAAGCCGCCCCCCGCCGCATCGATGGCGGCCCCCACCCCCGCCAACACCTCATCCAACACCTCCGGCGGAAGCCGGGTGAAGGGCCCCTGAGTGGGCATCTGATCCAGCCAGGCGTCCCGGGTGTAACTCCACTCCCAGTCGAACCGCCACTGCTCCGGCTCGCCGAACCCGCCGGCCGCCCGGATCCCGTCGGCGATCCTGGCGAACTGCCCCTGGTACGCGTCGAGCGTCCCCGTCGCCATCGCCATCGCCGCGAAGTCGAACGGCGCGTCGGGCAGCGCCCGTTGGCAGGCCGCGACGACGGCCGCCCCGATCTCGGGCGGAAAGCGGAAGACGTTCCAGAACGGCGCCAACCGGCCACCGGGGCGCAGCGCCCGTGCGGCCTGCGCAGCGCCGGCAACCGGATCGATCCAGTGCCAGGCGGTGCCGGCGACCACCGCGTCGAACTCCCGGCCGGCCGGGTCCCAGTCCTCGAACCGCGCCATCTCCGCCGTGCCGCCCAGTCGCCGTGCCACCTCGGCCATCCGCGCGTCCGGCTCGACCCCGAGCACCCGACAGCCTGCTGCCTGGAACTGCCGGGCGGCGATCCCGGTACCGCAGCCGACGTCGAGCACGTCGAGACCGGCGCGGCCGGCGACTATCCGCCGCACCAGGGCGTCGGGGTAGCGGGGTCGGGCGCGGTCGTAGCGTTCGGCGTCCGTGCCGAACGACTGGGCCAGTTCGCCGAGTTGACGTGGGTCGGGCCCCGAGGGCGGCATAGTGGGCATGCGCCCACTATGGTGGGCACGCGCCCACTCGTCAATAATCACGTAAGGGGTCGCCCCGCACTGCACGAAGGCCGGCGCGGGAAGAACTCCGCCGCCGGCAGGGCCGGTTCGGGAAGAAGGGACGGATACGCGGTGCCGACTGGGGTCGCCCTCCGCGATGCGCGGGAGCAGTTGTTTGACGCCGCCGAGCGGATACTGCTCCGAGACGGGCCGAACTCCCTGACCAGCCGCGCGGTCACCACCGAGGCGGGCTGCGCCAAGGGCGTGCTGCACCGGCACTTCGACGACTTCGACGCCTTCCTCGCCGAGCTCGTGCGGGACCGCATCGGCCGGATCGACCGCCAGGCCGTCGCGCTCCGCGCCGCCGCGGGGAGCGGCACGGTCGCCGACCACCTCACCGAGGCGCTGACCACGGTGTTCGGCACGGTCGCGGTGGCGATCGTCGGCCTGGTGATCTCCCGGGACGGGCTGCGCGCCCGGTTGCGGCAGGCGGGCTCGTCGGGCGTCCCGGTCCTCGCCGAGGCCACCGCGATGCTCGCCGGATACCTGTCCGCCGAGCGGGAGTTGGGCCGCATCGCGGCGGACGCCGACGTCGACACCCTGGCGCCCACCCTGATCGGCGCCGGACACCTCCTCTTCGCCGACCGGGAGGCCGGCCCCCCGACGACCGCGGCCGTCCACAAGGTCGTGGCAACGGTCCTGGCCGGGGTGGTGGGCTAGGGCGCTTCTGACGGATCTCCGCGGCGTCGCGGCGTCTGGCACGCACGCTCGCGGCGTTGCCGAAATGCCCCCATAGCTCCGCTATGAAGCCATCCCGGCGCCTTGCGATCGCACGCACCAGACGCCGCTCCTTCCTCCACGGAGATCCGTCAGAAGCGCCCTAGGGGGTGTGATGGAAAGTCAGCCCCCGGCCCCGGTCACGCTGCTTTCGCGGCCTAAGCGGCCAGGAATGGATGCAGCAGCGTGAGCAGGGCGCGCGGGCGGTGCAGCGGGATGATGTGGCCGCAGTCTTCGATGACGTGTCCGGTGAGATCGTCGGTGACCGGGCGGAGCTGGCGTTCCAGCGCAGCACCGACGGGCCGGGCGCCCAACGCCATCGTCGGCACCGTCAGGCGGGCAGTGGCGACCGCCTGCTCGATCTGTACCGCGCTCTCGGGCAGCGCCCGGTAGTACGAGAACGCGCGGCTCAACGCCTGGCGGCCGGTGTATGCGCGGACGAAGGCGTCCCGGAGGGCGGGGCGCACCCCGTCGCCGAGCGTGCCGGCGCGCAGAAACCAGTCAACGTAGGCGGCCTCGTGGCCCTCCAACACGGTCTCGGCAAGGTCGGGCGCGGCGGAATGGAAGCCGAACCACCACGGCGGCCCGCCGGCGAGGAAGTCCTCGGCGCCAGGCAGCCTGCCCAGAAGGGACTCCATGACGACCAGGCGCCGGACGAGAGACGGGCGACGCAGGGCGAGGAGGAAGGCCGGCGCGGTACCCGCGTCGATGCCCACCACCGCGGCCGAGGACACGCCGAGCGCGGTGAGAAGCGCCGCGGCGTCCTCGGCCAGGGTGCCCGCGTCGTACCCGGAGGCGGCCCGGCTGCTCGCGCCGAAGCCGCGCAGGTCCGGCGCGATGACGCGGTAGCGGCCGGACAGGTCGGCCATGACGTCCGTCCACAGCTCCCAGGTGTGCGGGAAACCGTGCAGCAGCAGTACAGCCGGGCCCGATCCGACGAGAGCGACGTTGAGTTCGACACCGTTGACGGGGACGCGCCGCAGCTCGGGCATGGAGAGGCTCCAGGTGTGGTGGTGAGGAATGGTGACCAGGTCACGCTAGGGAACTATCCTGGTCCGCCCAAGACGGCACTTTCCCTTCAGGTGGTGAGCCCTGAGTGACCACATCGAGGCCCGGCGAAACCAGTCGGCGGCGCGGTGAGCGGGGTGATCTGCTGGATCCGCGCTGCCCGACCCGCCAGTTGCTCGACCGAATCGGCACCAAGTGGACGTCGATGGCGGTCAAGGTGCTGGCCGAGGAGGCTCCGGACGAGCTCCGTTTCGCGGAACTGCGGCGCCGTATCCCTGGCATCTCACAGAAGATGCTGTCCGTCACCCTGCAGAGCCTGGTCCGCGACGGCCTGGTCGCGCGCCGAGTGGAACCCACCGTGCCACCCGCCGTCCACTACCGGCTCACCGAGCTCGGCCTGTCCCTCGAAAGACCGCTCTCCGCCCTGCGGGTCTGGGCCGAGACACACATGCCGGAGATCGACCGCAACAACCAGCTCGCCGACGAGTCACCCCCCGACTAGGGCGAGTGGCTCGTGACCGGCGGCCGGTCGTAGTCGAGCAGGGGCGTCGATGACCGCCGTGCTTCACCACAACATGTCGATGTCTCCCGGGTGGAGGGCGATGCGGCTGTCCTGGAAGGACGCGCGGTGCTGCCGCGCCCGCGGCGAGAAGAAGTCGGCCATGGTGACCTTGTCGAACCCGGGCCCGTCGCTGGGGAAGGGGGACCCCGGCGTTCCCCCGACGAGGACCGCGCCCGTGAGGTGCTGCCAGCCGGCGCTCTCGTAGAACGCCCGTAGCGGTCGGTCGCAGGTGAACAGCCCCAGATCCAGGCCCCGTTCGGCCATCGCCTCCCGCGCCGCGGACGCCAGTCGCCGGCCGTGCCCGCGGCCGCGCGCCTCGGGGCGCGTCACCACGGTGCTCAGCCCACCGGCGACATAACGCCGACCGGCGTGAACGATCTCCTTGGTGAGGACGTCCAACGCGGCGAGGACGGTGCCACCGTCTACCAGCAGCATAGTCACCGGCCGCAGCGCGGGGTCATGGACCGGTGCGCCCGGCGGTGCGGTCGGGGTGCCCGTCGACGGCCAGGCCAACTCCTGGAGCTCGGCCACCTGAACGCGGAGCCCGTCGGGCGTGGCAGCTTCGGGAAACGTGAGGATGTGCACCGGCCGATTCTCCTCCATCGGCGGACGGCCGGGCCCGGCGGCAGTCCCGGCCAACGGTCACCACCCCGCGCGTGTCCCTCACCGACCGCCCCCGCCACACGGGAAGGATGCCGACATGCACGCCGCCCCGCACCTCGCTCTGGCCATCTCCCTGCATCCCGCCCTGCACACGGCCCCGCGTGCCGTCCTGCACGCCCTGTCCCTTACCGGCTCGATGACCTGGGAGATCACCTGGGCGCTGATCCTCGGGTTCGCCCTGTCCGCCGTCGTCCAGGCGGTCGTCCGCAGGTCCACCGTCGTCGCGCTGCTCGGCGACGACCGGCCGCGCACCCTCGCCCTCGCCGCCGGGCTGGGCGTGGCCTCGTCCTCCTGCTCGTACGCCGCGGTCGCGCTGGCCCGCTCGCTCTTCCGCAAGGGGGCGAACTTCACCGCGGCGATGGCCTTCGAGATCGCATCGACCAACCTCGTCGTCGAACTCGGCGTCATCCTGGCGTTGTTGACGGGGTGGCAGTTCACGGTCGCCGAGTTCGTGGGTGGACCGGTGATGATCGTGGTGTTGGCGGTGCTGCTGCGGCTGTTCCTGCGCGAGCCGCTGCTGCGCGAGGCCCGGACGCAGGCCGAGCGCGGACTGGCCGGCTCCATGGAGGGACACGCCGCGATGGACATGTCCGTCCGGGGCCCGGGCTCCTTCCTGCGCAGACTGCGCTCCCGCGAGGGCGTCACGGCCACCGCGCACGTCTTCGCCATGGAATGGGCGGCGATCCTACGGGACTTGGTGACCGGCCTGCTGATCGCCGGCGCGATCGCGGCATGGGTGCCCGACGCCTTCTGGCGCTCGTTCTTCTTCGAGGGCCACCCGGTCGCCGCCAAGCTCTGGGGACCGGTCATCGGCCCGCTCGTCGCGATGGCCTCGTTCGTCTGCTCCATCGGCAACGTGCCGCTCGCCGTGGTGCTGTGGAAGGGCGGCATCAGCTTCGGCGGGGTGGTGGCGTTCATCTTCGCCGACCTGCTGATCCTGCCGATCCTCAACATCTACCGGAGGTACTACGGCACCCGGACCGCGCTCCTGCTCCTCGGCACCTTCTTCCTCTCCATGGTGGTCGCCGGTTACGTCGTCGAATTCGCCTTCGGTGGCCTCGGATTGGTCCCGGACCAGTCCCGGGCGAGGCTCCCCGCTGAGGGCGTCTCCTGGAACTACACGACCTGGCTCAACATCGCCTTCCTCGGCCTGGCCGCCGCCCTCCTCGTGCGCTTCTTCCGCACCGGCGGCCGGACCATGCTCCGCATGATGGGCGGCACCCCTGCCAACGGGCACGAGGAGCGGGGGCAGGGTCAGAGACAGGGGCATGGGCAGGGGAACGGTCCGGGCCGCGGCCACGGTGATACCCCCTAAGACCGAGCTAAGACCGAGCGGCCGCTCGCCGTCAGCGCCGAGGGCTCCGGATCTGCATGCCGGGGCGGCGACGGTGAACCGTGAGGTACGCCAACCCGTTCCGCCCCGCGGTCAGGCTGCGGCGGGAGCCGTGCGGCAACCACAGCAGCCCGCCCTCGGCGAGCGGTTGCCGACCCTGCTCCGTGTCCACGGTCCCGTCGCCGGCCACGACGTAGAGGAGCACGTCCAGATCCGGTTCGACGTGCGTATCGATGCAGCCGTCCGGCGGGACCCGCACCAGGTTGGCGTCGAGCTGCCGACCGGACTCCGCCAGCCGCCACAACGCCCCGGTCCGCGCCGGATCGGCGGCGGCGAGTTCCTGGGCGTCGCACAGCAGTCGCGGAACCGGGTCGCCGGCCGAGGCGGCGGGACCGCCGGTGTGCGGGGTGTCAGCCATCAATGGTCACCATCCCTTGCGTGTCCATGCACATCCCTGCGCATCCGCACTCGCCCATGAACGCCCATGAACGCCCACGAGCAAGCGCCTCCACTTGCTTCTGCATTATCCCGGCGCAACCCAGGACCACCCCTGAATGCGAACCTAACATGCGTATTTGATAGCCTCATGGCGTGCGGTTGACGAAGTTCACTGATCTGGCACTGCGCGCAGTGATGCGCCTGGCCGTCGCCGAGCGCGGCGACTCCTTGACCACCCGCGAGGTGGCCGAGGCAATGGACGTGCCGTACACGCACATGGCGAAGGCGATCAGTCGGCTCCAACACCTCGGCGTGGTCGAGGCCCGTCGTGGACGCGGCGGCGGACTGGAGCTGACCGCGCTGGGACACCGGGCCTCGGTGGGCTGGCTGGTACGCGAACTGGAGGGCGAGGACGAGGTCGTGGCCTGCGAGGGCGACCCCCCGTGCCCGCTGCGCGCGGCCTGCCGGCTGCGCCGGGCGCTGCGCGAGGCACAGGAAGCCTTCTACGCCACGCTCGACCCGCTCACGGTCTCGGACGTGGTGGCCTCACCCACCGGTCCGGTACTGCTCAGCCTCACCGTCCCGAGCGACCAACGCCCGGACTGAGTCCCCGCACCCCCCGACCCCAACCACCACTCACCGATCGCCACACCCCCGCGGCGCCCCCTTGGGGGCGCCAGTGCGCCCCTCCGCCCTTAAATTGGCAAACGATCTACGAATTAAATTAACCATCGTCCTCACCCTGGAGGTACCCGTGCTCTCCGAGCAGTCCACCCCCGTCATACGCGCCACCCTGCCCGCCGTCGGCGCCGCCATCGAGGACATCACCGACCTCTTCTACCGGAAGCTGTTCGACGCCCATCCGGAGCTGCTGAGAGACCTGTTCAACCGCGGCAACCAGGCCAACGGCGCCCAACGCCAGGCCCTGGCCAGCTCGATCGCGGCCTTCGCCCGCACCCTGGTGGTCCACCCCGGCACCCTGCCGGAGACGATCCTCGGCCGGATCGCGCACAAGCACGCCTCGCTCGGCATCACTTCGGACCAGTACAAGATCGTCCACAAGCACCTGTTCGCGGCGATCGCCGAGGTCCTCGGCGAGGCCGTCACCCCGCAGGTCGCGGCCGCCTGGGACGAGGTCTACTGGCTGATGGCCAACGCGCTGATCGCCATCGAGGCCGGTCTCTACGCACAATCCGGCGCCGCCGAGGGCGAGGTGTGGCAGCAGATGACCCTCGTCGAGCGGAGCGCCGAGACCCCCGACACGCTCGCCCTCACCCTGCGCCCGACCGACGGCACCCCGGCGCGCCCGTTCCGGCCCGGCCAGTACGTCAGCGTGCAGGTCCAACTCCCCGACGGCGCCCGGCAGATCCGGCAGTACAGCCTCTCCTGTGCCCCCGGCCACCCGGAGTGGCGAATCTCCGTCAAGCGCGTCGGGGCGGGCGCCGGCCCGGCCGGCGAGGTGTCCTCCTGGCTCCACGAGCAGGCCCGCGTCGGCGATGTGCTCACCGTCTCCGCTGCGTTCGGTGACCTGACGCTGGCCGATGGCGACGGCCCGCTCCTGCTGGCCTCCGCCGGCGTCGGCTGCACCCCGATGCTCGCCATGCTCCACCACCTGGCCGCCACCGGATCGTCCCGCCCCGTCACCGTCGTCCACGCCGACCGCACCCCGGCCGACCACGCGCACCTCGACGAACTGCGCCACCTGGTCGACGCGTTGCCGCACGCCGAACTCCACCTGTGGTACGAGGAGTCGGACGCTCAGGCCCCGACCGCCACCTCCCCGGCCCGGGTCTCCACCGGCCGCGCGGACATCGGCACGCTCCCCCTGCCGCACGACCTCACCGCCTACCTCTGCGGCCCCCTCCCCTTCCTCCGCACCGTCCGCGGCGACCTGCTGCACCACGGGGTCGCGCCCCGGGCCATCCACTACGAGGTGTTCGGCCCCGACCTCTGGCTGGCCGCCGCCCAGTAGCCACCACAGCCGCGCGCCGCGCACGCACCAACGAACGCCACAACCACGTTGGTACGTGCGCCCCGCGCGCACCGCCAACGGGCCAACGCCCCTGGCGATCTCCTTCCTGGAAGCACCGCTGACGTTCCGCGCCCCCGGCATCACCGTCCCCCTCGGACCCAGCATCGGCCGCCTCGTCTTCCGCGCCCTCAACACCGTAGAAGCCGTCCTCGCGTTGGCCCGCGTCCTCGCCGGCGAGGACGCCCCCGTTCCCGAGCCCACCCGTGCTACATCGCCGCCGAACTCCTCAAGGTCGCCGCCCTATTGACCCTCGGCATCCTGACCTTGCACTCGGCGATCTGAGACACCAGGGGCCGAGTGGCGGCCCGCCCCGTCCGCCTCCCGGTACAACCGCGCGGCCGATCCGACGGTGCCCGTGCACCACAGGATGGTGGTGTTCTCGCACACGCCAGCCCCACACCACGAGCACGCAACCTTTACGCATTCCCGACGGTCGCACCTGTGTCAGTAGTCATCTGCTCGGGAGCCCGAACGTGAAGCGCACCGCCGCCGCCTTAACCACCCTCGCCCTCGCCACTACGCTCGCGGCGTGTAGCGGCTCGGACGACGCCGAGGCCGAAGCCAAGAAGTTGCCCGTGCCGAGTACCAACAAGCCCGGTAGCAACCGCCTTACTGCGCAGAGCGTCGCGAAGCGGCTCGCGGAGGCCACCGGTGTCCCGACCCTTGGCCACCCCACCGACAACACCGCCTCGTGCTCGAACAAGGCGCTCGGGAAGACGCCGAGCAAGAACGACTGCGCCCAGCTCGTCACCACCAACACCGTCAGCGTCTACGAGTTCGCGTCACCCGCCGTCTCCGCCCACTGGGTCAAGGCCATGAAGGGGTGGCAACAGGTGGACCGGTTCGCCCTCGCCTACTCCGCACGCAGGCAGTCGGACACGTCGAGCGAGCAGCGCGCCGAGCTGCTGTCGCTCCTCAAGAAGTGGGTGGCCGCCGAAAAGTAGCCCCCCGGCGCACGCGCGGCCCGGTTGCCTGGTGGCGCCGGGCCGTTCGCATGCTGGCCGACGACCGCCACGGCAAGGAGCCCAGCCACAGCCCAGAGCCAGCACCGCCGCGCGTGCCGATGCTCGGGCCCGCTTTCCCGCCCACCGGCTGACTTCCGGGTAGCTCAAAAGCAGCCAGCGCGACTTGTTCAAAGTTGGCCTAGATCGGCAGGAGGGGCGGCACCACCCCGAAACCGCTGCGTACGCTCGCCTGTTGTTGGATCGGAACCCATGCCTCCGGAAGGCGGATCTCCATGCCAGAAGCGCAGCGCGTCGTCATCGTCACGGGTGGCGGGACGGGCATCGGCGCCGCTACCGCACGGCTGTTGCGAACCGCCGGGCACCATGTGGTGGTCTCCGGGCGTCGCCCCGAACCCCTGCACCGTATCGCCGAGGAAACCGGCGCCCTGGCGCACCCCTCCGACGCCACCGACCCCCAGGCCGTGCAGGAACTCGTCGCGGCCGCGGTGCGCGCCTACGGGCGCCTGGACGGTGTGGTGCTCAACGCCGGTATCGGGCGCGGCGGGAGGATCGGCGAGATGGCCGTCGATGATTGGGAAGTCCTGATGCGGACCAATCTCACCGGCCCGTTCCTGCTCCTGCGCGCCGCGTTGCCGCATCTGCTGGCGGCCCGGGGCGCGGTCGTCGGGGTCGCCTCGGTCTCCGCGCTCCGCAACGGCCGGGGCAACGGGGCCTACGCCACGTCCAAGGCCGCGCTGCTCCAACTCTGCCGTTCCCTGGCCGTCGACTACGGACGGGAGGGGCTGCGGGCCAACACGGTGTGCCCGAGCTGGATCCGTACCGAGATGGCCGACCGGCGGATGACCCGATTCGCGGCCGAGGCCGCACTACCCGGAGGCGCCGAGGCCGCCTACGCCGAAGCGACCCGGCTGACTCCCGCCGGCCGTCCGGGAGATCCGACCGAGGTCGCCGAGGCGATCAGCTGGCTGCTCTCCCCCGCCGCCTCCTACGTCAACGGTGCCGTGTTGACCGTTGACGGAGGCGTGACCACGCTCGACCCCGGCGTCGCCGCCTTCGACTTCAGCATCGAGCCGCGGGTGCCGCGGTAGTCGCGGACCTCCTCCGCACACCGATCCGGTCGGCCGTCTCGTCGTCAGTCGAGGGCGGTCCCGGCTGCCGCGCCCCGGTCCCGCCGGGGGACAGGATTCAGGCGCCGTCGGGACTGTCCGCCCCTCCCCCGTCGACGCGTCGGAGGAGTCGGCACGCAGCCCGTTCACGGCCAACGGTTCCCTCTACGAGGCGAACGTGCAACCGACGCCGACACAGGGGGCATCGAAGACAGCGCCATCTCCAGGACGTTGGCACTGGGAGTGGAATCACCCAGCCCGCCGACTCGGCCCCGCCGCGGCGGCAGACACACCCCCACCACCAGCCGGGATGCCGGCGTGCTGCGGGCTGAAGGCTGGGGGCTGAGGGGCCCACGCCTCCCGGGATAATGGCGTGCATGGAGTTGCGTGGAGACGAGGTCGTGCTGCGGTCGGTGGCGGGCGACGATCACGAGGTTCTCGCCGGGATCGTGCGGGAGCCGGAGGTCGCGGCGTGGTGGTCGCCCCCGGAGGACTTCGGGGGCATGCTCGCGGTGGTCTTCGAGGGCGAGGTGATCGGGGCGATCCAGTTCGACGAGGAGAACGACCCCGAGTTCCGTCGTGCCGGCATCGACATCTTCCTGACCGCGCGGCTGCACGGAAAGGGGCTGGGTACCGACGCCGTACGCACGTTGGCCCGGTGGCTGGTGCACGAACGCGGTCACCATCGGCTGACCATCGATCCCGCCGCCGCCAACACGGCCGCGATCCGCAGCTACGGCAAGGTCGGGTTCCGGCCCGTCGGCATCATGCGCGCGTACGCCCGCGACCACCGGACGGGCACCTGGCAGGACGGGCTGCTCATGGACCTGCTCGCCGAGGAGTTGACCTGATCCGATCGACCCCGATCCGTCCGCCCCGCCCCGTCGGTGGGGCTTATGCCGCCGCCCGGCGCCAGACGCCCTCAACGATGTCGGTCATGCTGCAACTTCCAGTGCCTGCCGAGCCGTTGACCCGTTAGCCCGTGATCCCGTTGGCCCGCTCGCCCGTTGGCCCGCTGGCCCGTTGGTCCGTTGGTCCGCTGGCGCGTAACCGATCACCACGCGTACCAGGAGCAGCGTGAGGACGGCGCCGACCGCGGCGAGGGCGCCTCGTTGACTCCCGCTGACGGCCATCGAGGCTCACCGGAAGAATCAAGGCGGCGAGCATCATGGACCGCCAGGGCCTGGCCCTGGTCTTGGGATCGGGCCGGCGCTGTCAGGTTCGCGGCATGGGATCAGGTATCCCGGACCGCGCACAACGGGATGGGATGCGTCGGCATTGGCGGACAATGGCCGAAACGTGCCCAGGAGGCCGGCGCGGTCGCGGCTCGGTCTCAAGGGCGGGTGGGAAGTGGTCGAGAAGTACGGGAGCGGTCCAGGAACCCACTCACGATCTGGAGTCAGGCAGCAGTGATTTATCTCCCGACGCCTACCTGGCCGGACGTCCCCAGTCCGGTGGCCGACTGCGAACAGTGCCGTGCGCTGCGGCAACAGCGAGCCCTGGCACTGCGGCGGAGCGACGGCAGTGCCACGAGCGACTGCAACGTGCTGATCCGCCGCCACCACATGGAGGACCACAGGTGACGGCGGAGCGGTTGGCCGCGGAACCCCCTTCGCCCGCGAGCCCATGAGGGTGGGTGGGGGCGTGGGCCAGATACCAGCCCACGCCCCAACGTCAGCGCCCCACCATCCCCCCGATCAGCACCACTGCCAACGCGCCGCCCGCCACCACATATCCCGGCAGGAACCACCAAAGGAAGCGCCGGGTTCGGCTGGGCGGGCCGGCCGTGGGCAGCGGTATGCGGAGGGCCGCCCAGGCGCGGCGGGTGGTGCGTTGTTCGTGGGTGCGGCGGGCGCGGGCGAGGGTGGCGAGGAGCAGGGCGGTGGCCGCGCCGGCCACGGTGACGGTGCCCAACACCCGCCAGGGGACGGCCGCCAGGAGGAGCGGGGCGTAGAGCGCGATGGTCGCCCAGGTGGTCAGGCAGGCGGCGGCCGAGAGGCGGCGGGAGGCGGGGCGGTCGGGGCCGGCGCGCAGATCGGCCGCGGCGGGGAGGTACCAGACGCAGCCGGCGGCGCTCAGGCCGGTGGCCCCGAGGGCGAGGACGGCGGGTGACAGCACGGCCGCTCCTTCCTCAGAGGTGGGCCGCGGGACGGGCCGGTTCGAGGGCGTCCGCGGTGGGGTGGTGGAGGTCGAAGGCGGGGGATTCGCTGCGGATCTTGGGCAGCGCGGCGAAGTTGTGGCGCGGGGGCGGGCAGGACGTGGCCCACTCCAGGGAACGGCCGTAGCCCCAGGGGTCGTCCACCTCGATCTGCTCGCCGTACTTGGCGGTCTTCCAGACGTTGTAGAAGAACGGGAGGAAGGAGAGGCCGAGGAGGAACGAGCCGATGGTGGAGAGGGTGTTGAGGGCGGTGAAGCCGTCGGCGGCGAGGTAGTCGGCGTAGCGGCGGGGCATGCCCGCGGCGCCGAGCCAGTGTTGGACGAGGAAGGTGAGGTTGAAGCCCACCGTGAGCGTCCAGAAGGTGATCTTGCCGAGGCGTTCGTCGAGCAGCTTGCCGGTGAACTTGGGCCACCAGAAGTGGAATCCGGCGAACATCGCGTAGACCACGGTGCCGAAGAGCGTGTAGTGGAAGTGCGCGACGACGAAGTAGGTGTCGGAGACGTGGAAGTCCAGCGGCGGGGAGGCCAGGATGACGCCGGTCAGGCCGCCGAAGACGAAGGTGACCAGGAAGCCGGTGGCCCACAGCATCGGCGTCTCGAAGGAGAGCGAGCCCTTCCACATCGTGCCGATCCAGTTGAAGAACTTCACGCCGGTGGGGACGGCGATGAGGAACGTCATGAAGGAGAAGAAGGGGAGCAGTACGCCGCCGGTGACGTACATGTGGTGTGCCCAGACCGTCACCGAGAGGCCGGCGATGGAGATCGTCGCGGCGATCAGGCCGATGTAGCCGAACATCGGCTTGCGGGAGAAGACCGGGATGACCTCGGAGACGATGCCGAAGAACGGCAGGGCCAGGACGTAGACCTCGGGGTGGCCGAAGAACCAGAAGAGGTGCTGCCACAACAGGGCGCCGCCGTTGGCCGCGTCGAAGACGTGGGAGCCGAACTTGCGGTCCATTTCCAGGGCCAGCAGGGCGGCGGCGAAGACCGGGAAGACCATCAGGATCAGCACCGCGGTGAGCAGCACGTTCCAGGTGAAGATCGGCATCCGGAACATCGTCAGGCCGGGGGCGCGCATGCAGATGATGGTGGTGATGAAGTTGACCGCGCCCAGGATGGAGCCGAAGCCGGAGAGCGCCACGCCCATGATCCACATGTCGGCGCCGACGCCGGGCGAGTGGACGGCGTCGGAGAGCGGGGCATAGGCGAACCAGCCGAAGTCCGCGGCCCCTTGTGGGGTGAGGAAGCCGGCGGCGGCGATCAGCGACCCGAGGAGGAACAGCCAGAAGGCGAGCATGTTCAGCCGCGGGAACGCCACGTCGGGGGCGCCGATCTGGAGCGGCATCAGCCAGTTGGCGAAGCCGGTGAACAGCGGCATCGCGAAGAGCAGCAGCATCACCGAGCCGTGCATGGTGAACGCCTGGTTGAACTGCTCGTTGGAGAGGAGCTGGGTGCCCGGCCGGGCGAGTTCGGCGCGCATCAGCAGTGCCATCAGGCCGCCGACGAGGAAGAAGACGAACGCCGAGACGAGATAGAGCGTGCCGATCTGCTTGTGGTCGGTGGTGGTGAGCCACTCCACCGCCTTGTGCCGACGCCGCGGCCGGGCCGTGCTGACCCGGCCGGGCGCGGGTTCCCTGGCCGCTGTCGCCTGAACTTCCCAACCATCCACGGTGCTGTCGTCCTCCACCTAGAGAAAGCGTGATCTGACCGGGAAGGAGCCAGGGCCGGGAAGAGCCATCGGCACGGGGGAGACCCGGCCCTTCCCGGCATCGCCCATCCTCGGCCGGCGGCGCTCGCGCTCCTCAGGGCCGAACTGCCCCTGGGTGGACCGCGACCGGCCCCTTCGCGCCGGGACGGCCGGCCCGGCGCGGGGCCGCTCGGAGTGGCCGGTCGGCACCGGTGCCCGTCGGGCCCGCCCTGTTGATCACGTACGCTGCCGCACAGACGTACGGGATCTTTGGGAGCAGCACGGTCATGTCCGAAACGCAGCAGTACGCACCGGCCACGGGTGAGCCGCGGGAACCGCAGCTCCGCGCGCCGGACCGGTTGCGCAGCCTGCTGGAGGCGGTGATGGGCCTGGGGCGGGGGCTGGAACTCCCGCAGGTGCTCCGGGGCATCGTCGAGGCGGCGGTGGCGCTGACCGACGCGGAGTACGGCGCGCTGGGCGTCGTCGGCGACGGGCAGCTGTCGCAGTTCCTGCCCGTGGGGATGTCCGACGAGCTGATCTCGCTGATCGGTCGGACGCCGTGCGGGCACGGCATCCTCGGGGAGCTGATCCGCAATCCGGAGCCGCTGCGGCTCTCCGACCTGTCGAGCCATCCGCACAGCTACGGATTTCCGGCCAACCATCCGCCGATGCGTACCTTCCTCGGGGTGCCGGTCCGGGTCCGCGACGAGGTCTTCGGCAACCTCTACCTCACCGAGAAGCGGGGCGGCGGCTCGTTCGACGCGGAGGACGAGGCGGTGGTGACCACCCTGTCCATCGCGGCGGGCGTGGCGATCGACAACGCCCGTATGTACCACGAGAGTCGGCGCCGCGAGCGGTGGTTGGAGGCGCTGGGCGAGATCACCCGCAGCCTGCTGTCCGGTACGGAGGCGGACGAGGTGCTGCGGCTGATCGCGGAGCGGGCGATGGAGGTGGCCGGCGCGGACTGTGCGGCGGTGCTGCTGCCGGTGGCCTCGTCGGCGGACCAGTTGGCGGTGACGGTGGCGTGCGGCACCGGCGCGAGCCGGATCACCGGGCTGCGGGTGCCGGTCGACGGTTCGCTGCCCGGCATCGCCGTCCGCAGCGACCGGCCCGTGGTCAGCACGGACCTGCGCTCCGATCCGCGGGCGTTCCCGTTGGGCGTCCCGGAGGCCGGAGTTGACCCGGAGGCGGGGGATGGCCCGGACATCGGGGACGGGCCGGCGGTCGCGGTCCCGCTCCAGGTGGACACCGGGCGGGGCGCGCTGCGGCTGAGCCGGCTGGCCGGCCGGCCCCCGTTCGACGACGACGAGGTCCGGCTGATATCCGGCTTCGCCGACCAGGCCGTGATCGCCCTCGAACTCGCCCGCCGGCGCGCCGAGTCGGAGGAGCTGACGGTCCTGCACGACCGGGACCGGATCGCCCGGGACCTGCACGACCTCGCCATCCAACGGCTGTTCGCCACCGGCATCACGCTCCAGAGCGCGACCCGGCTGATCGACCGGCCGGAGGCGGTGGACCGGGTCGGCCGCGCGGTCAACGACCTGGACACCACCATCAAGATCATCCGGTCCACGATCTTCGGGCTGCGCACCACCGGGGACGGCAAGGACGCCCGCAGCCTGCGCCGGGACCTCACCGACGCCGTGCAGCGCGCGGCCGGCCCCCTCGGCTTCGCCCCCGCACTGCGGATCGACGGCCCGGTGGACGCCGCCGTCCCCGATGAACTGGCCCCGCACCTCGTGGCGGTGACCGCCGAGGCGCTGAGCAACGCCGCCCGGCACGCCGGCGCCCACCGCCTCGACGTAGACCTGTCGGTGACCTCCGACGAGGTGACGCTGACGGTGACCGACGACGGGGTGGGGGTCGGCGCCGCACCACACACCGGCGGCCTGGCCAACATGCGGGCCCGGGCCCAGATGCACGGCGGCCAACTCTCCGTCGAGGCACCCAAGGACGGCGGCACCCGCATCGTGTGGCGCGCCCCGCTGCCGGACTAGGGTCTGTCCGGTGGGCCAGGGGCGGGCCCCGGCCCTGACCCGTCGGACAGGCCCTGTTCCGGCGCGGACGCCAAAGGCCGACCCGCGCGGGTGCGTTGCGCGGGTCGGCCGGTCGGTGGGCCGGGGCGGTGGGGTCAACTCCGGGGCCGCTCCGGCGTGTTCCTCATCCCCGGGGTTCCTTCAGGCGTTCGGCGATCATTGCCGCCTGGACGCGGCGGCCTACGCCCAGCTTGCCGAGGATGGCGGACACCCGGTTCTTGACCGTCTTCTCGGCGAGGAACAGCCGATCCGCGATCTGACGGTTCGTCAAACCTTCGCCGATCAGGTCCAGTACCTCCCGCTCGCGGGGCGAGAGCCGGTCGAGTTCGGACGGCTCCTCCTCGCGCGCGCTCTGGCCCGGGCCACGCAGCCGGTCCATCACCCGGGTCGCGGTGCGCGGGTCGAGCATCGACTGTCCCGCGGCGACCGTGCGCACCGCGCGCACCAGCGCGGTCCCGTCGATCTGCTTGAGCACATAGCCGGCCGCCCCGGCCATGATCGCGTCGAACAGCGCCTCGTCGTCGTCGAAGGAGGTCAGCATCAGGCAGGCGAGCTCCGGCATCCGGGCCCGCAACTCCCGGCAGACCTCGATCCCTTCGTGGTCGCCGTCGTCGCCGCCGAGTCGGACGTCGAGGATCGCCACCTGGGGGCGGACCGCCGGCACCCGGGCGAGGGCCTGCCGGGGGTCGCCGGCCTCCCCCACGACCTCGATGTCGTCCTCCGCCTCCAGGAGGTCCCGCACGCCGCGGCGCACCACCTCGTGGTCGTCCAGGATGAAGACGCGCAGCGGCGCGCCCGGTGCACTGGCGGCAGGGCCAGCGGCAGAGTCGGTGGCAGGAGGAACGGGCTGCTGGTTCATGCACTCTCGCTCTGTGGTTCTTCGCGGTCGCCGGGGCGCAGGGCCCGACCCCCGAGCCTCGTCGACCGCGCTGACCTGCGCAAGGGCCGAACGGCCCTGGGGGAACGGGGCCCTTCGGGCACCCCTTTGCCTTGCCATACTGGCGCCCCCCGTCAGGAGGTCCAGACCATGCAGCAGCCCTGCCAGCCCGAGCGTTCCGCCGCGTCCCTGCCGACCGGGCCGGCCACCCCCGGTACCGTCGGCGGCGAGTACCACGCCCTGCTCGCCCGGCACGACGCCAAACGGCTGCGGCAGCGGATACTCGGCCAGGGCCCGGCCCCCGGGCCGGCCTTAACTCCCGCCTCGTACAACGGCGCCGCCGATCAGCGGCTGATCACCCAGTACCTCGACCTGGTCACCCCGTTCGGCGACCTGATCGCCTACCTCTACGACGAGATGTTCGCCCGGTGGCCCTATCTGCGCTCCCTCTTCCCGGAGTCGATGGAGTTCCAACGCGCCCATCTGGCCCGCGCGTTCTGGTATCTGATCGAGAACCTGCACCGGCCGGGCGAGGTGGCCCTCTACTTCCGGCAGCTCGGCCACGACCACCGGAAGCTGGGGGTGCGGCCGGTGCACTACGAGGCGTTCGAGGCGTCGCTGTGTGCCGCGCTGCGGCGCGCCGCCGGGCCGCGTTGGGCCGAGGCGGTGGAGCAGGCGTGGGTGCGGATGCTGCGCTTCGCGGTCGCGTCGATGGTCGAGGGCGCGGACGCGGCGCTGGCCGAACCGCCGTGCTGGCAGGGCACGGTGACCTCCCACGCGCTGCGCCGCCCGGACCTGGCGGTGCTCCGGGTCCGGATGCACGAGCCGTACCGGTACCGGTCCGGCCAGTACGCGGCGGTGGCGTCCCCGTTGATGCCCCAGGCGTGGCGGCACTACTCCCTGGCGTCGGCGCCGGGGCCGGACGGCGAGGTGGAGTTCCACATCCGGCAGACCGGCCCGGGCGGGGTCAGCGAGGCGCTGGTCAGTCGCACCGGGGTCGGCGACGTGCTGCGGATCGGGCCCGCGCACGGCACCATGACGCTCCCCCCGGAAGAGCGGGTGCACGACCTGCTGATGGTGGCCGGCGGCACCGGCTGGGCGCCGGTCAAGGCGCTCCTGGAGGAGTGGGCGGGCCGCCGCGGCGGGGCGGGCGGCCTGTCGGTGCGCCCGGCCGGCAGCGTCCAGCTCTTCGTCGGCGCCCGCAGCCGGGCCGAGCTGTACGACGCCGGTGCGCTGGCCCAGTTGGCGGCGCGCCACAGTCAGCTGCGGGTGGTCCGGGTCCTGGACGAGGACGCCGCCCCGGATGCCGGTGGGTCGCTGGCCGAGTACGGTCCGCTGGCGGAGGCGGTGGCCCGGGAGGCGCAGTGGTCCGGCCGGCTGGCGTTCGTCAGCGGCCCGGCGGCCATGGTCGGGGCGACGGTCTCCCGGCTCACCGCGGCCGGCATGTCGGCCGACCAGATCCGCCACGACCCGCTCCCGGACGTGCTGCCCCGGGCCACCGGCGACGCGCCGGCGTACGCGGACAACCCGGCCGTCACCGAGGCGGCCCGCTGACCCGTACGGCGCGCGTCCGGCGCACCAGCCCGCGGGCGCGGGGTGCACCGCGGGACGGGCCGAACGGCCCCTGGCAACCACCCGCCGGGGGCCGTCTACTGGCCAGGGAGCACCGCCCATCACCCGCGTCAAGAGCACGAGGAGCAGCACGTCGTGAACGACCTCCCGACCCGGCAGGCCACCGGTCCCGCCTTCGACCCCGTGTTGGGCGAGTGGGCCGACCGCGAGGCTTCCCGCCACAGCACCGAACTCGAACGGGCCGAGGCGCTGCGGCTGTTGGGCAGCGTCTCCCTGGGCCGGATCGTCTTCACTCAGGACGCGCTGCCGGCGATCCGCCCGGTGAACCACCTGCTGCACCACGGCGAGGTCATCATCCGCACCCACGAGGGCGCCGCGCTGGCCACGCTGACCGGGCACGAGGAGGGCGACGAGGGAGTGGTCGTCGCCTATGAGGCGGATGCCATCGACCCGGCCACGCACTGCGGTTGGAGCGTGGTGGTGACCGGCTACTGCCGCCTGGTGACGGACCCCGCGGACCTTGCGCACTACCAGGCACTGCTGCACCCGTGGACCGACCACAAGATGACGCAAGCGCTCCGGATACGGCCTGACTTGGTGACTGGGGTGCGGCTGTCCCGGTAGCGGTCTTTGGCTCTCCCGTCGTGGGGGTTGCTGCTTTCCGCCTTCGGCGGAGGGGTGTGTTGGGCGGGGGCGCGCGGTTGTCCGTGGGTGCCGGGTGCGGTCCTCCGGGGGTGGGTTTCCGGACTGCTTCGCTTTACGTCCGGAAACCCACCCCCTCCGGCCCGCCCCCTCCCGTGACTTGGGCGCCTCCGCCCGGTGGGAGTTGAGGACAGGGACCGGACGGGGCACTGTCCATGTCTGTCCTCCCAACGAGTTGGCCCGCCGTTTGCTCCCCCTACGTACCCCTCTACCCCCCTAACTTGAGCCACCAGACACACTCCTGAACCTTGCGGACCTTAGAGTCGAACCTCTGTGCCTAAAACCACCCTGTTTCCGAACTCTGTGGAGAGCCCCGATGGAGAACCAATGAGCACTGCCCCGCCGGTCCCCGGCATGGACCGGGCACAGCTGGTCGAGGTGGCCGCAGTCGACCTGCCGCGTCTGGTCTCGCTGTTCGCCCCCGACCACCCCAACCTGGCCTTTGCCCGTGCGGTCATCGACGGAGCCATCCCCGGCCGGGCCTGGGCGCAGTTCCAAGGCGGTGCGCCGGTGGCCTGTCTGGTCGCCACCACCGCGCCGTTCTGCCTTGCCGCCGGGGCCCTGACCCCCGCCTTCTTCGCCGAGGCCAAGCGGCTGCTCGCCGGGCACGGCGAGGTACAGCTCGTCTACCCGCCCGGCCCCGACAACGGTGCCTGGGCGGAACAGGCCGGCTTCACCGTGGGACAACGGCTGCACTTCACCCACCCCGGTGTCGACGACGTCGCCCCGCCCCCGGCCGTGCCCGACGGCTACGAGCTGGTGCGGATCGACGAGGAGACTTTCTCCGGCCTCGAATCCCCCATGGCGCGAAGCATTTTCGGCACCAACGCCGCCCAGTACCTCGCGCATGCGGTCGGCTTCGCCCTGGTCCAGGACGGCCGGGTGGCGGCAGACGCGCACGGCGTCATCGGCGGCGGGCTGAACGAGCTCGGCACCCACATCCACCCCGACCACCGCCGCAAGGGTCTGGCGTTCGTGGTCCTCGGAGCGGTCCACCACTGGGGCCGCGAGCGGGGCCTGCGCTCCGTCATCACCTGCCACGAGGACAAGACGCCGAGCATCTCACTGGCCCGGAAGCTGGGCCTGACCGAGGAATTTTCCTACTCGATAGCGAAAGCCACATGCTGAAACCCCTGTTATCCGAGGACATTTCGCATGCCTCGGTACGGCGCATGCGCGAACTCATCGCCCCGCACATCCGGCGTACACCGCTGCTGCGGGCGACGGCGCAGAGCCCGGTAGACATCCACCTGAAGTGCGAGAACCTTCAGGTCACCAACTCGTTCAAGGCCCGGGGTGCGCTCAGCGCACTGCACGCGTACCGGCGGTTCCGCCCGGAGGTATGGGCCCGGATCGTCCGCGACGGCGTCGTGACCGGCAGCTCGGGCAACTTCGCGCAGGGCCTGGCGCACGTGACGTCGGAGCTGGATCTGGCGTACACGGTGGTGGTGCCGGATTCGATCCCGGAGGCGAAGCGGTCCCAGGTCCTGGCGTACAACCCCAGGGCGCGGATCGTTGCGGTCCCGTACCCGGTCTGGCGCCGCACCATGGTCTCCGGCACCTTCCCCGACCTGCCCGGCTTCTTCCTCTCCTCCGAGAGCGACCCGTACGTCTCGCTGGGCATCGCCACCATCGGCATGGAGATCCAGGACGATCTCCCCGACGTGGACGCGGTGTTGGCGCCGTACGGCGGCGGGAACCTCGCCTACAGCCTGGCGACCTATCTGCAGGTCCCCGTCTACGCCGTGGAGATCAGCACCGGAGCCCCGCTGTCCGCCTCGCTGCGCGCGGGCCGCCCCACGGAGGTGGAGTACGAGCGCTCCTTCGTGGACGGCATCGGCGCCAGCTTCGTCATTCCCGCCCAATTCGAGCGGTTGAAGGACAAGTTGGCCGGGGTGTTCACCGTGACGCCGCGGGAGGTAGCGGAGGCGCTGACCTCCCTGGCCTTCACCGACAAGATCGTCTGCGAGGGCGCGGGGGCCGCGGCGTACGCCGCCGCGCTGAAGCACTCCGCCTCGCTCGGCTGGCGCAACCCGGTAGCCGTCGTCAGCGGCGGCGTGATCGACCCCGACGTCCTGCTGCGCACCCTGACCACCACCAGTCAGCCGCTCACCGCACCCGTTTCACCTTGAGCACCCGTTTCACCTTGAGGAGCAGTAACACCATGGGAAACAACCTCCCCGTCATCGAGCCGGTAAGCCCCGCCATCGGAGCCCGCGTCGAGGGGCTCGACATCTCCCAAGAGATTTCCACCGAGGCATGGAAGACGGTGCTGGACGCCTTCCACCAGTACAACGTGCTGGTCTTCCCGGGTCAGGACTTCACGGTCGAGCAGCAGAAGGCGTTCACCGCGCGCTTCGGGCCGTTACTGGCCCACAGCCACCTGCTGCCGATGACCGTTGAGGGGCACCCCGAGGTGATGGTGCTCCACAACAACGAGCAGAAGCCGCCGGGGCTGAACGACTGGCACACCGACAACAGCGGCTGGGCCGAACCCCCGCTCGGCACCGCCCTCTACGCCAAGATCACGCCCAAGGTCGGTGGCGACACCCTCTACGGCAACATGTACCTGGCATACGAGACGCTGTCGGTGCCCATGCAGGAGCTGCTGCTCCAGCTCACCGCGACGCACGACGTGCGCAAGGCGTTCGGCCCGGACTACGGCAACCTCCAGAAGTCGATGCGCAAGAAGGGCATCGACCCGGACCAGCAGTTCGCCGACCAGGACCCGGTCGAGCACCCGCTGATCCGCACCCACCCCGAGACCGGCCGCCGGGCGCTGTACATCTCCAACCCGTACGTGACGCGGATCAACGGCGTCACCGAGTCCGAGAGCCGCGCGCTGCTGGCCTTCCTCGTCCGCCACATCGAGACCAACGAGCTGATCTACCGTCACCGTTGGACCCAGGGCGACCTCGTCATCTGGGACAACCGCTGCACCCAACACCTCGCGGTCGCCGACTACTTCCCGCACGAGCGCCTGATGCACCGCATCAACATCGCCGGCGAGAAGCCCTTCCTGAAGCGGTAGCCGCTGCGCTTGGCTGGCTTCCCACGTCGTCGGCTTTCCCGCCGTGCGGGGTGCTGTTGTTTGCGCCTGCGGCGCGGGCCGGTCCGCTGCGCTTGGCGGGCCTCCCACGTGGTTGGCTGTCCCGCCGTGGCGCCTGCGGCGGGCCGATCCGCTGCGCGGGGCGGGGCGAGTTGCGTTGTCCGCTGCGCGGGGCTGTTGGGTGCGGTGACGGGCCTCCGGGGGCGGTAGGCCAGACTGCTTCGCTTTACGTCTGGCCTACCGCCC